>CAZFDL010000018.1:0-9408 GCA_964517905.1 uncultured Anaerolinea sp. | reverse complement strand
GCGCCCGTCAGTATATTTATTTCACCCCTCTGATTACTAATTGAACCTTACGGTGTGTACGCCCTCATTGTTTCCAGGGCTGCCTCAAGCAAAGCCTTCGCATACGCAGAGTTGTGAACGCCATTGCTCTGGTCGTAAGTTACGAACTTGTAGTTCCACATTGCTTGCGCAACCGCTTCAGGAACTACCAGGGGAGCATCCGCCGAGGGATTCTTGAAGGTACTCGTCGCCGCGTCGAAAATGCCCCACAAATCGGTTTCGGGGTTCAGCATTTTCTTGTCTACAAAGAGGGTATGGAGTTCTTCGAGCATCTCCTTGACCTCAGTTTGCGCGCCATTGACGTCAAAGTTCTTGGCATCCGAATGGCAGTCCGTGCAGCGCGCCACATTGGGCAGGTAGGTATGATTGGCATCAGCGCCCATATGGCAGGCTACGCAAGTGTCATCCACGCCCTTGTAGTGAGAGCTGGGATTCCCGGTCAGACCAAGACCGCCTTCGCCAAGCAACATCTGGGCTTCGACACCGTAATGAGTGCCAAATCGCTGAGTCGTAATTGCGACGTTTCCGTCCTTGACTTCGGGCTTGGGGTTGCGGATCTGGTGGCAGTTGGCGCACAAATTCCCGGCACCACCGTCATAGGTTCCTTCGGAGTACTCCATCTTCACAGGTTGTGCAGCGCCAGTTAGAGCCCAATCCTCACCCGTGTAGGTCATGTGGATGTTGTGGCAGGTGCGGCAATCAAACGGGGAGACGTTTGTCACACCCGTAACCGACGCATCATGAGGAGGCAGACCAGCGTTGATACGTGCCTTTGAGCCTTCGGTGCCGTGACAACCGGCACATGCAGACGGGGTGTCTGAAGCGCCTTCGCCTCGAATGAAGGATTCGCCCGTTCCATGCACAGAATTCTCCCTGAATTGCCCCTCCTTGGAAAGGATAACGGTCGTATCGTTATGGCATTCGGTGCAGGTTAGATCCGCGGCAGCAGGAGCCGGGCCGGGCTCACCTTGCGGACCGGCTGGACCTTGCGGGCCGGCGGGACCGGGTTCGCCTTGCGCTCCGCATGCTGCAATAAACATGGACGCGATCAGCAAGGTCCCGATCAAAATGAGTATTTTCTTAGTTGACATTCTAATTATTCTCCTTTTCGTTTGGTTTCAACCTGGATATCCTTATATCGTTTCGATAGAACACCTCCGCAATCAATGAAGTAGGAGACATTCTTTAATCTCCTGCTTATTCTATTATAAGTTCCGGTTATGAGCAGAGAACGGATGTCATACCGATTTCGGACAAAAGTAATTCATTTTAGGATATTCATATTATTGCTGAAACGAGAGATTTGCCGGTTTTTTTGCCCCCATACGACAAAGAAATGGAATTTGGCAATGTGGACGATTAAGGGCAGGAATGACGTTTATTGTGGGAATATGTGACAGTCTACACTTATTTAGCTGGCAATTAACCTGTACCATGACGATTGGATAAATCTACCCAGTTTTCGGGAGAAGCCAAACAATGAAACCCATTAATTCCATGTTTTTCCTCACCGGTAGCCTTGCCTTGCTTGTGGCCCTCGCCGCCCTAGTTTTCGTTCCTTCCCAGAGCGTTTCCGCTGTGGAGCCGATCAAACAGGATCCTAGCGCTTGCCTGGGATGCCACGGGCAGGCGGGTAAATTGTGGGAAGGCAGCCAGCACCGGGACAGCAACGTCAGTTGTGTTGTGTGTCATAAGCTGGCGAATACCGAAGGAAAACATCCTGAAAGCGCCAAATATACGGTTGAAACAGAAGAGTCGACCTGTTTGGTTTGTCATGCCGATGTTGCCGGGGAGGATATCGCCGGGGAATTGGCGATCAGCAAACATGGACAGATCGGCCTTACGTGTATCAGTTGCCATGAACAACATTCCCAGGGACTCAAGCTGGCTCCCGGATCGAGAATCGTTTGTGAAAACTGCCATAAGGCGGACATGAAGACCGTGCTCGAATCCACCCACTTTGCGGCTGGTCTCAGTTGCGTCAATTGTCACATGGGCGACGACAAGAACCACACGCTCGTTGTGTCGGTATCCACATGCGACAAGTGTCACACAGACCTCCACGAAGCAAGACGGATGCTCGATGCCGGACTCGAGATCGAAGTTATGGCTGATCCCGAGGCCATGGTCGACGTGGCGCCAACGCCCGAAATAGAGACTATCCCCGAGACGACCGAGGCCGCTACTGGCGGTATAAGCCTGCCGGGGTGGGTATCAGTACTCGCAGGCGTCCTGATCGGAGGGATCATCTCATGGGCTGTCCTTGGGAGAGACCCGGGCATTCCATCCAACGGTAAAACATCCTGAGCTTTGCCTGGAGGCTGATCATGAAGGAACACGATAATGTACATCAAGCGGCATCGGAGCAGGCACAAGGCACCACTCGCCGCGATTTCCTAAAACTCGCCGGTGCAGTGGTTGCAGCTGCCGGTGTGACACAATTGGTGGCAGCCAAGACCCTCTCTGCCCGCGCTGCGTCAGGTGTGGGCGAAGGAGACAGCGGTCATCAATGGGGTATGTTGATCGATATCAATCTGTGCATTGGGTGTCAGTATTGCACCTACGCATGCAATGCCATCAATAATCTGGCTGATGATATGCGTTACTGCGTGGTGACCACCGAAACGACACAGTCCGGCGATGAATTCTTCCTCTCACGTCCGTGCATGCACTGTGAAGAAGCACCCTGCGTCCAAGTCTGCCCGGTCGGCGCAACGTACAAACGTCCCGATGGAATCGTCGCCATGGATTACGACTTGTGCATCGGATGCCGGTACTGTCAGATCGCATGTCCGTACGAGGCTCGTGTCTTCAACTGGAGAGAACCGATCGAATTGAGTCCCCAGTCGCCAACCTTTGGGTACCAGGAGGTGCCGAATCGTCCGCGTGGAGTGGTTGAAAAATGCACGTTCTGTTCGCATCGCATCGACGCGGGCTTGGAACGCGGTCTCGTCCCCGGCGTGGATACGCAGGCGACTCCCGCGTGTGTGGTGGCCTGCCCCACCACCGCCCGCATTTTCGGCGACCTGAACGATCCCGCCAGCCCGATCTCAACAGCACTTGCTGATACAAAAGTCACACTCCGCCTGCGCGAAGAGCTCAGCACGGAGCCGCGCGTATTTTATATCCCCCCCAATTCCGAGACAGAGAATCCTTTTCAAGGAAATTGAGCATGGAATCTAATATTTATCATCCGAGGCTTCGAATCGGTAAAATCAATATGGATATTTTTCCCTACTGGATTGGCCTCCTGGTAGTTGGAATCCTGTTCGGACTCGTCGGAGCGTTCGTCGTCTTGCGCGACGGCTTGCATGTTACCGGTCTCTCGAACAAAGTCCCCTGGGGATTGTGGATCTCAATTGACCTCTCCGCAATCGCGCTGGGAGGTTCCGCCTTTGTATTCGGTGTGATCGTCTACCTCTTGAAATTGAAACGATTCGAAGTGATCGGTAAGCTTGCCGTGCTCCTCGGTTTCCTCGCCTATTCCACCGCAGGCATGGTTCTCCTGTTTGACTTGGGTCAGCCGCTCCGCTTTTGGCATCCGGTGGTTTTCTGGCAACCCCATTCCCTTCTTTGGGAAGTGACAATGTGCGTGGTGTTATACCTTGGCGTTCTCGTCGCCGAGATGGTTCCCATCGTTGTCGACCATCCGTTCTTCAACGGTCATGCATTACATGAAAGATTTAAAATACTAAAGACAGTTACCGCCGTCGCTAAGAAACTTGCGCACTGGTTTCACAAGTTTGGACCTGTATTGGCGATATTAGGTCTGACGCTCTCACTCCTACATCAGGCCTCGCTGGGCGCCACCTATTCCGTTCTTTACGGACGGGGAATCTGGTTCAACCCGAGCGCCCCGGTGCAATTTGTCCTTTCCGCCATGAGCGGAGGGATCGCACTGCTCTTCTTTTTGGGCGTCATCGTATTCCGTGTGATGCGGCCGGGCATGGTGGAAGATGACGTGCTTATCGATGTTGCCCGCCTTTCCGGCGGAGTGACCCTGTTGTTGACTTATCTACGCGTTTGGGATTGGGCAGTGACCAATTACTATTCGTTCGACCGCAACATCAGTCTGCAAACCGAGGCATTGAACGCCATTGCTCCGTACTCGTTATCCTTCTGGCTTGGGCAGGTGCTCCTGCCTGTGATCGCGGGATCGGTCTTGCTTGCCGCCAGATCGGTGAAAAATTTCCGGTATCTCATGGCGTTCTCGGTCATTCCTATATTTGCCGCCATCCTCACTCGTTGGAATTACAATTTCTCCGGCTTGATCGCCACACCGACATACGACCCCTATACGCCTGTTATCGTCGTCAATTCCTATAGCCCTACGTGGGTGGAATTTTCAGTCGCCGCACTGGTCATATCCTACTGGCTGCTCATGTTCAGTCTTGCCGCCCGCTACCTGCCTTTCCAGAGCCGCAGGTCCTATTCGCATCCCCATGATGCGACAGCGGTTTCATGAATTTTAGTACTGGATGCCTTTCCACATCCTAATACTCTGAAACCGTACTCGAACGCGCGGATGTACGCGCCTAGATATTATTCCCTATCTGGTACAATTGAAATTAGAAATTGTTCAACTCAATTAATGAATAGTATTCATTTATTGAAAGCCAACAGGTTGGTAAACAAGAGGCGCAGATGAAATTCCGTGAACGTCTAAAAGATTTCTTTTTCCCCCCTTCCGATTCTCCGCGCTGGATGTTTTTTCTACCCGTTGTAACCATGGGGATAGTGACGTTGATATTGATTTTCGGCGGCATCCATGCGTGGGAGTACACAAACTCCCCTTCGTTCTGCGGCACAGTCTGCCATACGATGCCTCCGCAGGACGCCGTATACGTCGAATCTCCACACTCAAACGTTACCTGCGAAGAGTGTCATATCGGGCGCACCTCCTTTACCAGTCAACTCGTGCGCAAATCACAGGGCCTCAAGGAAAGCTACTATCAGATCTTCAAGCTCTACGAGTTTCCGATACGCGCCAAAGCGCTGCGTCCGGCGGTGGAGACTTGCGAAACATGCCATCGCCCCGAAACGTTTACGGATGACAGCCTGCGCAATTTCACGCATTTCGCCAGTGACACGAACAATACAGCGACCACCACATATCTGATCATGAAGACGGGCGGCGGTTCGAAGCGCGAGGGCGGCGGGCGCGGAATCCATTGGCACATCATCACACCTGTCTTCTACTACTCCGATGATCCGTTGCAACAGGAAATTCCATACGTACGTGTGATGAACGAGGATGGCACATTCACCGAATATATTGATGTCGAATCGGGCTTCGATCCGAAGTCGGTGGACGAGAGCCAGCTCAAACCAATGGACTGTATCACCTGCCATAACCGGGTCACACACGAATTCATGTTTCCGGAGGACTCGGTCGACCTTGCCATGTCGCGCGGGTTGATCAGCCCTGAAATTCCCGAAGTTCGCAAGCGCGCCATTTACACCTTAACCCTGTCGTTCGAAACGAGAGACGACGCGATGGCTTCCTTTGATGCACTCCATGAGTACTACAAGGGCACCGAGTACTACAGCGGGCACGAGGAACAGATACAGGCGGCGGTGGATGAAATGAAAGCCATTTATGACCGCACGGTCTTCAAAGACCAGGAGATCGATTGGACAACGTATCCCAATAACATCGGTCATCAAAATTCGCCGGGCTGCTTCCGCTGTCATGATGGCAAGCACCTGAACGAGGAAAAACAGGCGGTGCGCCTCGAGTGCAATATCTGCCATGCCATACCAGTCGTCCGCGCCACGGGAGATGCGGTTACGAACATCGAGATCAGTCACGGCTTGGAACCGAATACGCACTACAACGCGAACTGGATCAGCATCCACCACCTGGCAATTGATACTACGTGTTCCACCTGCCATACCACCGAAGACCCAGGCGGGACCAGCAACATTTCCTTCTGCTCCAACAGTGCCTGCCATGGCAGCGTCTTCACGTTCGCAGGATTCGATGCTCCCGCATTACGCGAAATCCTTGAGGCGCAAATTCCTCCTCCCGTCACAGCAGGGCCTCTCACCCCTCCCACGGGCACACCGACGTTCGCAAATTACATAGGCGCGCTCTTTGAGGCAAGTTGTTCAGCCTGTCATGGCGCAGATCCATCGGCTGGGCTCTCATTGCTCTCGTACGAAGACGCGCTGGCGGGCGGCGATAATGGACCGGTGATCGTACCGGGCGATAGCGCAAACAGTCCGCTCGTTCAAGTTCAAAGAGGCGGTCATTTCAAAGTGTTCACGGAAGATGAACTGAATTACGTGATCGAGTGGATCGACGCCGGCGCACCTTGATCCGGAAAGGAATCCCGCGGCCGGAACGCCAACCACCAATCGGATGCGGGTATCCTGCCCTAACGAAAGTGCAATTCCACCACTCGGGGTTGTCCTAACGATAATACTTGACTTCGGAGTTTGTCCCTAGGTCGCCGAGAAGTACAGCAGGAGGCAGTGTCCTCTGCTCCCTGCGAAAGCCAATCGACTTAAAACACAAGACCGCCTCCTGCATGTAGGCGGTCTTCGTTTACCGGCAAATTACTTGGAGTTAAGCTTTAGATACAAGCTTTGCGCGAATTCCAGCAGCGCTTTTTTTTCAGCTTCGGTCGGCTGATCGTCGCCAATGCCTTCGAATTCCAGCGCAACCAGCATGCGGTCAGCCACGCCGGCGGGGTCGGATACATCCAAACGTACCTGATCCAATCCCTTCACCCACTCAAAGAATTCCTGTTGCTCTGTCGCGCTCAACACATCCGCGAAAAGCTTCGTCGTCAGGTCTGTTTGTTCGGATCGGCAATTGCTTCCAATGACTTCCCCGGATAAGAAAACCGTCATCCGGTCACAGAATCCAGCGATGCCTCCCTCCCGCTTCCATGTGAGAGCCATCGTCGCAGGTTGTACCCGGCTGCCGTCTTCGCTGATGTGATATTCGAATTCAAGACCTTGTGCTGCCAATACAATGACCTTGCCGGGGGTGATCACTTGCGCACATGATACGTCTTCAATCGCGACATCGAGGCAGGCATCTGAAAATTCGACGTCGGAACTACTTACCACCAAGATCTCGTCCACATCCATCCCGAGATTGAAGGCAAGCTGCGCCGCGATGGCTTCCTCCATCAAACCCAGGTGCGCGCCGGTCATCTGCACCACCTGACTGCCACTCCGATTTGTACGAAACTCAAACTGCTCTTCGCCCGTCTGCAGGATAATTCTGAATCCGGGCACGATAGCCTGGGTGCACATCATGCCGGGTCGCTGCACGCCGAGGCAGCCATCAGGCCACTCCACCGCTTGCGAGGAGAGAACCGTGATCTCGTCGGGTGAAACATTGAGGGTGGAAGCGAGAAGCGCAACAGCTGCCTGCTCTGCCGGAGTCAGATCCTCTTGCGGCGTTGGTGTCGGACGCAAGCCTCCGATCGGCACAAAAGACTGCTCTGTCGGTTGCGGTTCACCGGCACAGGCAGTTAGAATCAATGAAAATAAAAGGGAGAACAACAGGATTCGTTTCATTCAAACTCCTTGCATTTTCCTTGAGCAATTGACGTGAGTGCCGTCCGGAATGTTCCGTATGCCTGTATAATCACCGACATGCGAATCACGTACATTCTTTTCATTGCCTTAATTGTAACCGCATGCACGCCGAAACCCGATCCCGACGTTCAGATCCAGGTAGCTGTGGCATCGACACTTGCTGCCATTCCGACGAACACATCACAGCCGATACCAACACCGTATCCATCCCCAACACCCTTCGATCTGAGGGGCTTGTTCTGTGAATATCAGTTTTGCATCGGTCATCCCACCGACATGGCGTTCTACGATGTGAGTGCGCAGGTAAATCCCGCCGCACCCAGCAGTTATTCGCAGGGATTGCTCGCCGCTTTCAACGGCAACCTGTTCATCCAACTGATGTGGCAACTGGCGCCCGGCGCGGCGGACCCGCAGTTTCTGCTTGACCTGATCGTGGACGCTGAGATCGATACACGCCTCGGTACTCTCGACGTGAAACTGATTCGCGATATGAACGTGATCTACACCTCGATCAGTTCCACCGCGACATCGCTGCTCCCCTACGGCGGCGCGGCGGCTTGGACGTGCGGCGACCGCGTCTTCGCGTGGAAAGCCTACGCGCCAGACGAAACCTCCGCGCGCGGCTTATTCGATGCGGCATTTGCCCGCTTTGTATGCAACCCCTGATGAATAGTTATGCTATACTTTGTCCGGTAACAACATTCTTAACATCAGTCAGACCCCTGAGGAGGTATTATGCCGCCCACGATCAAAGAATTGATGACGCAAACCATCAAAGCAGCCTTTCAACCTGATAAAGCCGCCGGCGTAGATACAGTTGTTCAATTCAGATTCACTGGCGCGCAAGCATCCGATTGGTACGTGGTCATCAAAGACCAGAAGTGTGAATCGACCGAGGGTCTGCACGCGAGCCCCAAAATGACCATGACCGTGGACTCGGAGGATTACATCAAGATCTCCACCGGCGAATTGGACGCAACCATGGCGTTCATGAAGGGCAAGGTCAAGGTGAGCGGCGATATGGGGGTGGCACTCGGCATGGGAAAATATTTCGTCTACGGAAAATAACAATCATTTGAAAAAGGGTAGTTCTATAACTACCCTTTTTCGTTATCAGGAATCAAGGCGCAGCGATTATGGCATTGGCTACCCCTTCCCACGGTGAACGCCGCCAGGTGACGGTGATGTTTTCGGATGTGGTCGGCTCCACCGAACTTTCGGCGCAACTTGACCCGGAAGATTGGCACAGCATCCTGAGTCGCTATCACCAGACTGCGGCGAGGGTCGTCAAGCGATTCGAAGGTCACGTCCAACAATACCTGGGGGATGGCGTTTTGATTCTCTTCGGTTACCCAATGGCGCGGGAAAACGATGCGGAACGTGCCATCCGCGCAGGTCTGCTGTTGATCGAGGAGATTCAAAAACTGAACCTCTCGCTCGAGCGTGAGTTTTCAAGGAGCCTCGCGGTGCGGGTGGGAATCCACACCGGTGAGGTGATGATCCGCCAGGAGGGCGGCGACTCAGGCAACATATTCGGAGAAACGCCTAACGTGGCGGCAAGAGTCCAGGCGGCGTCTGAACCGGGTTCCGTCTGCATTTCCGCGGCCACTCAACGACTCGTCGCGGGATTCTTCATCGTGGACGATCTCGGTCCGCACATCTTGAAAGGTGTGCCGGACCCCATGCAACTCTATAAAGTGACGCGGCCCTCCGGTGTGCGAAGCCGGCTTCACGCCGGCGGGGTCACACAACTCACCCCGTTCGTGGGGCGCGAGAATGAAAGAAACCTCCTCATGAGTCGATGGTCGCAAG
>CAZFDL010000017.1:16070-25350 GCA_964517905.1 uncultured Anaerolinea sp. | reverse complement strand
AGCCCGGTCCCGATTTGATATTCCCTGAACGAACATGCCTCCCCCAAGCGACCGATAACAACCTCATCCAACCGATGGTTGTATAGTGGGAGGATTAAACGTATGATACCTATGGTCTCCAATAACTCGAAAGGAAAAAACTATGCTTAATCTGATTATCGTAATTCTGCTTGTACTCTGGTTGCTGGGATATTTCGGCCCGACTGTCTTCTCTGGCTTTCCCCGCAGTGGTAACGCAATCCACATCCTGCTTGTAATTGTGGTGGTGATCGTTGTCTTGAATCTGCTGGGTGCTGCCTGACTTCGCTGATCGATATCCACGCGCCTGCCTCAGATTATGGTGCGCCGGAGTTTATGATAGGGAGAAAGGAGAAATTCCATGTTGTACACAGTCGTAATAGTATTACTCGTCCTGTTCCTGATTGGTTACCTGCGATAACGCTTCCCTTCTTTCAGATATCGCGGTCTTTATCGGAATAGAGACAGACTGATGCGGCTCAGTTTCATTCTGTGGCCGCATCAGTTCATAAAATATGTATAAATAGCCTATAGGAGGATAACCAGCGTGAAGGCTTGTGAATGTCATGCTAAGTAGAAGAGGTCGTGCTGAATCGTTGCCGTCTGCTGGTGCTATTACAGAACCAGCTGGCAAGGTCTCGATTTAGCGGAGTGAAAATTGAAATGAATGCGGTGCGCCGATTTATAAGACTGAATACCATGGTTGGATTACTGTTGGGCGTGTTCAGCCTTGCCGGTTGTGTCACGCTGCCGACGTTGACGCCAGCTCCACCGGAGTCGTTCTTGGATCCCTCCATATCCACGCCTGTACCCTGTAGTGCGTGTGCCGAAGCGACGCTGGCTTTTGCGCTCACCCAGGGGAAGATTAATGAAAATAATCAAGCCGCCTCAACAGCTGAAGTTGTGCGGGCAAATGCACAGGCTACCTTGAATTCAGCCAATACCACTTTAAGCGCTGCACAGACTCAGGATCAAAACAACGCAGATATCGTCGCGGCTCAAATCGCCGGTACAGCCCAAGTTGTTTTCGCCAATGCACAAGCCACATTAAATTCCGCCGCATCCACACAGAATGCAGCGCTAACCCAGGATGCGATCCGGCAGACGCAGGTGGTGGATCAGGCCACGACAGGCGCACAAGCAGTGCTGAACCAACAATATCTGAATAATCTCGCGGCGGGCACTCAAACCGCGATAGCGGATACGATCTCCACTCAGACACAAGCAGGCGAGGCCACCGCGCAGTGGTATGCAGATCAACTGCGCCAGCGTGATGAGGGCCGACAGGGACCGATCGGGTTTCTTTGGACGTGGTGTTTGCCAGTGTTTCTTGTGCTGCTCGGAGGTCTGGTCCTCTGGGGAGTCTGGCGTCGGCTAAGCCCTCCGCAGGCAAGCCGTGTGATAGTCGAAATCCCTGCGCAAAGATTGCAGGCTCCAGCCCCGCTCGAGTTTCCACCACATTACCACCACCAAAACGAGCCACATCCGCCGCATCTCGTACTGGACAGTCTCGATGTTCCAACTCAACCCACCGGGTCCGATGATCAAGCCGGTCGCTGGTTGGATGAGGTCAAACGCAATCTGACCACAAGCGACAGGAAGGACGAAGATGATAACCGGGATAATTGAACCACGTGATTATGATCGAGAGGCTCGGCGGATTAAGTCGCGTACAGCAGCGATTCTAACAAAGTGGGGATTGTTGCCCCGATTTAAACATTGGCGATTGATTCAGGATCCGGACACCGGCATGATTGTGCTCTTCGGAATCCTCAATAACAGCCATATCGCCACGCATACGTCAATCCCCTTCAGCGATTATTTTGACCCGCGATTATTGCACGATCTCAGCGCGGAACTCCAGATACAGGTTATTTCGTGCAACAGCGATGGGCTCCGCTATGCATTTATCCTTGACCGGGGCCAGTTCGATAGTTTGCCGACCCACTTGGAATACCCGTTTGTGGATAATGGCAGGCTTGCCGTCCGAGTTGTTTATGACGGTAACCTGCCCGTGGCTCCACCGGCGACAATCAACGAAAACTCCGTGGTCGACGATCACATCCGTCTTCGTCGGGGAGTCGCGGCTTTCCTAAAGGTGTTCGATGATATCAAACTTCGAGATGACGCCGCGCTTTTGCTCTCCGCTCAAAACCTGCCCGATCTCCTCGTGATCGAAGAAGACGAGTTCAAAAGGCGGATCGCGGAACATGAAGCCAATGTGAAGAGATCCAAACATAACCGGGAGTTATTCGCGGGTATAAACGGGGGCGATCGAACATGAAACTAACCCTTCTTTTCGTCGCGATGGACCTGCTTGTGCTGTTGGCGTATCCCCCCGTTTTTCTTCATGGCAAATGGCGCCAGTTCGTGAGGTCGAGGGAAGCTGTCGGTCCCACAAACCGGACGCTGATGATCCCTTCGAATAAGTTTACCGTTCCTTATAAAGTTGAGAAAATGAGGCCAGGTCAATATGCGTATACAAAAGATTGATTTTCCCGGACAGGAAGTGCTGTGTGTTTTTCCGGCAACACGCCTAGAGTTAGGTGAGGCAATTTCTGAAATGCGGTTGAACGATGGCTATCCTGTTATCGTGTTGATTGGCAGCGAGATTGATGAACAACATGCGGAGGCAACCAGTCGAGCCGTTACGATAATTTCAGAGGTTGCAAATGCCCTCAAAGCTTTGGTGATCTGTGGAGGAACCGACATGGGGGTGATGGCTCAAATCGGACAGGTACGCTGGAAGAGCGGTTATACCTTTCCCTTGATCGGCGTTACGCTTGAAACTCAGGTAACCTGGCCTGCCGGTCCGCAAGGGGCGACGTTCTTATGGTGGGGGAAGAAGCGCCTGGAATTGGAGCCGCATTGCTCCCATTTCATCCTCGTGCCCGGCAGCCAATTTGGGGACGAATCGCCGTGGATTGCTGATGCGGCAACAATTCTGTCGCTGGGGCAACGGTCTGTGACCATACTGATCAATGGTGGCGAAGAATCCCGCAAGGATATCGACTTGAGTCTGGAGATCGGTAGACCTGTCATCGCGTTGAGTCGTACGGGGCGCTATGCAGATGAACTAGCCGCCGACCCCGACCGGCACAAACTGATCACCGTAATTCCTGCAAATGCTGATCAACGTATGTTCGAAGGGATTCGATCAGCGATCACCGCCGGGGAACAAATGCAGGTACCCTGAACGTACTCAAATGAGCGCGTTGATGCGGAACAAGCAAGGCGTGTTATTACAATCTTGATCCCAGAAATGCAGGTATGCCAACCTTGAGAACCTCATAGAGATGTAAAATTTTTTCGACGTATACGGGGTTGTAAACTGGTGATATTGATCGTGTCGCTTTAATCGCCTCGCGAAAGTCAACCACCCGACCATCCAGGCGAAAACGATACCAATCGAGTTGTTCAACGGTGGGATTTGATCCCAAAAATGAGCGCAGGGCATCTCTTTCTAACGTGTTGAGCCAGTCGGGGAGGTCAGAAACCGCTTTGAAACCCGTAATTTGTCCAAGGTCTTGCGATAATATTTTCTGCTCTGTTTTCAGCGAGCAGAATTTCGAACGAAAGTAAACCACATCCGGGTCGATATCAACCAGCGGATTGAGCCAGTAGCGTTGGAGGCTGTTTCGCAACGCGTTGAATGCATCCGGCGCGGTGGCTGTGGTAGGGCAGGTCTCGATAACTCTGTTCTTCCAATACGACGCGGTATCCGGTCCAACGCGTAAACCGTCACACAACCCCAGCGATGCAAGGATCGGCGCGCCGCACACCAGAACGTAGGCGTCGCCCGCCGCCTCACGGATCGTTTGCAATCCCCGGCGGTATGCGGTTTCGCGTGGCAGATCTTCAGAGCGTTTGCCCGGCAACGCGCCTCCGTACATAAAATCAAGTTTGAGATAGTCGTACCCCCATCCGCGAACTCGTTTGATGAGCGTTGCGATCCATTCGAGTGCAGAGGAGTTTGTTGTGTCGAGCGCGTACACAGGACCGCCCCAATTATTGTGCGCAAGGACTGGATTTCCATTCTCGTCCTTGAGGAACCAATCAGGATGGCTGCGATACAGTGGAGAATTGTCCCGCGCGACGAACGGCGCGAGCCATAGCCCGGCGCTTCGTCCCGTTTTGCGGATGGAGTCCGCCATGGCAGCCATGCCCGAAGGGAATTTTTTATTCGCCTCCCAATCCCCAAGGTTTGCCTGCCAGCCATCGTCGAGTTGGACCACATCGAAAGGGAGGTCACCGAGGCCATCTAGGACCTTCAACAATCGCCGTTCGCTGATGAGAGGGTAGAGTGAATACCAGGAGCACCACACGCGCGGCACGCGGTTGCGTTTTGAGTGCCCCAGTCTCTGGCCGAGCAAATCGGTATAGGTCTTAAACGTTTGGATCGAATCGCCGGTGGCGATGCACCAATCGCCCCTGCCTTGTTCGTAGAAACCTCTCAGGGTTTCCTTGTCGATTTCTATGCGGGCTTCTAGAGCCAGCCCTCCAAGAATAATCACCTGACCATTTTCCATTTCAACTGCGCCAACTCCACTGGAGATGTGGCGCGGATGCTGGGCATAGACCGTATCTTCGTCGATTAATCGTTTGATCGGTTGGGCGAGGGTTGATGGCGGGGAGGAGTGATCGAGCCAGGTGGTGTTGCTCCAGGATTGCCATCCATGGCGGTAGAAAAGCCGCGGAGTGCGGGGCAGTCGCAAAGTCAGAGAAGAAGCGCTGACAATTTGAGAGGAACCGGCCTTCGGGAGGAAATCCAAGGTGAGGTGTTGAGTCTCCATACGGGGCATTATCCCGCTGATATTATTGACGGTCAATTGCAGTTGTGGCATAATCTCCGCAACAAAGGCAGTGAAGAGAACGAGTAGATTTGCCGAGACTGTCAGCGAGTGTGGGAACGGTGAGAGCCACATCAGGGAGCAAATCGAAAATCATCTCGGAGCCATTCCGCCGAAACTACAGTAGGCGAATCGGAGTTGTTCTCCGTTATCAACACAAGATGATTTCCGTCGTCTTCCAAGTGTCTGCTGTGCGCCATCAAGGGATGCAGGCAGAAATCAGAGTGGTACCACGTGAGCCTTGCTCTCGTCTCTGGAAAGAGATGAGAGCATTACTTTTAATTGCAAGACGAAGTGACCAAAAGACCAGGAGACCGATATGTTCAAACCCGTTTCATCCAAACTCAATGTGACTTCGATGGAAGAATCCATAATGAGATTTTGGAAACAACGCGAGATCTTCAAAAAGACCGTCGAGCAGCGACAGGGCGCGCCTGAATATGTTTTCTATGAAGGTCCGCCGACCGCGAATGGCAAACCTGGCGTGCACCATGTGCTGGCGCGCGCGTTCAAGGATATGTTCCCGCGCTATAAGACCATGCGTGGGTACCATGTCTCGCGGCGCGGAGGCTGGGATACTCACGGCTTACCTGTCGAGATCGAGGTCGAAAAACAACTTGGATTCAATAATAAACATCAGATCGAGTCGTACGGCATCGATAAATTCAACGAGCTGTGCAAGAAGTCCGTATTCACGTACATTCAAGATTGGGAGAAGCTGACCGACAGGATCGCCTTTTGGGTCGATCTGGAGAATGCCTACGTGACCTATACCAACGATTACATCGAATCGGTGTGGTGGATACTGAAAAATTTCTGGGACAAAGAACTGCTCTTCAAGGGATACAAAGTCGTACCCTACTGCCCGCGTTGCGGCACGCCTCTTTCGGACCATGAGGTCGCTCTCGGTTATGACGACGCCACCGACCCATCGGTATTTGTGCGTATGCCGCTGGTGGACAAGGAAGACACATCCCTGCTCGTGTGGACGACCACGCCATGGACGTTGCCTGCCAATGTGGCGGTTGCTGCCCACCCCGAAGAAGATTACGTGACGGTGGAACGCGATAACAACGGTACCAAGGAAAAATTGATACTTGTCAAATCGCTCGTTTCAAAGGTGTTTGGGGATGAGGAAGTAAAGGTTGTCGAAACGTTCAAAGGCAGGAAGCTGAAAGGCGCAAAGTACCGCCCGCTCTTTACATTTATGCCCCCCGATAAACCGGCGCACTACGTGGTGCTCGGTGACTTCGTTACTACAGAAGATGGTACCGGGTTGGTTCACATCGCGCCGGCTTTCGGTCAGGAAGACATGGAAATGGCAAAACAACACGGTCTGCCTGTGTTGTTGACCGTTCTGCCCGACGGCACTTTCGTCCCTGAAGTGACCCCTTGGCGCGGCGTATTTGTCAAAGATGCCGACGCGGGCATCGTCGAAGACCTGCGCGCGCGAGGACTTCTCTTCAAAGCGGGCGAATACACTCATACGTATCCGTTCTGCTGGCGATGCAAGACGCCACTGTTGTACTACGCCCGCGATTCGTGGTACATCCGCACTTCTGCCTATCGCGACCGGCTGGTAGAACTGAACAACACCATCAATTGGGTGCCTGAACATACGAAAGATGGACGATTCGGCAACTGGCTCGCCAATAACATTGACTGGTCGCTTTCGCGCGAACGATACTGGGGAACGCCTCTCCCGGTTTGGGGGTGTGAGTCGTGCGACCATCGCGAATGCATCGGATCGGTGGCTGAGCTCTCTGAAAAGGCGGGCCGCGATCTCACCGAGTTGGACCTGCATAGACCGTATGTGGACAATGTTCACTGGGCGTGCCCAGCCTGCGGGAATCAAATGACCCGTGTCAAGGATCTCATAGACGTGTGGTTCGATTCAGGCGCCATGCCCGTGGCTCAGTGGCACTATCCGTTCGAAAACAAGGAGAAGTTCGAATCGCAGTTCCCTGCCGATTACATCTGCGAAGCCGTTGACCAGACGCGCGGCTGGTTCTACACCCTGCATGCGATCAGCACGCTGCTGTTCGATGAGGTCTCCTTCAAGAACGTCCTCTCGCTCGGTCACATTCAGGATGGGCAAGGACGGAAGATGTCCAAGTCGTTGGGTAATATCGTCCAGCCGTGGGACGTTCTCGCCGTGCATGGCGCAGATGCGTTGCGTTGGTATCTGTACACGGCCACACCCCCGGGAGTCGAACGGCGCTTTTCCTCCGATCTCGTTGGCGAGGTCATCCGCAGTTTCACCCTGACGTTATGGAACGTCTACTCGTTCTTCGTAACGTATGCGAATCTCGATAAGCCCAACGTTACCACCAAGCCCATCGTAACCAGAGACCTGGATCGCTGGTTGTTATCCGAACTGAACGTGCTGGTCCGCGAGGTGACCGCGGCGTACGAGAACTATGATGTGCCGAGCGCCACGCGCCCCATCGAAGTGTTCGTGGAGAAACTTTCCACGTGGTATCTACGCCGTTCGCGTCGCCGCTTCTGGAAATCAGAATCGGACTCCGACAAACAAGCCGCGTACTCGACGCTGTATACGGCTCTCGTCACCGTGGCGAAGCTGCTCGCGCCCGCGATGCCCTTTCTCGCTGACGAATTGTTCCAGAACCTCGTCCGGTCGGTGGATGAGACCGCAGCCGAGTCTGTGCATCTTTCCAATTGGCCTGAATCGTCACCCGAGGTGATCGATGAGTCTCTTAACCGGAACATGGCGCTTGTGATGAAACTCGTCTCACTTGGGCATTCCGCGCGACAGAAGGCAAATCGCAAAGTCCGGCAGCCCCTCGCAGAAGCGGCGTTTGCCGTCGGGAATGCCAACGAGCGCAAAGCAGTGGAGACCTATGCTGATCTGTTCGAGGATGAACTAAACGTCAAAAAAGTCCGTTTGTTGGATGCTTCAACAGAAGCAGTGTCGCACACCATCAAGCCGTTGCCTAAGCAATTAGGGCAAAAATATGGAAACAAATTCCCCGCTTTACAAAAAGCGATCCTTGCGCTGAATGCGGAGGAAGCCGCCAGAACGTTGATGTCGGGTCAACCGGTAAACGTTACCGTGGACGGTGTTGAATACGGAATCCTGTCGGAGGAGGTGGAAGTGAAGGCACAGGCAAAGGAAGGATTTGCCGTTGCCGAAGAGGGCGCGTATGTTGCCGCGCTCGTCACCGACCTAACCCCCGAGCTTGTGCAGGAGGGTTTGGCACGCGAATTTGTCCGCCGGGTGCAAGACCTCCGCAAGAGCGCCGACCTGGATGTGGCTGACAGGATCGAGTTGTTTGTCGAAGCCTCCGCAGGCTTACGGTCCGCCATCGAAGCGCATACGGAGTACATCACCTCCGAGACCCTCGCGTCGAATCTTCAGTTTGCGAGTCCGCCAAGCGGCGCAACAAGCGTAGACGACCCGTTTGACGGCGAGACGGCCAAAGTAGCGCTGATCAAAAAGTGATCTTGAAAGGCACGTTGAAAGACGTGCCTTTTCTTTTATAATTGTGCCATTACTACTCAAGAGGTGATGCATGTTCGAGCAACTTCCGCTTTGGCTTCGAAAAACATTGGCATGGAGCGTCCATTTCTTCACGGCGACCGGCGCGGTGTGGGGTTTCTTAACACTACTCGCCATCTGGGACTCGAATTTTAAACTCGCCATCGTGTACATCATCATCGCCATGCTCGTAGACGGATTCGATGGAATGCTGGCACGCTGGTTCCATGTCAAAGAGTACGCCCAGGGCGTGGACGGCGCGTTGATGGACAATATCATCGATTATCTGAATTATGTCGTTGTTGCCGCCCTGTTGTTGATCCGCGTTCCGGAGCTGATGCCGGCTGGCCTGGCAATGGCGGCGGCGATGTCCATCCTGCTCACGTCTGCCTATCAGTTTGCGCAAACGGATGCGAAGACCGACAATAACGCTTATTTCTTCAAAGGGTTTCCATCTGTATGGAATTTTCTCGTGGTTTACATGATGTTGCTGGGATTGAATCCGTGGATCAACTTTGGGGTGCTGGTTATTTGTAATATCCTGATTTTTGTACCGGTGCGCTACTTGTATCCAACCCGTAATACCCGCATGCGCAAATTCACCCTGGGCTTCACATACTTGTACGGAGCTTTAGGTGTATGGGGATTGTTGCAATATCCCGACGTGCCCGAGTGGGTTGCGCCCGCTTCGTTCGTGTATGTGGCGTATTACACCCTGTTGAGTTTCTTCCCGCGATTTGGAACGCCGAAACCTGCGTAAGCTGATGTTAATCGATCAGGTTGACGAAGTCACGGATGAACTTCTTGCAGCATTCGAGCACCTAATTCCCCAGTTGGGATTCAGCAAGACGATTCCTTCCCGCGCCGACTTAACCTTACTTTTACGATCCAACGCGTCCTCGTTGCTGATCGC
>CAZFDL010000017.1:0-15970 GCA_964517905.1 uncultured Anaerolinea sp. | reverse complement strand
TTGCCTTTACCGTCTTTATCTTTGTTTTTTCCGTTCCCATGGCCGTTGCTATTACCGTTACCGTTACCGTTGTTGCTGTTATTTCCAAAACTGTTCCCGTTTCCTTGCCCGGGCTGGTCGTCTGTGGAAGACATTACCTCTCCGAGGTTTCCCTTTTTGCCAGCTAAAATGTCTTTTTTGAATTGACCCCAGTTTTTCGGAGTCGAACCGTCCTCGAATGCAAATTCGCTGAAATCTCCGCTTTGTTTGGCCTGGAGGATGGCGAGGAAAACCTGGTTGTCTCCTTCGAGTTTTTGCGTTAGCCAAAGGGCTTGAGCGATCACGCCGAAACCGACCCCATCGCTGTGCGCTTCCATGATCGTTTCATAATCGGTAATATCCGCAAAGAAGGTCGCGAGTGCGCTGCCGACGGGGTGTTGTGCTTGCTGTTCGTCAGGGATCACGGATTCGAGGGGGATGGCGATCTCCCAGCCGATGGAGTCTATGAGCGACTCTGTGCTGCAATCCGGATTGCCATTCTCGTCGATCTTGATGAGGTTGATCGCCACAGCAGTTGCCTGGTCAATGCGAACGGTGCGGAACGTTCCCCCACCTTCTTTTACTGTTACGAGGAATGTGGTAATACCTGTTGTTGGCTCCGTTTCGCAGGCAAGGGCTGTAACGACACCTGTAAGGAATCCCTGTTGAATATCTGACGCGGCCCGGACCGCTTGCACGTGCATCGCAAGCAAGGCGAGGCATACAGCCACACTTGCCGTGAATCTTGTTCTGTTCATCAGGACGATCCGATAAAGGAATTGCATGTGACGATTCTACACGTTTTCAGCAAGTGTTCCATTTTTTGTAACCTTTTCGTACTGTGGAGTCGCTGACGTTCCTACGGACGCGATTCGGCGTAATCACGCGGCGTATCCAGATCTGCCAGAATACTGGAATCTTCCGCGTCCACGTAGAGTAAATTCATCTGATGGCGATTCAAAAAATCACGCGGTGTTTGATGCGGATCCCATTCCAGCAAGTCGTTCCAGAGCTCACGGGCAACCAGCCACGGATGACCTCTGCGCATTTGGAAACTGGGAACCACGATCGGACTCTGTGTCCTGCGGAAGGCGTCGCAAACCATCCGCACGGTTCTTTCGCGGACTTGCGGCTGGTCACCCAACCCGATCAACGCGGCGTCTGCCGGACCGTTCTGCAGCGCCTCCAGGCCGCATTGAATCGACGTCAGCATCTCTCCTCGTGAATAGTGCTCGTTGAAGATGGCTTTCACTGGATGGCGCTTCGTTAGATCCGAAATCACCTTTTCGATCTCTGTGCGGTGCGAGCCGGTAATGACTGCGATATCGTCCACGCCTGAGCTCGAAAATACCTTGATAACGTGTTCGAGCACAGATGATTTGCCCCACTTCAACAGGAGTTTTTGCTCGCCCATCCGTTTCGATTCACCGGCGGCAAGGATCAAAGCGCAGATCATCTCATGTGCTCCGTGAGCGGGCGTATCAGCCTGTCGGTTCATAGTGTCTCGTCGTTGAGCAAGCGCTGATAGTGCTCGGGAGTGTCCACGTCCAGCAATAGCCGGTCATCATGCCAGGGCAGGTATTCCACGCGATGCTTATGGAAGATCGCGCGTCCGCCAACATCACCCTCGAGTGAAAGTAGATCGGAAAACGTCCGCCGATCGAAGAGAACCGGGTTTGCGCGACGATCCAGAACCAACGGCGCGACGACAGAGGCAAGCCCTTCAGCGTGTTTTTCGATCAGTGCCTGCAAAATTGAGGTTGTAAGCTGAGGTTGATCGACAAGCAGAAAGATGCACGCGCCGACCGCGCCTGCTCTTTGGGGTTGCGTTGCAAGGGAACTGATCCCGGCGCGGATCGAACTTGCCTGACCGCTTTTCCATTCGTTGTTTCTGACAATTTGTACATTCAGATCCATGACGGTCGATTCAACCTGCTCCGCGTTTGCTCCACTGACAACCACGACCGGGGAAAGTTGTGCCTCTAAGGCTCGATGCGCCACCGCGCGCACAAAGGGTTCGCCCTTCCAACCCAGCAATTGTTTGGGTGAACCATATCTTGAGGATTCCCCAGCGGCCAGAATCACACCGGACACAGGCTCATGCACGGCATATACCTTTTCCTGTGCCAAACTTGAGATAATGACCCCGCCGAATTTGGTTAGTAGTGCCTGCGACATTGCTCGTGCGCTGGCTTGCAGCTCAGGTGAGTCGGCTTGGTTGAGCAAGACCGTCCGTCGTGCGTGGCTTGGGGTGTTCTTGAACCCGCTCGAGTTGTGCAACAGCGCGCGAGTCAACGCATCTGAGTCGATCGTTGCACCCAGTTCCATCCGTGCTATTTCCGCGAACAATTCGGGGCGATGCACATATTCTTCTGTCAGTGGCTTCCCGAGGCCTGATAATCCAGCAATGGTAACAACGTGGTCGACAAATTCCGGGATGGGAGGCTCTTGGACTGACCAGCCTTTAAGAGGTTTCTGTCGAGAGCCGTCGGCTTCGATCAACAGGGGAATATCCTGATCCCGGCAGAATTGACGAATCCTATCGAGTACACTGTTATTGACGGGCTGTGCTCGATCGCCATCTACCCCGCCTGTTATGAGAACAACCCCGTTCAAGTTCTTATCCAGCTCTGTTAACGCGTCTTGGGAATGTGCGATAATGTTCGAATTTGCCAGAGATAATTGCCAGATTCCCAGATGTGATGTTGTGGTAACGATCACAGGAGGCTTCAACTGTTTTGCCAATTGAAAAAGCGCGGTGGTCTTTCCGCCAGACCCAATGAATGCGATGCATTTTGACTCGCCGGCGCGCAGTCCGTGCGCTAAAGTAAAGCCCATGTTTGGATTATACATCTTCCATTAGGTACGGTATAATACTGCCCGGCGTGCGAACTGTGCGTCGAACAAAATTCATCAAGGCATGGTATGGTAAGCAATCTACTCGAATCTCTCGAAACGTGGGCTGACATCCAGATAACCCGGCAAGACGTCGAATTCCTACACAATTACCTGTTTGAACACGAAACACCGCTCACCCCTCGTGAACTGGCGCTTGTATTGATTCACGAACGCAACCGGGCGGAGCGCGCGGCGGTGCAAAAGAAACAAGAGGGAAGCGGACGGATCTACTTCCCAAAAGATTCACATCAAACGGGGGATGAACTGGTCTTTCCGGCGCTCGCGTGGAAACACGGTCGAGTGACCGAAGCGCGCCCCGGGGTAAATCCGGAATTGGGAACGTTCAATGTGTTGACTGTGGAGTTCGACGACGGCTCTCATCGAATGTTTGCCTCCGCCCTTGTAGGGCACTCGCTGAACGATCAACCTGTTACAGTTGAGAATGAAGGCTTCGACCCTGAAGCGATCATGCAGAAATTCGGGACCGAGCTGGAGAGGAAACTGGAAGCCGCATTCAACGCTGACGTTCAGTTGATTCGCATCGCGGGCAGGTGGTTCCCCCGCGCGCTTTTAGTGGACGTGAGCGTGGGAAACCTCAATTTGGCAGAGGCGGTGCTGGACATGTCCGCGGGGGAACCGCTACCCACAGCGGCGTTGCTCAAGGATGTGGCTTTACCGGAAGGCGTAAATCCCAAATTGGCAGAGTTCTCACTGAATCTTGCCTTGCAGGAAGATGGGCGCTTTGATGAAGTAGGTCCCGCAGGACAGGTGTTGTGGTATCTCAAACGCCTCGAACCCGAGGAGGTCCGCTCGACGCCGAAATTCCTGCAATATGAACCCATTGGATATGACCGGGCATTGCTCGATAAGCAAATGCTTGACCTCGAAGCCCAATTAGACGATGAATTAAGTGAATTGGACTTCAAGTCTGATTCTCAACTCAAGGAAGTGTCGATCTCGCTGATCTATCCGCACTTACGGGCTGGTACTTTGCCGGTTTCTGCGCGCGTCCGCTCGTTCTTCCCGACAGCGTACGAATCTCCCCGCGTACGGTTCACTCTCGTGGACGGAAAGACGCGCCAGCGAATCCCTGCCTGGGTGGTGCGTGAACAGCGATACGTCTACGGGTTGCGCGAATGGTACAAGGCCAATGCGTTGATACCGGGCAGTCTCGTACGATTCCGTCGTGGCGATACCCCGGGTGAAGTCGTCATCGAAGCACGCACATATCGCGCTACAAAGGATTGGATGCGGACAGCCATTATCGGCGCGGACGGTGGAGTGGTCTTTGCCATGTTGAAACAAGCGGTCTCTGCAGAGTTTAATGAGCGCATGGCATTTGCCATCCCGTCGTTCGATACCGTCGATCAAATTTGGACACAGGAAAAACAGCGCTCGTTCGAAAAGCTCGTCGCGGATTTGATCCGCGAAATGTCGAAACTCACACCGCAAGGGCACGTGCACGCACAGGAATTGTACTCGGCGGTGAATATCGTCCGAAGGACTCCACCAGCTCCGTTATTCGCTCTATTGGCAGGCAACCCAAGCTTTGTTCACGTCGGCGACCTGCACTTTCGGTTGGGAGAGGCGCAATAAATGAGTGAAGTAAAACGAAGAAGTATCATTAAGCCGAACGCCGGCACGCCGTTCCATATTGACTTCGACTGGTGGAAAAAGAACGAACGCGACTGGCATGTGTATTTGCGTACCTTGCTCTGCAGCGAGCACCGCGAGACTTACGCGGACGCAGACGAAGGCGAAATGGTGGATTGGGTTGATCCGGTCACTGCCGAGGTAAAGCAGGTAGAGGGCGTTCAGAACGCACTGATGACACATTGCGTGCGTCAGCCCGATTTCCTCACGGAACAAACTGCACTCGTAGAAGCCGTTTTTCGATTGTTCCTCACGAACGGAAACATTCCAATGTCTTCCCAAGACCTCGGCACGCGCTTAAACCGGCCAGCGGATACCATCCTGCGCACACTGGCGGGACCGCGCGTGTATAAAGGGATCCGCCCATACAGCGCCTCATAGATTTCGAAGCGGGGGATGGTTGTTTGTGGGACGATTTGCCTACTTTGCAATGCCGTAATACAATAGTCTTGATTTGCCCCCGTAGCTCAATGGACAGAGCAACAGCCTTCTAAGCTGCAGGTTGTGGGTTCGAGTCCCGCCGGGGGCGCCAGTACCCTGAGTCGTTAACCACCCCGCCACGGCAAGGAGAATCAGAATGCCTGCGATCATTCGAAAAAACTCATCTACGATACTTGAGACGCGCCGAGAAATTCTGCATGCCATCCGTTGGCAGGTACGTTCCAGCGTTTGGAGTCCACCAACCGACGTCTACGAGACTGAAGATAATTTTATAGTCCGTGTCGAGATCGCCGGAATGAGCGACGGAGATTTCGAAGTAACGATTGAGAGTCGGTCGCTTTCCATTTCCGGCATTCGCCCGGACCCTGTCGGGCGACGCGCCTACCATCAAATGGAAATACTATCGGGTCGGTTCGAGATCGAGGTGGAGATAACGGTACCTGTGGATGTGGACTCCTCGTCGGCTGAATATAAAGATGGATTCTTAACGGTCAGTCTGTTAAAGTCGCGATCGAACCCAATTGGGGACAAAGGATAATCATGCCTGCCTCCCGCTGGTACTCCAGTTTCAACGAACTCTTTCAATGGATCGGCGAAACGGATGATAGTTTGCTTTCGATGATCATGCCATCGTTCTTTTCGCGCGCCCCTGCCAAAGACTCCGGAGGCGTGGAACCGAATTCTGCACAAGCCTCACCAGCGAACAAATATCCTCTAATACTTCCGATTCTTCCGTTGCGCGGCGTGGTGGTATACCCGCACACCGCCGTACCCCTGACAGTCGGGCAGCCGCGTTCGATCAGATTGGTGGATGACGTGGTCGCCGGAGATAAACTTGTCGGCCTGGTGGCCGCGAAAAATCCTGAACTGGAAACTCCGGGTCCAGCCGACCTTTACACTGTGGGCACCATCGCAACTGTCCACCGCCTCCTGCGCGCGCCCGATGGGACGATTCGCTTGTTGGTGCAAGGCATGGATCGATTCAGGCTGGGTGAATTCGTGGAGCAGGAGCCGTATCTCAAAGCACATATCGAACTTGCTCCGGAATCCATCGAGGAAGGGCTGGAGATCGACGCGTTGGCGCGCAATGCACGCGATCAATTCCAGCAGATCACGCAAATGATTCCGTCGTTCCCGGAGGAACTCGCAGGATCAATAACTTCCGTCGAAGATCCGCTTCAAACCGCCTATACCATCGCTAATTTCCAGCGTATGGATTTGAAGGACTCACAGGAGATCCTCGCCATAGATTCTGTCGCTGAAAAACTGAAGAAACTCATCGGCTTGCTCGTGCGCGAAGCGGAAGTGCTTTCGTTGGGGCAGAAGATCCAAAACGAGGCACGCGGTGAGATCGAGAAAGTCCAGCGCGAATACTTCCTGCGGGAGCAGATGAAGGCGATTCAAAAAGAACTGGGAGAAAAAGACGAACAAGCCGCCGAAGTCGAGGAATTTCGCAAAAAGATCGAAGATGCGAAGATGCCTGAAGAGGCGGCAAAGCAGGCAAACCGTGAGTTGGAACGCCTTTCACGTTTGCCGACTGCCGCGGCGGAATATGGGGTCATCCGCACATACCTCGATTGGCTGGTGACCATCCCGTGGTCGAAGGCTACGGATGATAATCTTGAGATCCCGCATGCACGTGATATTCTCGACAAGGATCATTACGGGCTTGAGGATGTGAAGGAGCGAATCCTTGAATTTCTTGCGATTCGAAAGTTGCGGCTCGACCGTAAAGATGAAATAAAGGCGCCGTCTGAGGATAAGATTCGCCGCGAGCGCGAAGGTGTGATCCTTTGTTTTGTCGGTCCGCCGGGAGTTGGCAAGACATCACTGGGTCAATCCATCGCCCGTGCCATGGGACGAAAGTTTGTGCGCGCCTCGCTCGGCGGCGTACGGGACGAGGCGGAAATTCGCGGTCATCGCCGTACGTATATCGGTGCCATGCCGGGACGGATTTTGCAATCGCTTCGCAGGATCGAATCGCGCAACCCGGTTTTCATGCTGGATGAGATTGACAAGCTAACATTCGATTTTCACGGCGACCCAGCTTCTGCATTGCTCGAAGTGCTCGACCCGGAACAGAACGGCGAGTTTCGCGATAATTATCTCGAAGTTGCCTACGACCTTTCGCAGGTCTTCTTCATCACCACCGCCAATACGTTGGAAACGATTCCGGGTCCTCTGCTCGACCGCATGGAGATCATTTCGCTTTCTGGTTATACCGAAAAAGAGAAGATCGCAATTGCCAAAGGATATTTGATCCCGCGCCAGATCCGCGAAAACAGTCTGCGCGAATCGGAAGTTTCGTTCACCGCTGACGCCCTGCAAAAAATCATCCGTGAGTACACGCGCGAAGCGGGAGTGCGCAACCTTGAGCGGAAGATCGGCGCGGTGTGTCGCAAGGTGGGTACGCGTGTCGCTGAAGGCAAACTGACCGAAGCGAATATCAGCCCTGATTTGGTGGAGGAATATCTCGATCATCCGTTGTATTACGGAAACGATGAACTTAATCGCCGAATTTCGATTCCCGGCGTGGTGCCGGGCCTGGCCTGGACGCCGTACGGCGGGGATGTGTTGTTCGTCGAGGCAACGAGCATGCCCGGCGGAAAAGGCTTTCAGGTGACAGGGTCGATCGGAAATGTAATGAACGAATCGGCGCGGGCGGCGTTGTCATTCGTCCGTTCGCGGGCGCACGAGTTAGGGCTCGAAGATCAATTCTTCGATAAGTTCGACATTCATATGCACATACCCGCCGGCTCACAACCAAAGGATGGGCCTTCTGCCGGCGTGACGATGGCGACCGCGCTTGTCTCGTTAGCGTCGGGGCGCAAGGTCAAACCTAATGTGGGCATGACCGGCGAGATCACACTGCGCGGGCAGGTACTTCCCATTGGCGGTGTCAAAGAAAAAGTGCTTGCCGCGCATCGCAACGGCTTGAAGACCGTTATCCTGCCGAAGCGGAACGAACAGGATGTGGACGATGTGCCCGACGAGATCAAGGAGTCGATGAACTTCATTTTTGTCGAAACCGTAGATGATGTGCTCACCTCCGCTTTGGAATCGAAGGGCAGGGCGAAACCGACGAAAAATCACAAGAACGGAAAAGCGAAACGCAATGGTAAAAATACTCCTCGCCGAAGATGACCATACGATGATCGCGCTACTTCGAACCCTGCTCAATATGGAGGGTTTTGAAGTTTGTGTGGCCGATGTGGATGAGGATATCCCCGCCTTGATCGTGCGGGAAAACCCTGATGTCGTTTTTATGGATGTTCATCTCGGTCAGCACAGCGGTTTGGAGTTCGTCGAATCCATTCGCAGCGATCCGCAATTTGCAAATTTACGAATCATCATGACTTCCGGCCTGGATGTGCGAGGCGAATGTCTGCGTCGCGGCGCGACCGATTTTATCCTCAAACCCTTCATGCCGGATGACCTGATCGCGATAATTCGGAACAGCAAGGCATGACGATTCGGGTTGGGATCCTGACCCTCTCTGACCGGTCTGCGCGCGGCGAACGCGAAGATGCATCGGGACCCGCCCTGGCCGTTCGCATCGAAAAGGAGGGCTGGTTCGTCGTCAGGAGGTTAATTCTCCCTGATGATGAATCCATCATCAGGGAGACGCTGACCCAGTGGGCAGATGCGGGCAATCTAGATATCATTCTCACCTCCGGCGGGAGCGGATTCGCCCCGCGCGACGTGACTCCCGAAGCCACACGCGCGGTCATCGAGCGCGAAGCTCCCGGCCTTGTGGAGGCGATGCGCGCTGCCTCGCTTCGAATCACACCTCATGCCATGCTTTCGCGCGTCGTCGCCGGCATCCGCAAGCGGACCATCATCATCAACCTGCCGGGCAGTCCGAAGGGAGCTGTGGAGAATCTGGAAGTTGTAATTCCGGTCCTGCTGCATGCTCATCAATTATTGTCCGGAGATCCCGGGTCTGAGAGATCCCACTAAAGAAGCTCGGATTTTCTTGTAGTATAATCCCGCCGCTCTTTAGAATATCAAACACCAAAGGAAAGCGTACGCATGATCGATGTCAACGAATTAAGAAAAGGGGTGACCTTTGAACTGGATGGGAACCTGTACAAAGTGCTGGATTACAGTCATAACAAGACCGGGCGCGGCAACGCCAACATCCGCATCAAAGCACGCAATTTGCAAACCGGCGCCAACATCGAGCGCACGTTCAACTCCGGCCAATCGGTGCAGGATGTAAGCCTCGATTTTCACAACGTGTCTTACTTGTATAATGACGGCGAGTTCTATCACTTCATGGATAACACGACTTTTGAACAACCTGCCCTTAGCGCCAAAATGCTCGGCGAGACCGCGCTCTATCTCAAAGAAGGTATGGAAGTCAAACTGACTTTCTACAACGGTGCGCCGTTGGATGTGGAATTCCCCTCCACGGTGGACCTCAAGGTGGTTGAAGCGGAAACCGCCATCCGCGGTGACACAGCAACTGGTGTGACCAAGAAGGTGGTTACTGAGACCGGTTTGGAAGTGCAATGTCCGCAGTTCGTCAAGGTGGGAGATGTGATCCGCATCAACACGGAAACGGGCGAATACACAACGCGGGTGTAACGCCTTGAAAGGTGACAGGAATGACGATGAAGTCTGTCACCTTTGCGCGGGATTGGGGTAATGAATCTGTCTGCCCGCTCATCGTTTATTTAGATTCCGCGTCTATACTCCAATCATGAAAACTCCCTTTGGGGCTGAATGCCCGCACTTTTACGGCGATTATTTCCGTGGACGAAACGTGGAAGAATGCCGTCTGCTCAAAGCCGCTGGGCAGGAATGGTCGCGCGACCTGTGCAAATTCTGTCCGGTCCCCGAGATCTCGCGCGCTAACGCATGCGAGAACATGCATTTGAGCGCGAAGGTGGCGCGTCCCTTTTCCGCGGCTTTCATGCGGCGGGTACAGGTTGCAGCGTTTTGTGAAAAATCGAAGAAGAAGGTTTCTGAACCGCACGTGGGATGCGGCGAATGTCATGCACTTCCGTTCAAGCTTGAGATCAAATCTTGATCCAGCCTCGGCGCGAACCGCTTAATACCATGTCACTCACTTTGTTGCTCGATCTCGACGATACCCTGCTCAACACCAATTTACCCGCGTTCATGCCTGCCTATTTTCAGGCGCTTTCGAATCACGTGTGCGGGCACGTCCCGTCTGATAAGTTCCTGCATGCGCTGATCGGTGGAGTGAACCGGAT
This sequence comes from uncultured Anaerolinea sp., assembly GCA_964517905.1. Lineage (GTDB taxonomy): Bacteria > Chloroflexota > Anaerolineae > Anaerolineales > Villigracilaceae > Defluviilinea. The sequence goes on along the minus strand of CAZFDL010000017.1, from coordinate 5,738 downwards.
GAACGAAAACGAAGACTCGCGTCTGTCATTGCGCGAAGTTTTCGACACTTATTTTTACCCGCATCTTGGCATTCCGCGGGGTGAGTTGCAGGATGTGCTCGAAGATTTCTACGATAGCATCTTCCCAAGTTTGGCTGGACTTACAACGCGAGTTTCCGGGGCACTGGAATTTATTCGTTGGGCAGAGTTGCGCGGCATTCGGCTTGTGCTTGCAACCGACCCGTTATTCCCTCAGAAAGCCACCCATCAACGACTGCGCTGGGCGGGCTTTGACCCCGAACAATTCGAATTGATCTCCACGTACGAAAATTTTCATTTCACCAAGGCGCACCCCGCGTATTACGCGGAAGTGCTCGCGAGTCTCGGCTGGCAGGATGGTCCTGTGGTGATGGCGGGGAACGATCCAAGCCGTGACATCCTGCCCGCACAGCGACTCGGGCTGTCAACCTTTCTTGTTGTCGGAGAATCCGCTTCGGGGTCCGAGAGGGAGGCGGGTTCCGGTTCGTTGGCAGATTTGCGCCGGTGGATCGAATCAGCCGACCCGTCCGCGCTTGAACCGGCGTACAAATCACGCGACGCCACGCTGGCGATCCTTTCGTCCACGCCGGCGGTCTTGCCAAAACTCCTCGCCTCATTGTCAGATGAAGCGTGCCGATGTGAGCCGACACGTGACGATTGGGCAATGAATGAGATCATCTGCCATTTGCGCGATACAGAACGCGAAGTTCACGCGATGCAGATCGATCTGCTGCTTGAAAAAGACGACGCGTTCATTCCTCGTCCCGATAGCGATGTCTGGGCAAATGAACGAAACTATAGGGATGAAGATCCCGTTGCGGCGCTCGCCGATTTCAGCGAAGCGCGAGTCGCTAACCTTAACAAGATCGGGAGTCCACCAGCCGATATCTGGAACCGCAGGGCGAGGCATGCAATTTTTGGTCCCTCCACGTTTTTGGAAGTGATGAGTTTCCTGGCAGATCACGATAGGCTTCACCTGCAACAGGCCCGCCAAACCGTGCAAACGCTTGCGGGACAGCGCGTCCAATCCACGTGACGCGTGTTATAAATCCCAGTACCTATATTCCAAAACAAGCCCGCAAGGGACATATTTTGAAGGAGTTCGGACCGATGAGGAAACGTGTTGTGGTCACAGGCATGGGCTGTATCAGTCCTGTGGGAAATAACGTGAAGGAAACCTGGGAATCTGTGCTGGCGGGCAGATCGGGCGCCGGTCCCATTACGCATTTCGACGCCAGTAATCATAAAACGCGTTTCGCGGCGGAAGTTAAGGGGTTTGACCCGGTTGCACAACTCGGCGCGCGCGAAGCCCGCAAAATGGATCGCTTTACACAATTTGCTGTGGTGGCCGCCCAGGAAGCCATGGATCAGGCCGGCTTGAGGATAGACGAGTCGAACCGCGACCGTATTGGCATTGTCATTGGCACTGGTATCGGGGGCATTGGCACGATCATGGAACAGGCAGCCGTTATGCACGAACGAGGTGCCGATCGTGTCAGCCCGTTCCTTATTCCAATGATGATCTCTGACAGCGCGGCCGGCACGCTTGCCATTCGCGTTGGCGCACGTGGACCGAACATGTCCGTTGCCACAGCCTGCGCCACCGGTAACAATGCCATTGGAGAAGCCGTCGAAATGATCCGGCGCGGCGCGGCGGAGGTGATGATCGCCGGAGCCGCGGAGGGTGCGCTTGTTCCCATCACGATGGCTGGCATGAATGTGATCGGCGCGCTCTCCACGCGCAATGATGCTCCTCACGCCGCCTCACGCCCGTTCGACAAGGGGCGAGATGGCTTTTTGATGGGGGAGGGCGCAGGCGTACTTATCCTAGAATCACTCGAGTCTGCGCAAGCGCGCGGTGCAACCATCCTTGCGGAGATCAACGGTTATGGAACATCGGATGATGCGCATCACGTTTCTGCACCCGCGGAGAACGGAGCAGGCGCGGCAATCTCGATGCAGCTCGCACTCGATAACTCGGGATTGGGCATCCACGACATTCAATATATCAACGCCCACGGCACCTCGACCGTGTTGAACGATAAGAGCGAAACGGCGGCGATCAAGACCGTTTTCGGTGAGACTGCCTATTCGATACCGGTATCCTCCACCAAATCGATGACAGGGCATTTGCTCGGCGCGTCGGGCGCTCTCGAAGCGATCTTTTGTGTCCTGGCGATACGTGACGGAGTCATTCCACCGACGATCAATTACGAGACCCCCGACCCGGTGTGCGACCTGGATTACGTACCCAACCAACCGCGCAAGTTAGCACTGAAACACGCCATGTCGAACTCTTTTGGCTTTGGCGGACACAATGCAACCTTGGTGTTTGGACGTCTTGCCGATTAGAAACTGATTTCGTTATAGCGCCTTTCTCGCAAGCGCGCTTGCCTACAACCCGGGAGTAGAAATGCCAAATGCACATATCACAGGCTGGGGGATGGCTGTGCCTGAAACGGTCATGACAAACGACGACCTGGCAAAATTCGTTGATACCAACGACGCCTGGATCCGTGAACGCACTGGGATTCGCGAGCGCCGCATTGCCCAGGCAACGGATTTCACCTCCACGCTTGCTGTCGACGCTTCGATAAAAGCCCTCAAAGTGGCGAATGTTCGACCCACCGACATAGACCTGATCATCTGCTCCACATCCACGCCGGAGTATATGTTTCCGGCGACAGCTTGTTTGATACAAGATCAACTGGGCGCCACGAAAGCCGGCGCATTTGACCTGCTCGCCGCCTGTTCCGGATTCATTTACGCCATGAACATGGGCGCGCAGGCGATACGCAGCGGTTCGATCAAAACTGCGTTGATCATCGGTTCGGAAACTCTATCGCGGTTCGTGAATTGGAAAGATAGAAATACTTGCATTCTCTTTGGCGACGGCGCCGGTGCGTTTGTATTGCAGGCAAGTGAAAAACCCGGCGGCGTCCTCTCCGCCGTCATGCACTCGGATGGGTCCGGCGGCGATCTGCTCACGCTCCCGGCTGGCGGCAGCCGCAACCCCATCAGTGAAACTACGTTTCAGGATGGCAAGCACTACATCCACATGGATGGCAAGGAAGTGTTTCGGTTTGCGACACGCGTTATGGCATCCGCAACGCAGGAGGCTCTCGATGCGGCAGGGCTGAAAGTGGAGGATATCCGCTGGGTGATACCTCACCAGGCAAACGTCCGAATCATCGAAGCGGCAGCGCGCGGACTCAAACTCCCGATGGATCGCTTTGTTGTCAATCTTGATCGCTACGGCAATACCTCCACCGCATCCATTCCGATCGCGATGGTCGAAGCCATCGAAAAGGGGCAGATTAAATCCGGGGATAAATTCGTGATGGTCGGTTTTGGCGCGGGTCTCACATGGGGCGCGCTCGCGGCGGAATGGACTGGTCCCATCCCGAGCAAAGGGCAGGCGCGTCCCGAACAGTATCGCAGGCTCGGCAGAGTGCGTTCTCTGGTGCGCCGTTTCATCCGCTTTATTGAAGGATTGCTCTACCGCCGGGAACTATAATGCTGAATTAATCGCGATTGTGGTAGCATAAGGGCAAGACTGAACAAAGGAGCAACAAATGCTTGGACTACCACGTGGCGCTGAATGGATCATCATTTTGGTGATCGTCATCCTACTCTTTGGACCGGGGCGTATCGGCAAGATTGCCAGTGAGTTGGGCAGAGGCATCCGCTCGTTCCGCGACGGCCTTGGCGAAGCAAAGCAAGATGACGGCACTCCAGACTCTTCGAACAACACCGAAAAATAGAAAAAGGCTCTCGCAAGAGAGCCTTTTGTATTAAAGAGCTTTCAAGCCGTTGGTCAGTAGACCAGTTCTTTCACGTCCTTATCCTTCAGCATCACCTGCACGAATTTATCGTGAGCTTTGGGTGAGCCGATAGCACGCCAGAGTCCTGTCATCGATTTTTCGGTTTTGGTCTGATGATGCTCAAGTACCATGAGCGAATTTGCTTCAAGCGCGCGGTGGATTTTTTCAAAGCTCTTCAGTTTGCCTGTTGGAAGCACGACCTTGTATGTGCGCGACTCGCGGATGCGATCGATCCGTCTTTCAAGGTAGGGGAAGAAGAGAAGCACCACCAGCGTCACCAGCGTGGAAGCCGATACGAAGATCAATTCACCTGCGCCGATACCCATGCCCAACGCCGCGGAAAGCCAGATTGTTGCCGCGGTGGTCAATCCACCGACTTTGCCATGTTCGCGAATGATCGCGCCTGCTCCGAGAAAGCCGATGCCTGTTACGATGTTCGCTGCGATGCGCGTTTGGGTGAAGCCCGGGTCCATACTCAACGAAAAGATGGTGAACAATGCGGAGCCAAGCGTGATCAAGATAATTGTGCGAAAGCCTGCGGCTTTATCCTGATACTCGCGCTCCGCGCCGATCACTCCGCCGACCAAAACCGCCATGGCAAGTTTGATTACATTTGAAGTAAGTAATGGGTCCATGCGGCAATTTTACAACAATTCCTTTAGTTCCGCGATCGTTGTGACGGGAGTCTTGCACACGAAGCCCTCGCAAACATACGCTGTGACTTTTCCATTCCGTTGTGGGCGATCCCTCAACAACGCAGGCGCGGCGTTCGACGAGGGGTAGGGTGAAGCGGCGATGATGGTGTTTGGTCTGTATTCAGATAGGACGACCCCGATCATCTCGGATGCCTCTTCGTCGCGCGATCCATAGACAATTGCAATCTGTTTCACGTTCCCTAAAGCAAAATCTGCCGCGGATAACCAGCGGGCGAACGCAGTGGGATAGCGGACGGCCATTCCCGCGACAAGCCCGAGCGATCTTTCTGCAAGTTCGCGGTATTTCCCTTCATCGGTGAATGCGGAGAGTTTAAGCAGCGCCTCGCATGCCAAAGCATTGCCGGAGGGGGTAGCATTATCCTGCACGTCTTTCGGGCGAACGAGCAGCAGCTCTCCATCTTTTGCGGTATCGAAAAATCCTCCCGTGGGATCGTTGAACAGTTCGATCATTTCATCCGCAAGTTCTTTCGCGGAGGCAAACCATCCATCGTTGAAATCTGTTTGGTAGAGCTCAAGCAACCCAAGAATCAACGCGGCATAATCTTCAAGGAAAACTTCGTCCGTTGTTTTACCTTCACGCCAACTGTGTTTGAGTCTGCCGTTCGGGCGGAGTGCTGAGAGAAGAAACTCACCACAGCGTGTAGCCAGTCGAGCGTATTCAATCTTCACTATCTGGTCATCAATAACTCTCGCTGCCTCTGCCACTGTCGCAAGCATGAGTCCATTCCACGAGGCGAGAACCTTATCATCCGTACCGGGACGAATACGCGCCGCGCGCGCGGATAAAAGTTTGGAATGGCAATCAGCTAATTTGGCTGGGACAGCTTGGGGATCCATTTTGAAGCGGGCGGCAAGGGAGGAGTCGTCCAGTGTGCGTTGCAATACGGTCTTGCCCTCCCAATTTCCACGAGCAGAGATTCCGTACGCCGCTTCAAAGAGATCAGAATCCGATCCCAGCGCGGCGCGAATTTCATCAGAGGTCCACACGTAGAATTTTCCCTCTTCACCTTCGGAGTCGGCATCGAGGGAGGAATAGAATCCGCCGTCGGGGTGGGTCATCTCGCGGGCAATGAAATTAAGGCTTTCAGTAAGGACACGTTTGAAAAAGGGATCTCTGGTGATCTGCCAAGCGTGGAGATACGCGCGGGTTAACAGCGCATTGTCGTAGAGCATTTTTTCG
>CAZFDL010000016.1:0-25825 GCA_964517905.1 uncultured Anaerolinea sp. | reverse complement strand
GCATTATCTCCACCCCGAAAGACGCGACCGCGTCCGCGCGGCTGGAGATGCTCTACAACGATTTGCGAAAACTCCTCAAAAAACACAAACCCGATACTGCCGCCGTCGAAAAACTATTCTTCGCGCGCAATGTCACTACCGCCCTCGCGGTCGGACAGGCGCGCGGCGTGGTGATGCTCTGCCTGCAACAAGCCGGGATCGAACCCTTTGAATACACCCCCAAAGAAGTCAAAAACGCCGTGGCGGGATATGGCAATGCCGAGAAGCGCCAGGTGCAGGAAATGGTGCGCGCATTGCTGCAAATGGATTCCATCCCCAAACCCGACGACGCCGCCGACGCGCTGGCGATCGCGATCACACATTTGAACACAAGAAGATATTGATTCACCACAGATAAACACAAGGCAGGTAAATATGGCTTATGTCATGGTTGATGTTGAAACAGACGGTCCAATTCCCCCTGACTATTCCATGATATGCTTTGGCGCTGTTATCGTAGACGACAAATTAGAAAAAAGATTCTATAGTCAGGTGAAACCCATCAGCGAGAATTGGATTCCAGAAAAGCTTGCGATCAGTGGTTTCTCCAGGGAACAGGTTATACAGTTCCAGTTACCAGAAATTGCAATGGCTGAGTTTGATACGTGGCTAAAGTCAAATACCAAAGGAAAATTGATTTTCATCTCCGATAATAACGGCTTCGACTGGCAATTTGTCAATTATTACTTTCATCATTTTCTGGGGCATAACCCGTTTGGACACAGTTCGACAAATTTGGGCTCGCTGTATAAGGGATTGGTGAAAGACACATCGTTGAATTTCAAACATTTGAGGCAAACCAGACACACGCATAATCCCTTGGACGATGCCATTGGTAACGCGGAAGCGCTATTGTATATGAAAAAGGAGATGAACCTAAAGATAGGATTGTAGGTTTAAACCTTTGTGTCCTTCGTGTCCTTTGTGGTAAAAATGGTTTTATGATCTCAACCCTCCGCGGAGAAATAACACAAATCGAAGATACATCTCTCATCGTCGAGGTGGGCGGCGTGGGGTTGCGCGTCTTCGTCCCAGCGCCATTGCGGACCCGGCACAAGACCGGCGACGCCGCGTTCCTGTTCACCCATCTCGTTGTTCGTGAGGATGCGCTGACGTTGTACGGATTCGAATCCCAAGCTGACCGCGAGCTGTTCAACATGCTCCTCGGCGTGGACGGGGTGGGTCCCAAAGTGGCATTGTCTGTGTTGTCCGCCATGACGCTGGATGCCGTGCAACGCGCGGTCTTTGCCGACGAGGGGGAGTTGTTCAGCCGTGTGCCGGGGGTCGGCAAAAAGACTGCGCAGAAGATCGCGCTCCACCTCAAGGACAAATTAAAACCGTTCGATGGCTTGAGACAGGTTGCCCAGATGACCGACGCGGATTCCGAAGTCCTTGCCGCGCTCACATCTCTCGGGTATTCCGTCGTCGAGGCGCAGTCCGCCATCCAGTCCATCCCGAAAGATTCTTCCGGCGATACCAGTGAACGATTGCGATTGGCGTTGCAATATTTTCAATAATAAAATGATTGCTCAAGCCGCCGTCCCCGGCGGCGTTTTTTACTTTATCCTGCACCGGGGACGGCGCAGAGAGTCTGTCCAAAATGAATGATCACGATCTGCTGGCACAATACGAGCCTGTCCTGCGATTCGCAAAGAGCGAGCGCTTCTTTCCCATGGCGGTGGAACATTATCTTGACCGCTGTACCATCCTGCCCAGCGGACCGCTCGGCGCGGCGGGCCTGCTCTTCCATTTGAACGAATCGCCCGCCACAATGATCGGCAAACTCGAGGGCGGGCAGTATTACCTGCGTTTCATCAATGAGCCCTTATACGATTCGGACGCGTGGGTGTGGCTGGGGGTATCGTCCGTTCTTGCGATGGGCGCCGGATATTATTTCTTCGGCTGGACGGGCGTGCAAATCGCCGTCGCGCTGGAGTTGACCGCCGCGCTGATCCTCTTCATGCTGGCATCGACCATCCGTTTGCGCATTATCCCCGCCGCGCTGGTCGCATTGTTGATCGCTGCGTTACTCGCCGCGCCGATCTGGTTCTTTCTTCGTCCGAGCGAGGTTGTAAGCACGGCGGTGGAATATTTCCTTCTGCTTCCCATTTATCTACTGCTGGTCTTCTATTTTTCCATTCGCACCATGAAGTTCATTTTCGACCGCATTGTCCCCGAACTGCCTGGCGTGATGATGGATATGCTTTCACAAGCCACCGAGACCATCGCACGCAAATCCTATTTCGAATATGCAAAGATTCTTGAGAAGGACCCCCAGCCGGTCTATTATGGACGTGTCGTGCGCGAGCAGGATGCGGAGGGGAACAACTGGACCATCCTGCAATATCATTTTTTCTACGCCTTCAACGATTGGCGGCTTGCGGCGAACGGCATGAATCACCACGAAGGCGATTGGGAGATGGTGGCCGTGTATCTCAAGAACGATTCGCCCTACGTGGTTTTGTTTTCACAACACGGCGCGGGCAACATCGAATTATGGGAGCACGTCATCAAGGCGAAGGATAGGAACGAAAAAGACACCACTCATCCTGTCGTTTACGTGGCGCTGGGATCGCACGCCAACTACAGCAAGCCGCAGGTCATCCGCTCCCCGAATCTATACGAGGCGGGATTCGTCCAACGCCTCATCTACTGGGTGGACGGCTTGATCCACTACCTCTTCCTGCTCTTCAACCCCAGCCAAAAGGCGCGGCAGATCGCGCTCAAGGAATTGACTGCCAGCCGCACCAACTTTCTCGCCGGAGATGCCTTCATTTACATGCGCGACGAAGCGGATCATTATGTCGTGAGTCTTCCAATGGAACTTGCATCCGGAGACGGCTTCCGCATCGGCCATCAGGGCGAAAACCTGCGCGAGCCGGTCGTGAAGTCGACCAGTTACTTGAAACGGGTCATGTCTGATCGCAAAGTGACGCGCCCATCGGTGAAAGAGTGGCGGCGCGTGGTGCTGAACCCTGAACCGGATTGGGTGAATTACAAAGGCTTATGGGGAGTGAAAAGCGTGCAGAGTGATGAGTCCGGTCCGCCGGGACCGAAATGGGACCGACCCGATAATTTGTTCAACGTCAACCCGCGCGTGAGGTGGGAGAAACCGCTGGAATGGTTGAAGATGTTGGAGAATCACAAAAAGTAGGGGCAGGTCTCAGACCTGCCCCTACGCGTTATTCCACCTCGCATATACCGCCTGAGACAACAACCTGCCCGCGCTTTGCTCGCGCGTGACCAGTTCGCCCATTTCGATTCTTCCCCCAAAACCATTCATCATATCGTCCATGGCTTGCGCGATGTGAATTGCCGAAGCACGCACCGCGTAAATTGTAGTGACAACAAACAATGGCTTGTCGCTCAAACATTCGCGGCACGCTTCGAGCAATGTCGGCAACGATTTATATACTTCCCACACTTCGCCTTTCGGTCCGCGCCCGAATTTCGGAGGATCTAAAATAATGCCGTCATACTTCACGCCGCGGCGCGCCTCGCGTTGCACGAACTTCAACGCGTCGTCCACGATCCAGCGGATGGGCGCGTTGCTCAAGCCAGACAACGCTTGATTTTCACGCGCCCAACTCACGGATTTTTTGGAAGCGTCCACATGGGTCACCTTCGCGCCGACCGAAGCGGCGGCTAACGAGGCGAGCCCGGTGTATCCGAATAAATTCAACACATTGATCTCTCGTTTCGAATTGGCGATCAATCCACTAAACCAATCCCAATGCGCCGCCACTTCAGGGAAAACACCGAGGTGACGACCGGGAGTCGTCATTGCCCAAAATTTTAGCTCCCCTCGCCCCGGAAGGGAGAGGGGAGGGGGGGTGAGGGCGTATCGCATCTCCCACTTCTCAGCCACCTGCTTCTTGAAGTCCCAATGCCCGCCGCTTTCCTCGCCTGTGGAAATAAAAACTGCATCCGCGTTCTCCCATTCGGAGGTCAGCGCTCGCTTCCACATTGCCTGGGCTTCGGGTCTTACAAAAACATATGCACCGAAGCGTTCCAGCTTCGAGCCGTCGCCGCTATCCAGCAACGCGTAGTCTGTCCAGTTTTTTGATTCTAAGAGGGTGAAGGGAGAAGAAATGACCATAGGTCTGGTGGTAATAAAGTCCCGAATGTGCGACAGAGTGGTTACACCACCTTGCTTTTTCCCTCAAAGAGCGTATAATGTGGGAAATAGTGGTAGAAAGTGGTAAGAACGCCGGCACTCCCGGCGTTCACCAGTTAAGAGGATAATAGCACAAATGTTCTTAGGTCAGTTCCAGCATAACCTCGATGATAAAGGGCGCTTGATGATCCCGGCGCGCTATCGCGACTTGCTGGCGGCTGGCGCTTTCATCACGCAGGGCTTCGACAAATGCCTGATGGTGATGACCGATGCGTACTTTAAAGAAGTGTACGAACGCATCAACAGCATGAACATGGCGGATGCATCTGCCCGCATGTTGCGCCGACTCATCCTTTCGAACGCCTACCCGGTGGAAGTGGACAAGGTCGGGCGCATCCTCGTCCCGCAAAACCTGCGAACATTCCTCGGGCTTGAAAGCGGCGAACTCACCGTGGCGGGCCAGGGTGATTACTTCGAAGTGTGGACTCCTGCCGAATGGAAGACGCAAATGGAAAACCTGCAGGATGTGGAAGCGAATGCACAGCGCTTCTCCACGCTCGATCTTTCAAAGAATAATTCGGTGTAGGGGCGGGGTACGCCCGCCCGAACAACGGGGCGAGATGACCTCGCCCCTACGATATGAATCATACACCGCACAAAACTGTACTTTACAAAGAGATTATACACGCGTTGCAACCTCGTCGCGGCGGGTGCTATGTGGATGGAACCCTCGGCGCGGGCGGACACGCTCGCGGGATTTTGGAGGCATCTGCGCCAGATGGGCAACTGTTGGGTCTCGATGTAGACCCGCAGGCGCTGGCGATCGCTCGTGAGACCTTGGCTCCTTACGAACATCGCATCCATCTGGCGCAAGCCTCCTACACGACACTCTCGATGCAGTTGAAAAATCTCAACTGGGAATTGGTTGACGGAATTGTCCTCGACCTCGGCGCCTCCTCGATGCAGTTCGATACGCCCGAACGAGGCTTCTCCTTCCAGCACGACGCTCCGCTCGACATGCGCTTCGGGCCGAACGCGTTGCAGACCGCCGCCGACATCGTCAACACCTTCGACGAACGCGAACTTGCGGATTTGATCTACGAATACGGCGAAGAACGCGACTCGCGCAAGATCGCGCGAGCCATCGTGAAAGCAAGACCGCTTCATACGACGGGACAACTGGTCGCAGTCCTTGAAGCAGTTTCCCCTCGTAAAGGGAATCGTCTTCACCCCGCAACGCGAACGTTTCAAGCTCTGCGGATCGCCGTCAATGAAGAGCTCGCATCCATTAGAGAAATGCTTCCGCAGGCGATAGCCAGTTTGAAGGTCGGAGGCAGACTCGCAGTGATCTCCTTCCACTCGCTGGAAGATCGAATCGTCAAAGAGTTTTTTAGAGAACAGAGCAGAGATTTGGTAAATCCGCCTTACGAGAAATTGTACGAAGTGGAACGCAAGGCGACGATAAAAGAGGTACACCGAAAACCCTTATTGCCTTCGGAAGAAGAAACGAAAAACAATCCGAGGGCGCGCAGTGCGAAACTCCGCATTGCCGAAAAAATGTAATGCCGATTTAAGTCGGTGGTACGCGCAATAATTGTCATGCCGACTGTAGTCGGCGGTACGCGACCAATCGCCCAAAGAAAAAGGTCGTTATGCAAGCAACACAGATCATCCATGCTTATCAGCAAGCCCCCTGGCGTGTGCAACGCCAATATGTGGGCGCATTCCTGCTATTCGTGATCGGCGCGTCGATGATCGCCGCGCTGTATCTCACGGTGACCGCGCGCGCCGCGGTCGCGGGGCGAGGGATCCAGGAATTGCGCATCGAAATTACCTCCATCCAACGCGCCAACGCCGACCTCGAAACCCAGATTGCGGATCTGACCTCGACCGCGGTGATGCAACAACGCGCCTTGCAGTTGGGCTATCGCCCCGTCAAGCCCGGCGAACTGGATTACCTCTCGGTGCCCGGGTTTATCGCCCCTGAACCTGCCCTTTTGCTCGCCGCAGAAGATGTAACCCAACCGAACCGGATCCTTCCGGAAGAATACACCCAATCGTTGATCGAATGGCTCGATGAACGCATCCGCTTTGGAGGCGTGCAATAACATGCGCCAGCAGTATGCGATTCGCTCCATGTTCCTTGTGTTCTGCTTCGCGGTCTTCGGGATTGCCGTGCTCGCGCAGATGATCCGAATTCAGACCAGCGAACAGGCCTCCATCTTTATTTCTCAGGGCGACCGCTACGCCGGTGAGTTCCGCACGTTCTACCCCGAGCGCGGCGAGGTCTTTGATCGCAACGGTCACTTGCTCGCGGGAAACCGAACCGTCTACGAAGTGGGAGTAAGTCTGCCGGACCTGGAAGACCCTGATTCGGTCGCCTACATCCTGGGCACGTACCTCGGCTTGACCTTCGACGAGGTATTCGACAAGCTCACTGATTCTCCCGAAACCTGGGAGTACATCGTCATACAAGATTATGTGAGTGCCGGGGTCGTGGACTCCCTGCAGCAACTCATCCAACAGATGGAAGATGCGGATGATCACCGGCTCAATGGAATCGCCTTCAAGCCTCATTATCAACGCAGTTACCCGGAGAATTCACTCGCCTCGAATGTGTTGGGATTTGTCACCCGTGACGGACGCGGCTATTTTGGCATCGAGGAAAAATACAACGACCTGCTCGCCGGCAACCCGGTGCAGGTGTGGGTGCCGACCGACCCCAACAAAGCCATCGAGATCCCGCGCGTGCCCAACGGTACGACCCTCGTGCTCACCATCAATCGCGATCTGCAGGCACGTGTGGAATCGATCCTCGATGAAGCGTTGTTCGAATATGGCGCAACCAATGGCGCGATCATCGTGATGAATCCGCGCAATGGCGAGGTCCTTGCCATGGCCACCACGCCGCGCATGGACCTGAACAATTACAGCGACTATTTCCAGCTCTACGATGACGGCAGTCAATATAACCGCTCCATTGGCACGGCATACGAACCGGGTTCGGTGCTGAAGATTCTCACCATGGCCGCCGCGCTCGATACCGGCACGGTCACACCGCAGACCACCTACGTGGACACCGGCGCCATACAGGTCGGCGGAATTACCATCCGGAACTGGAACCGCGACTCATGGGGTCAGCAGGATATGACCGGCTGCTTGCAACACTCGTTGAACGTGTGCATGGCTTGGATCTCCACTCAAATGGGTCCCCAAGCTTTCTACGGTTACATGGATCGTTTCGGGCTCGGCCGCCGTACCGGGGTAGACCTTGCCGGCGAAGCGGTGGGCAGGCTCAAAACCCCGGGCGATTCGGATTGGTACAACGTGGATCTGGGCACCAATGCGTTCGGTCAGGGTGTCACCGTCACACCGCTACAGATGCTCATGGCGGCTTCGGCGTTTGCCAATGACGGAAAGATGGTCACGCCGCATCTGCTTTTTTCCATGTTGCGCGACGGGCATCAATACAACGTTCCCTCGCAGTACGGCGGCTCGCCGATCTCCGCACAGACCGCCAACACGCTGAGCGAAATGCTGGCAATCTCGCTTGAAGCCGAAGCCTCCGGCGCCTTGCTGCCCGGTTATCGGGTGGCGGGTAAGACGGGCACGGCACAGATTCCCACCGAGTACGGCTACGATCCCTCGAGCACCAACGTTTCGTTCATCGGCTGGGGACCCGTGGATGACCCGCAGTTTATGATCTACGTGTGGCTTCAACAGCCCACCTCCTCCATCTGGAGTTCCGAGACGGCCGCCCCCACGTTCTCAAAAGTTGCCGAACAGACCGTCATCCTGCTCAACATTCCGCCCGATAACGTTCGCTTTCAACTCGTTTCGAGATAACATGCTGACCATTGCCGACGCCATCGAAGCCCTGACGAGTTTCCGTCCCTCCGCCTCAACGGTGATCACGGAAGCCGCCATCGATTCGCGTCAGGTGATTCCCGGTTCGCTGTTCGTTGCCGTCCCCGGCGAAAAAACGGATGGGCACAACTTCCTTGCCGAAGCCTTCAAGCGGGGGGCGTCCTTTGCGCTGATCCAGCGGGACGTGGACGCATCCATACGGACCTTCGACTTGCGCGCGCTCTCCTCCGCCGAGTCCACCATTGCACCGGATCTGACAGCCCCGATGTGCCTGCGTGTGGAAAACACCGTCACGGCACTGCAACAGATCGCGCGCTTCTGGCGCCGCAAACTCGACCTGCGCGTGATCGGCGTGACCGGGAGCGTGGGTAAATCCACCACCAAAGAGATGATCGCCGAAGTGCTGAGCACGCGCTACCGCACATTGAAAAGCCCCGGCAATCTGAACAACGAGATCGGCCTGCCTCTCACGCTGTTGAAATTAAGTCACGGACACCAGCGCGCAGTGATGGAAATGGGATTTTATGTTCCCGGTGAGATCGCCTTTCTGTGCGATATTGCACTTCCGCATGTGGGCGTGGTGACGAATGTTGGTACAGTCCATGCGGAACGCGCCGGATCGCAGGAAGCCATCGCGCGCGGCAAAGCCGAATTGGTTCAGGCGTTGCCGCCGGCTCCCGAGGGAGTGGCAATCCTCAACTTCGATGATGCGTGGGTCCGAAAAATGGAAGAGAAAACAAAGGCGCGCGTCTTCTTCTACGGCTTGTCGCACGAGGCTCATCTGTGGGCTGATCAAGTGGAAGGCCTGGGCCTGGATGGCATCCGTTTTCGGATTCATTATCAAGGCGAGACTCTGCACGTGAAAATTCCGTTGATCGGGCGGCACTCGGTTCACACCGCATTGCGCGCGGCGGCGGTTGGTCTTACGGAGGGGATGAACTGGCAGGAGATCCTCGAAGGCTTGAGTCAGGGCCATACCCAACTGCGGCTGGCGGCTGTGCGAAGTGAAAGCGGCGCGCTCCTGCTGGACGACACGTATAACGCCTCGCCGGAATCCATGCTTGCCGCGTTGAGCCTGCTCGATGAGTTGGATGGAAGAAAGATCGCCGTGCTTGGCGACATGCTCGAACTTGGTCCTTACGAACGGGGAGGACATGAAATGGTGGGGTTGCGCGCCGCGCAGGTGGCTGGTGTTTTGCTCACGCTGGGCGAGCGTGCGCATATCATAGCGGAAGCTGCGCGGCGCGCGGGAATGAAAAAATCGTCCGTGCTGGAGTTCGATGAACTCGAGCCGGTCGTGGAATGGCTGAAGGGGAATCTTTCCACTGAAGATGTTGTACTGATCAAGGGTTCGCATGGCCTGCGCATGGATCGCATCACCAACCTGTTGGAGGTGCGTTCATGAGACATACGGCGCTTGTCCTTGGGCTGGCAATGCTTTCGTTCGTGATGACCGTGATCTGGGGTACGCCGTTGCTGCGCGTGCTCCGGCATTTTAAGATCGGCAAGATCATCCGTGTGGAAGAGCCGGATAAGCATCGCATCAAAATGGGCACGCCCACCATGGGCGGTGTGATGTTCATATTGCCCGTGCTTTTGTTGACCGGTTTGCTCAACGCCGCGGCATTGATCGGCCTTGATGTGACCGGGCGCTCGGTGTTGGTGCCGCTCATCGTCATGGTTTCCTTTGGCGTGCTCGGTGCGATCGATGATTGGGAAGGCATTCGGGGCAAGCGTCGCGGCGACGGTCTGCGCATCCGCACGAAGTTTTTGGCGCAGGTCGCTCTCGCCGTGGGGACGGCGTTCGTGTTGAAGTACATGCTTGTTGTGCCGGATATGTTCCTGCCCGGCTACCGCAACGAGATCGAACTGGGCTGGTGGTATATCCCGATCGCGGCCTTTGTCATTGTCAGCGAATCGAACGCGGTCAACTTCACCGATGGGCTGGACGGACTCGCCGGTTTGATCTCTGCCACCGCCTTTGCCGCGTTCGGCGGCGTGGCGCTCATCAGCGGGCAGGTCTATCTTGCCCAATTCTGTTTCATCATCGTTGGTGCATTGTTCGGTTTTTTGTGGTTCAACGTGCACCCCGCGGAACTGATCATGGGCGATACCGGCTCCATGGCGCTGGGTTCCACCCTGGCAGTCGTCGCATTGATGACCGGTCAATGGCCTCTGCTGCTCGTCATTGCGGTCATCCCGTTGAGCGAGGCGTTGAGCGTGGTCATCCAGGTCGCGTATTTCCGCATGACGAAAGGCAAGCGGTTCTTCAAAATGACGCCGATCCATCTTCACTTTGAGTTGCTTGGCTGGAGCGAAACACAGATCGTGCAACGCTTCTGGCTCATCGGTCTGTTGGCTGCCATGATCGGCATAGGATTGGCACTGGTCTAGGATGAAAACGAACTGGACAGGCAAACGCGTGTTGATCCTTGGCGCCGCCCGGCAGGGGCTTTCCCTGGCACGCTGGCTGTCGCTGCATGGCGCGCGCGTGACAGTGAGTGACATGCGCGCCGCGGAGGATCTGCGCCTCGCGCGTGAATCGCTCGCGGAACATCCGATTGACTGGGCGCTCGGCGGGCATCCGCTTGAATTATTGGAATCGACCGACGTGTTGTGTCTCTCCGGTGGGGTCCCGCTCACGCTTCCGATCGTGGTTGAAGCGGTGCGGCGAGGGATTCCACTCTCGAACGATTCGCAGATCTTTATGGAAGTCGTGCCGTGCCGCACGATCGGAATCACCGGTTCGGCAGGCAAGACAACGACAACCACGCTGGTTGGCAACATGGCAAAGCACGCTCATGGTGACAAGGCATATGTCGGCGGTAATATCGGCGACCCGCTGTTGAATTATGTGGATGAAATGAACCCCGACGACATTGCCGTGCTCGAGTTGTCCTCGTTTCAATTGGATCAAATGACCCGTTCGACGAACATCGCCGCAGTTCTGAATATCACGCCGAATCATCTTGACCGTCATGGCACGATGGAAGCATACACGGCGGCGAAGAGTCGGATTCTGGATTTTCAATCGAAGGATGATATCGCCGTGTTGAGCCGCGATGATAAAGGCGCATGGAGCCTGCGCGATAAGGTGACAGGAAAGTTGATGACGTTCAGCCTTCACGATCTGGATGAAGGGCTGGATGGCGCCTACCTCCACGACGGTTTATTGAACCTGCGCGTGGGCATGGCATATCTGCCGTTGATTCCGCGCGAAAAGATTCAACTGCGCGGCGATCACAATGTGGCGAATGTCCTTGCCGCGTTTGCCATCGGACACGCGGCGCGCTTTCCGCTGGACACGATGCTCGAAGCCGCGGCGGAATTCCGCGGGGTGCCGCATCGGTTGGAGTTCGTGCGTGAGTTGCGCGGCGCGCGCTGGTACAACGATTCGATCGCGACGGCGCCGGAGCGGAGCATTGCCGCGATCCGCGCGTTCGACGAGCCTGTCGTGTTACTGCTGGGTGGTCGTGACAAGAACCTCCCATGGGATGACTTGCTGAATCTTGCGGCAGAACGAGCTCGTCATGTGGTGCTCTTCGGCGAGGCGGCGGAAAAAATCGAAGGTGCGGCAAACAGCCTCACGTCCGGTATGAAGCGTTGCTCCATCGCGCGTGTGGACGGTTTGCATCAGGCTGTCATCAAGGCGGCAGAGGTCGCACAGGCCGGCGATGTTGTCCTGCTTGCACCGGGAGGCACGAGTTTTGACGAATTCAAGGATTTCGAAGAACGCGGAGAGAGGTTTCGGGCATGGGTTCACGAACTTTCGTAAACGATCGTTTTCGTTTTTCACTATCGAAGAACATCGCGCGCGGGCTGGATGTGCCGCTGCTGTTGACCGTGGTCGGGCTGGTGGTTTTCGGATTGATCATGTTGTATTCCGCCTCCTTCGATTTTTCGTTCAACGTGTACGGCTCCTCCACCTACATGTTCATGCGCCAGTTGCAATGGCTGGGAATCGGGATCATCGGGTCGTTCGCCCTTTCGCTGTTCGACTATCATCTTTGGCGCAAACTGGTCGTCTTCGCCATGCTGGGCACAATCGGTTTGTTGGTGGCGGTCTTGATCGTCAACGAGATCCGTTTGGGCGCCTCGCGCACGTTGTTCGAGGGATCGTATCAGCCCTCTGAATTGGCGAAACTGGTGGCGGTGATCTATCTGTCGGTTTGGCTGTACGCCAAAAGGCAGAACCTGCATCACGTAGGTTTCGGCTTGATTCCCCTGGGCGTGATCCTGGGAATCATCGGCGGCTTGATCTACCTGCAACCGGATCTTAGCGCGGCAGGCACCGTGTTGATCCTCGGTGGCTTGTTGTTCTTCCTTGCGGGCGCGGACCTCAAGCAGATCGCACTTCTGTTGATCCTTGCCATCGTGATGGGATGGATGGTCGTGCAAGTAAGCGAGACCGGACGCGACCGAGTCGATTCGTTTGTCGCCGGTTTCCAGGATCCCACGAACGCCTCGTACCATGTCCAACGTTCGTTCGAGGCGATCATCAAAGGCGGAATCTTCGGTGTGGGGCTGGGTCAGGCAGATACGAAATTGACCGGCCTGCCCTTTGCCCCGACCGACAGCATCTTTGCGGTGGTCGCGGAGGAACTTGGTTTGTTCGGCTCAACCCTGCTCATGGCTTTATACGGGTCATTGATCTGGCGCGGGCTGGTGGTGGCTCGCCGCGCACCCGATATGCTTGGCACGCTGCTTGCTTCGGGCGTCACGTTCTGGATCGGAATTGAAGCGATGATCAACATGGCAGTGATGGTCGGGTTGATGCCCTTTGCGGGGAACGCCCTGCCCTTCATCAGCGCGGGAGGTTCGAATCTTGTTTCCACGTTGTGCGCCATCGGCATTATGTTGAACGTTTCCCGTCAGAGCGGCGACAACGGAATGTCGGAAGATAACGAATGGAGGTCTTTCGGTGCGATTATTGATCTGCGCCGGGGGAACGGGAGGCGGAGTGTACCCCGCCCTCGCCGTTCACAGCGCGCTAACGGCTAAGGTCACCGATGTGGATACGCTCTGGGTGGGGGGCACGGGCGGCATGGAGGAATCTCTGGTGAAGCGACAAGGCATCGCCTTCGAGAGTA
Organism: uncultured Anaerolinea sp.; assembly: GCA_964517905.1. Lineage (GTDB taxonomy): Bacteria > Chloroflexota > Anaerolineae > Anaerolineales > Villigracilaceae > Defluviilinea. The sequence goes on along the minus strand of CAZFDL010000016.1, from coordinate 12,712 downwards.
TCCCGGCCGCCGGTATCCACGGTGTGGACATTGTGAACATGCCGCGCAATCTTGTTTTACTTGCGCAAGGTGTGTTTGCCGCGCGTCGCCTTATGAAAGAGTTTAGACCCGACGTGTTGTTTTTCACCGGCGGCTACGTTGCGGCGCCGGTCGCGCTGGCAGGGCGTTCGATACCCACCGTGTTGTTCGTGCCCGATATCGAACCGGGACTGGCGCTGCGATCGCTAACACGTTTTGCAGATGAGATCACAGTGACCACGAGCCAATCGCAGAAATACTTCCGCAAGAAGGTGCGGGAGACCGGATACCCGATTCGCGCGGACCTTGCGCTTTGGGACCGCGAAACAGCGACTCGCCACCTCGGCATTGCCGGCGGACTCCCCGTACTGTTGGTGTTCGGCGGAAGCAAAGGCGCACGTTCGATCAATCTGGCAGTCCTCAATAGCTTGCGTGACCTGCTTGTCAAATTCGAAATCATTCATTTATCGGGTGATGCAGATTGGCAATATGTAAAACATATGCGCGAACAACTGCCGATGGAACTTGCCGCCCGCTACCACGCCTTGCCATACCTGCATGAGATGGGAGCCGCGCTTGCCGCGGCCGATCTCGTGGTATCGCGCGCCGGCGCGTCGGTGCTGGGAGAATTTCCGTTGTTCGGCTTACCTGCCGTGCTGGTGCCGTACCCGCATGCGTGGCGCTACCAAAAGGTCAACGCCGAATTTCTTGCCTATCGCGGCGCGGCTGTGATTCTGGAAGACCATCGTATCAATAGCGAGCTGATGGTCACCCTGAACGTTTTGCTCGATAACCGCAACAAGCTGAAGTCGATGCGCGCCGCGATGTTCGAATTGTCGCATCCGCGCGCGGCGGAGAAGATTGCCAGTGTCTTGATCGAGCTGGCAGGAGTGAAAAGCCTATGATGAGCATCGTGGTCGTCTTCTGGATGTATGTCCTTCTCTTCGCGTTCATCGGCGGGATGCGCGGCTGGGCTAAGGAATTGTTGGTAACGTTCAGTGTGGTCTTATCGCTGGGGATCACGCATGTACTGCGAAAGTATGTCCCGTTGGTAGCCGCCATGAACGACCGCGACCTGAACCTGTTCTGGGCGCGCATCATCATCCTCGGTGTGCTGGTGTATTTCGGGTACCAGACCGTGGTGAGCGTGGCGCACCTCGCTTCGCGGGCGGTGCGAGAACGCGTGCAGGATACGGTGGTTGGCGTGCTGTTGGGCGGCGTGAATGGGTACTTCATCGCCGGCAGTGTGCTCTATTACCTGTATATCGCAGACTATCCTTTTCCGGAGATCATGACCCGCCCGACAGAACCTGCGCTGGTGAACACGGTCAACCAGTTGATGCTTTACATGCCTCCGGCATTGCTTGGCGAACCTCTCATCTACTTCGCCATCTTCCTGGCCTTCGTATTCGTGATCGTGGTGTACATCTAACTCTGATGGTTGAAAGTTCATGGCTTCTATGACACACGTCCATTTTATCGGCATTGGGGGAAGCGGTCTTTCCGCCATTGCCCGCCTCCTGTTGGAAAGCGGGTACAAGGTGAGCGGCTCTGACCGCGCGCTTACGCCGTTTGCCGACGAAGTGCGCAAGGCCGGTGCAAACGTGTTTGTAGGTCATCACGCGCGCAATCTTTCCGGGGCCGATTGGGTGGTGCGCTCCTCCGCCATCGGCGATGACAATCCGGAGGTCCAGGCGGCGATGCGGGCGAACATCCCCGTCTACAAGCGCGCGGATCTCCTCGGCGAGTTGATGTCTGGGAAGGTCGGCATTGCGATCGCCGGCACACACGGCAAGACGACGACCACCGCGATGACCGCCTGGGTGTTGAGTGAACTCAAACGCGACCCGTCATTCATCGTCGGCGGCATGGTGAAGAATTTTGGCGTCAACGCGCGAGCCGGCAAAGGTGACCTGTTTGTGATCGAGGCTGACGAATACGACAACATGTTCCTCGGTTTGAAACCGAAGATCGAAGTGGTAACCAACATCGAACACGATCATCCAGACTTCTTTCCCTCGCTCGAAGCGATGTACAAAGCCTTCGAAATGTTCACCGACCTGTTACCTCCGGATGGAACGTTGATCGTCTCTGCTGAAGATCCCGGTGCGGCAATGTTGATTCCCCGCGTGCGCAAAACCGAAAAAACCGTCGTGGGGTATGGCGTGCAGAGGGAGGATACGATCAACACGCCGCTGTGGGTGATCGCGCGTGATGTGAAGCCCAACCAGCGCGGCGGATTTGATTTCGTCGCTTCGTCAAACCTGAAAAGCACGGGGCTCAATTCGGTGGAAGTGTCGTTGCAGGTGCCGGGCGAACACAATGTGCGGAACGCGCTGGCGGTGCTTGCCATTGTCGATGTGCTGGGACTTTCGCGCGACAAAGCCGCAAAGGCGCTCGCCAAATTTACCGGCTCAAGTCGTCGCTTCGAACTGCGCGGCGAGGAGGCTGGCGTTAGTGTCTTCGACGATTATGCCCATCACCCCACGGAGATTAAAGCCACGCTCGCCGGTGCGCGGGTACGTTATCCGGATCGCCGGATCTGGGCGGTATGGCAGCCACACACGTATTCGCGCACGCATGCCTTATATCTCGAATTCTCGCGCGCGTTCAAGGATGCCGACGAAGTGATCGTCACCGAGGTGTACGCGTCGCGCGAGGCGCAACAGGATTTCACCGCGGCCGAGATCGTAGGCGGCATGCCGCATAATTCTGCACGGTTTATCGCCTCGCTGGACGGTGTGTCGAACTATCTCCTCGAAAACTTGAAACCCGGCGATGTGTTGATCGTGCTATCCGCCGGCGATGCCGACAAAATTTGCACGGACGTTCTGAAAGGATTAAAGGAAAGGTGAAAGATATGAACAGATCCACGCTCCGCTCATCCTTCCCAAAGGGGGCTCACCCTTCGCTGTTCCCGTTGCGGATGGTTTTGTTCGCCGCCGAACGGGAAACTCCCACCCAGCCGCCGCGCAAGCCCCGCGACCCGGACGAAATGCTGGCGGTGCGCTTGATCGACCGGATCAAGAAGTGCCGACAGGTGTCTCCGGCAGCGTTTCCGGTCGAACCGTTGCAGGCGGATCGTTCCGCACCGATCCTTGAATTGGCGGACGCGCATGCCTGAGGAGAATAGACCCCCGCACTCTGAGATCTTCTTCCTGCCGCCGTTGACGATGGTGCTGTCTTTCTTCGACGGTGAGATCAAAAGCCGCCACCCGAATCGGGAGGCTGGTGAAGATACGACGGAATCAAAAGAGCAAACCGTGACGAAGTTGATCGCAAAGTTAAGTGAAAAGGAAAACAAGGATTGATGGCTGTGCTTGCCAGACCGAGTGACCAGTTGTACGAGAAGTTCGGCGACAAGGTGAAGGAGAACGTACCGCTTGCGCCGTACACATCCGCGCGCATCGGCGGTCCTGCGGATATTCTGGTGACCGTCGATACAGTCTCGGAACTTGCGCGCGTGGTCAAGCATTTATGGAAGCATGAAATGCCGTTTGTCATGTTGGGCGGCGGTTCGAACATCCTCGTCAGTGACAAAGGTGTGCGCGGAGTGGTCATTTTGAACCGTGCAAAAAAGGCAACTTTTCACGCTGGCGATCAGCCGTCCGTCACGGCAGAATCAGGTGTGGTGTTCAGCAACCTCGCCAACCGCTGCGCGTCGAAGGGATTGTCGGGCATCGAATGGGCCGCGACTGTCCCCGGCACCGTCGGCGGCGCGGTGTATGGCAATGCCGGTGCGTTCGGAGGCGATATGGCTGGCAATTTAATCTCTGCCGAGTTATTGACCGGGAACGGGAAGGAAAAATTTACGGTGGAACAAATGCGATATGGCTATCGCACGAGCGTGCTGAAACGCGGCGAAATCAAGGCGATCGTTCTTTCGGCTGAGTTGGGTCTGAAGAATGCAACGAAGGAAGATGTGACCGTTCAGATCCAACAATTCAGCGCGCACCGCAAGTCGACACAGCCGCCGGGCGCAAGCATGGGTTCGATGTTCAAGAATCCGAGCGGCGATTACGCGGGCAGGTTGATCGATGCCGCCGGATTGAAGGGCACGCGCATCGGGAATGCCGAGGTCAGCCCGTTGCATGGAAATTTTTTCATCAACCACGGAGCGACCCGCGCGCAGGACATCCGCGCGTTGATCCAACTGGTGCAGAAGACCGTGAAGGATAAGCAAGACGTGGATCTGGAGTTGGAGATCGAATTCGTTGGTGAATGGTGAATGAATATTGCGTACTACGTACTGCGTATTGTGTAAGGTGAAGCATGGAGAATATCGTGAATTATCAGGAATGGTTGAAGAGCGTGCCGGAGCTTTTCACTGGAGACGCGCTTTGGAAGATGGTTGTTTACCGATATTCATTGTTTATCGCGGATTTGGCATGGCACGATGTAACGAAGTTGGTGGGTGATCGCCGTACGGTTGATTTGTCGAATCAATTGTACGAGGCGGTCGGTTCCATTGGCGCGAATATCTCGGAAGGCTATTCGAGAAGTTCAGGAAAAGATCGGGCGCGTTTTTACGAGTATTCTCTTGGCTCAGCCCGTGAAAGTCGCGGCTGGTATTACGATGGTCGTTTCGTTCTCGGCGATGAGGTTGCGAATCATCGAATGCAAATTCTGACCCAAATCATCCGGTTGTTGTTGACGATTACACCGGAAGAACGCACTCGGACCATTCGCGAAGAGAATGTTGAATACAAAGTTGACTCTCAACCATCGCTCGAAACGCTCCTCGAGCAGGCACCATTGCCATAAAGGATTACGAAGTACGAAGCACGAAGTATAAGGATATGAAATCAAATACACCAGACACACCAGGTAAGTTGCGCGTGGCAGTGATCTTCGGCGGGCGCTCCGGCGAGCATGAGGTTTCGCTCATGTCCGCGCGCTCCGTGCTGTCGGTGCTCGACCCTGCCAACTATGAAGTGACGCAGATCGGCATCACACGCGCTGGCGAATGGCTCACGGGCGCTGATGTGATCGGAAAGTTTGAAAGCGGAACCTTCAATGAACTTGAGCGTTTTGTTCTATCTCCGGACCCTTCCTTGGGCAGAACGCAGAATGCCATCGACGTGTACTTTCCGGTCCTCCACGGCACCTTTGGCGAGGACGGCACCATTCAAGGTCTGTTCGAGATGGCCGATGTTGCCTATGTGGGCGCGGGTGTGACCGGCTCATCCGTCGGCATGGACAAAGGTGTCTTCAAGGAAGTGATGCGTGCGAATGCGATTCCCGTGGTCGAGTCTGCGCTGGTGTCGCGCACTGAGATCGAGAAAAATATGAACGGTGTCATTGAAAAAGCGGAGAACGCAGGCGCGTATCCGCTCTTCACCAAACCTGCCAATCTCGGCTCGTCCGTCGGTGTGACGAAATGTCACAACCGTTCCGATCTGCAGGAGGGCTTGATGGAAGCGGCACAATTCGACCGGCGCGTGCTCATCGAACGCGGCGTGACCGAGGCGCGCGAGATCGAGGTCAGTGTGCTGGGCAACGAGGAGCCTGTCGCGTCGGTTTGTGGAGAGATTCTGCCGAGCCGGGAGTTTTATTCGTACGAATCGAAGTACCTTGACGGCACCTCGGGGCTGGAGATTCCTGCCAAACTACCAACCGATGTTTCCGAGCAGATTCGTGAATATGCCGTTCGCGCGTACAAGTTGATCGACTGCGCAGGCATGGCTCGGGTCGACTTCTTTTTGGAGAAGGTTACATACAACATTTATCTGAACGAATTGAACACCATCCCCGGCTTTACGCAGATCAGCATGTACCCGAAATTGTGGGAAGCCAGCGGATTGCCCTATGCCAAACTCGTTGATCGTTTGATCGCATTTGCCATGGAACGAAAAGCGGAACGAGATCGCACATCGCACACGTATCGGAGCCACGTATGAACGAGACGAAAGACATCACCCGCGCGGAACTCGTCCGGTTGCGGCGCGAACAGGAGCGCGCGAAGGAGTTACAACGCGCCATGAAACAAGCCACGCAGCCTGTGCCGCCCCCAGCCGCGCGCGCCAAACCGGAAGCTGTGAGGCAAGTCAACCTGCCCAAGCAGAACAGGCGGCGCTTTCAAATCGCGCTTCATATGCCGCATGTCAACCTGCGCGCGATCCACCTGCCGAAGATCTCTCGTCTGCGATTTAGCTGGAGATTGCTTTCATTTTTCCTGGCGGCACTGCTCGGTTCAGCGATCTACCTGGCGTTCACGCGGCCTGAACTGCGCGTGAACGAGGCGCAGGTGACCGGCAATCAGATTCTGACCCCGGCAGAGATCAATGCGGTGATCGGTGTCGCGGGACAGCCGGTTTTCACGCTCATCCCTTCGGAACTGGAAACGCGCCTGCGGCTCAACTACCCCGAGCTTGTATCAGTCCGGGTATCTGCTACACTCCCCAACCTTCTGACGGTCCAGGTTATCGAACGCAAGCCGCTGATTCGCTGGGAGCAGGCTGGCGGATACACGTGGGTTGCAGAGGATGGAGTTGCGTTCCGCCCGCGCGGCGAAATGATCGGTCTTATCTCCGTGGTGGCTGAATCAGCCCCACCTGCGATCGGAAGCGGAACGGATCCCCTGTCGCCGACACCGTTCATCTCGACAGAAATGGTGCAAGCGCTGAAGGGGCTCGCCGGGCACGTCCCGCCGGGTGCGGTGATTTTGTACAACGAGGCGTTCGGTTTCGGCTGGAATGACCCGCGCGGCTGGCGCGCCTATTTTGGCACGACCGCCAGCGATGTCGAGTTGAAGATGCGCGTGTATGAACAGATGGTGAATTCGCTGACGCAACGCGGCATCCGCCCGGCGTTGATCAATGTGACGTACCCGACGGCGCCATATTACAGGATGAATCAATAAAAGGAATCATGGAAGAAATCGTAGTTGGCATCGACGTAGGCACGACAAAAATATGCACCCTCGTTGGACGCGTGGAGGATGATAAATCCATCCGCATCCTTGGCGTGGGCATCGAGCCTTCAGATGGAATCCGCAAGGGCATTATCGTTGACCTTGCCGCGGCCACGCAAGCCATCACGCATTCAGTAAAGAAAGCGGAATCGACCTCGGGTCTGGAGATCACCTCCGCGCTGGTGAGCATTGCCGGTGCGCACGTGTCGTCGGTGAACAGCCGCGGCGCGACCGCCGTGAACGGAAATGTGATCGAGCAGTTCGATGTCGATCATGCGCTGGAACAGGCGCGCGCCGTTGCCATTCCACACGACCGCGAGATCATCCATGTCATTCAGCGCGGTTTTTCAGTCGACGGGCAGGATGGAATCCGCAATCCGAAAGGGATGCACGGCTACCGTCTTGAAGTGGAGGCGCACATCATTACCGCCTCTGCCGCGACCGTGGACAACCTACGTCATTGTGTGGGCGCGGCGGGTGTGAAGATCCAGGAGTTTGTGTTGAATCCGCTCGCATCCGGCGAAGCCGTGCTCACCGACCAGGAACGCCAGATGGGAGTCGCGGTGTGCGACATCGGCGGCGGTACGGCGGACCTGGCGATCTACGTCAACGGCGATGTATGGCACACCATGGTGCTGGCGGTTGGAGGCAACCACGTCACGCAGGATGTTGCGCATGGTTTGCGCCTGCCGTTCGCACAAGCCGAGGAAGTGAAGAAGCAACAAGGCCACGCGGTCCGCGCGGAAGTTGGACCGGAGGAATATTTTTCGGTGAGGCCGTTCGGTGAAGACCGCCCGGTGCAGATCAATCGGCAGGAACTGGCCGAGATCATCGAGGCGCGCGTCGCGGAGGTTTTTACGTTGATCCTGCAGGAGATCAAACGTTCCGGCTATGACGGTCTTCTGCCGGCCGGCATCGTGTTGACCGGCGGCGCGTCTGCGCTACCGGGCATCAAACGTGTGGCAGGTGAAGTGTTGGGTATGCCGGTCCGCACGGCACAACCGGAAAATCTCTCCGGACTCGTGGATCGGTTAAGATCGCCGGCCTACTCGACCGGTGTGGGTCTGTTGCAGTGGGTCGTTTCAATGCAGGATTCGGATGTGAGCATCGGGCGAAACCGCCGCAAGAAAGGAGAATCGCGCATGAATTTTGGTTTCATCAAGAAAATCGTTGGAAGGATTTTACCGTAGACTTGCCGCTAAGACGCAGAGACGCGGAGAAAAAATAAACTCTGTGACTCTGAGTCTCTGTGGCAGATAAATTGATCCCCTTAAAATTTATCGCTACGGAATCAAAAGCAAGTATCATAAGACCAATGTTTGATGGAGGCACAACATGGACTCGACCAGTAAGCAACACAGCAAGCAAACAGAAGAAACCTTCGCCCGCATTAAAGTGATCGGTGTCGGCGGCGGCGGCTCGAATGCCGTCAACCGCATGATCGACGAAGGCATTCAGGGCGTTGAATTCATTTCAGCGAACACCGACGCGCAAGCCCTGACGATCACCAAAGCGCCGACACGTGTACGACTCGGCGATAAGCTCACGCGCGGTCTCGGCGCGGGCGGTGACCCTGAAGTCGGGCGCAAAGCCGCGGAAGAATCGGCGGACGAACTGTATAAAGTGATGCAGGGCGCGGATATGGTCTTCGTCACCGCGGGCATGGGCGGCGGCACGGGCACCGGCGCGGCGCCGGTCGTGGCGCAAATTGCAAAAGAAAGCGGTGCGCTCACCATCGGTGTGGTGACGCGTCCGTTCACGTTCGAAGGCGGGCGACGGTTGTCGTCTGCTGAATCGGGCATCAGCAAATTAAAGGAACACGCCGATACACTGATCGCAATTCCGAACGATCGGTTATTGCAGATCGCAGACAAGCGGGCGTCGCTTCAAGACGCATTCCGCCTCGCAGACGATGTCTTGCATCAAGGCATTCAAGGCATTTCCGAGTTGATCACCATCCCCGGTCTCATCAACCTCGATTTTGCCGACGTGCGCGCGATCATGTCCGAAGGCGGAGCCGCCCTCATGGCGGTGGGAACCGGGTCCGGCGACGAACGCGCGAAGAAAGCCGCCGAGGACGCGATCTCATCCAAACTGCTCGACATCACCATCGACGGCGCGCGCGGCGTGCTGTTCAACGTCACCGGCGGGCCGAACATGACCCTCTTCGAGGTCAACCAGGCGGCGGCGATCATCCGCGAAACGGCTCACCCCGATGTGAACATGATCTTTGGCGCGGTCATCGACCCGAACATGGGCGACGATATTCGTATCACGGTCATAGCGACCGGCTTTGAACGCAACGCGATGCCGCGCCGCGCTCTCGAGCGCAACACGCGCGAGAACAAGCGGACTCAGGCAGACGTTTTCTCACGCCCGCTCGAATCGGTCTCGGTTCACGCCGACGTGCAGTCCGGTGAGGCAAAGTCCGCACCTCCTCCTCCCGTGAATAAGGACGATCTCGACATCCCGACCTTTTTACGGAATCGAAGATAAGAAGATAATCTGTACGGGCGAGGTCATCTCGCCCGATATTGGGCGGGGATAACCCCGCCCCTAATACAAAAATTCGGTCAAGTCCATTTCTTTTGCCGGAGCGGTTTGGTGTGCCTGGGCGAGGCATGTCGAATCGCTCTGTGCATGCCCTCCCAACATCCCCCATCCCGCGTCACGAATTGCGGGACGGGGGATGCGTCCGTAGGACGGTGAAGGTCTTGTGGGGTAAAATACAACCAATGAAAGCCAGACTCCCACAACCCGTTCACGAATCGTACCGGCGCCATCGCAGGGAATTGGCGTGGCAGATCATCCTCCCCATCGCGTTGACCGCGCTGCTCTTCATCGTGTTGATCGTGCTGATCAACATCGCCACGTTCAACCAGGGCGGCGACGTGGGTCGCTGGGCCGCGGTCTCCACCATTTGGATCATCGTCCCGGTGATGCTCGCAGGCTTGATTCTTCTCGCATTGCTCGTTGCGCTGGTCTACTTGATGAAGCAAGTGCTGGGAATCACGCCGAGGTACACCGGTCTCGCACAGGATTACGTAAACAAAGCTTCGGGCTACGTCAAACGCGCCACAGAGATGGCGGTGAAGCCGGTGCTGTTCCTCGATGGCATCGGTGCGAGCATCAAGGCATTTTTTGGAAGGAAATAAAATTTTCATGTGTCATTCTCCCGAGGGACATCGGGACGATGTGAGCGACCGCTCGCTGAGTAGCCCTTAGCGTTTATTGCGAAGGGCGTATCGAAACCGAGGGAGCGAAGAATTTCTGGCAAGTTGTTTGAGATTCTTCGTCGCTTCGCTCCTCAGAATGACACCAAAGAGGCATATCATGAACAAAGGCAAAACATTACTCACCGGCGCCCTCGTGGGCGCGTTTGCAGGACTCCTCGCCGCGCTGTTGCTCAACCGCCGCGCAGAGAAGAACGAAAGCGAAACCGCGCTCACTGCCGGCGAGGGACTGAAACTCGGTATGTTGGTATTCGGTCTGTTGCGGGCGATTGCAAGTCTGGGGGATGAGAAGTAAGTGCGAAATGAAAGTCTTCAAATTCTGGACCGTCGAAAAACAAACCATCCTCATTGATGGACGGAAGGAAGAAATCACCTGCTACGGTGGGTCGAATGCCTCTGTGGAGGATGCACGCAGAGCGGCGCGGGAAAAGGCGGAAAAGATCCAGCGCAAGATTGCGGGCGAAAAGCAACTCTTCGAGGAGTACGAAGTGGAGATTCGGGAGGAAGTGTTGCAAGCGATCGACGATCACGCTGTCATCACGCGGAATCGCTATGGCGCACAGGTCTTGAACGTCGAGAAATTGATGATCCTCGATATTGACAAGCCCAAAGCCGCTGGCGGATTGGGTGGATTGTTCAAAAAGAGGGATCAGCGTTCGCGGAAAACCGAAATCTTCGATATGGTTCGCAAACTGGGGACGAGCAAATATGGTCAGTACGGCTTTCGTATCTACGAAACCTATCAGGGAGCGAGGGTCATTGTTTTAGGCAGGGACTTCGATCCGCGCGATGATAAAACGAAGAAAATGATGGACGAGTTCAATTGTGACCCGCTGTACACCATGCTGTGTATCAAACAGGGGTGCTATCGTGCCAGGCTTACCCCCAAACCGCATCGGTTGCGGATGCGACGGTATAAGGTCAAGTTTCCTCGCGAGGAAACCGATTACCAATTCGAGCAGTGGCTGGCGAAATACGAAAGCGCGAGTCGAAGTTTCAGCGTATGTAAATTCGTCGAGCAGGTAGGCGCAATGCACTCACTGCCAGAGGTGGTGAGGTTACATGACGAAGTGACAGGGGTCGGATATTCACAACGATTGGCGTGATCGAACGGCGGACTGTTGACAACCGATCGTTGTCTATCGCCCCTTCTCACTCTCCCTTAATTCTCCCTTTCAACTCTTCTGCTTTGAACGGACCCTTTTCCATCAGCAACGCACGGGCTTCGTCTACTTTTTTCCACACATTCCACAGCAAAACGCCGCGCACGCGGCCTTCCGTCAGGTAATAAACCACGCCTTTCTTGAACGGTTCCGCCCAATCGGAAACAGTTTCCATTTTACTGCTCATCTCACCCACGGCTTCATATCCCAAATCGAACAGATCCGAATAGAACATTGGCGTGTGAGTGTATTTGTCGCTCGCGCCCGCCATATTTTTCCCTGCAAGTTTTCCCATCTCTACGGCATTGTTTTCGTGCTCGACGCGCGTCCGTTTTTCGAGTGCGGCGTGGAAGAAGTTCGCCGCGTCGCCTGCCGAGTAGATATCGGCGTCCGATGTTTGCAGATGTTCATTCACTACTACACCATCGTCCACTTTCAAGCCAGCGTCTTTCGCCAGGTCAAGGTTTGGCTGGATGCCAACCCCAGCCACCACTCCATCCGCTTCGATGGAACGCCCGCTTCCCGTTCGGATAACGAATCGCGTTCCTTCCCTTTGAAGGCTGACGGCTGAATCACCTGTCTGCACTTCCACACCTTTTTCGCGATAATAGTCATTTAGAAAATTGGCAAGTTCGCTGGGGAAGATATGATCGCCTATTGCCTTGCCGCGAACGATCAATGTCACTTTTTTGCCGACCATGGTCAGCGCGGCGGCGATCTCTGAACCAATAAAACTGCCACCGATCACGACGAAGGAATCCTTTTCGTCCGCCATATTTCGCAGGCGTTGATAATCTTGAAAGTTGCGGAAGTAGATGATATCCCCCTCCCCAAACGGCAGGTGCCTGGGGGAGCCGCCCGTGGCAAGCAATAACTTTTCATATGTGTATTCATCCCCCTTATCATCTCGAACCGTTTTCTTTTTCGCGTTGAGTTGACTCACTTTGCAACCCAAATGTAATTCAGCCCGTTCTTCCGTCCTGCGCCAGATCTTCTCCACGGGGCGTCCCTTCCACAATCCTTTGGAAAGATTCGGTCGCATGTAGGGAGGGTCAGGTTCTGCGCTGATCAAGCCAATCGAACCTTCCGAATCCAGTTCACGGATGCCGCGCGTCGCGGCATCACCTGCCAGCCCGCCGCCGATGATCAAATATTTATAAGGTTTCATTATCTGTTCCTCTGTTTCTCTCCGAGATGCACAACCATCCAGCCAAGTTTATTGGGAGGGTCATTTTACATTTTACAACGGGGACTTCTTGTCGGCATCCTGCGAGTGGGGAATGTTGTTCTCCGCCAACCGGGGGACTCAATTGAAGATAGTTACTATTTTTCACTCCGCCGAAAACTTTCCCATCCAGCGTTCAGGTTTTTCAAGAGGCTTCCAG
>CAZFDL010000015.1:0-26304 GCA_964517905.1 uncultured Anaerolinea sp. | reverse complement strand
TGCGCGACGCGATTCACGAATTCCGCGAAGCCAACCCGCGTCCTGAGAAGACACCCACGCCTTAGAAGACCCTTGCCGCAGAGCCGCGGAGTCGCAGAGCGATCTAAAAAATCTCTTTGTCTCAGTGACTCTGTGGCATATAAAGATTTACACATTCCATCAATCGGCAGTACAATCGCCTCAACGAACCATAAAAGTGAGGCTGAAATGTATACATCTGAAGGCAAAAAGATCGTCATCACCGACAAAGCTCCGAAAGCCATCGGTCCCTATTCGCAAGCCGTCCGCATCGAAAACCTGATCTTCACTGCGGGGCAGATCGGACTCGACCCCGCCACGATGGAGATCGTCCAAGGCGGAGTCGAAGCCGAGACGAGACAGGTGTTGACCAACCTCAAACACGTTCTCGAATCGGCGGACTCAGGCTTGAACTTCGTAGTCAAGACAGTCGTTTTCCTGCAAGACATGAACGACTTTGCCAAGATGAACGCGGTCTATGCCGAATTCTTCCCCGAGAATCCTCCGGCGCGAAGCACCGTGCAGGTGGCAGGACTGCCCAAAGCTGCACAGGTCGAGATCGAATGTATTGCATTGCTCAACCCTGCACGCGGCGATTGATCGCTGCCCCTTGTTCACCCACTCATCGAATTGAACGAACTCATCCTCCTCGTCGACGACGAACCGTCCATCATCGAACTCGCGCGGATGTACCTCGAACGCGAGAGTTTTCGCACCGTCACCGCGAAAGACGGTGAAGCTGCGCTGGTTTCAGCCGCACGGGAAAACCCCGCTCTGATCGTGCTGGATGTGATGCTCCCCAAGCTGGACGGCTTCGAGGTTTGCCGGCGTCTGCGCGCCACGAATCACCCCTCTGCGATCCTCATGCTCACCGCGCGCGACGAAGACATCGACAAGATCCTCGGACTCGAGTTTGGCGCGGACGATTACCTCACCAAGCCCTTCAACCCGCGCGAACTCGTCGCCCGCGTCAAGGCGATACTACGGCGCGGGGATCGCGCCTCGAAAGTGGATGACATCTCGCCGATTCAACTCGGTGACCTGACGATCGACCCCGCCCGGCGGGAGGTCCGCCTCGATTCCGGGACTCTCAGTTTGCGCACCCAGGAATTCGACCTGCTTCTCACGTTTGCGGAACACCGTGGACTCGTCCTCAGCCGCGAGCAGATTCTGCAAAAAGCGTGGGGCTTTGATTTCTACGGTCAGACCCGCACCGTGGACGTTCATGTGGCTCATTTGCGAAGGAAGCTCGAAGCCAGCGCAGTGAAAATAGAAACAGTTACCGGGGTTGGGTACAAACTTACGGTTGTTGGCTAGTTCCGGGACGAGTGTCTTCCCTCCCTGCGCCGCGAATCATCATGCCTTTGCAAGTTTATTCCATCACCGTTGCTGTACACTGGTGGTGGCGACCGCCCGAGGCTGATCTTTGTACGTGGCGTTCGATGGTCGTGTCGCCCGCACCTTATGGCAGAACCGCACCCACTCACAAAGCACTGGCAGATGATGTACTCCGTGATCCAGGAATTCTGGTCGATCACTGAGCCTGCCATCGATGACGCCGCCATCCGCAACGACATTCCGGTGGAGTTGTACTACTATGGCGAGTTGGGTCTGGACATTTTCTCCCTGGAAAATTTTCAAAAACGAGATCCCTTCTCGAACCCCGAGCAGTTCGAAAAATTATTTGCCCGTCTCGATGTGAAAGGATGGATCGAACCTCAACGCGATGAAGGCTACAAAGTGACCGAGATGGCGCAATCTGGCGCCGCATTCATCATCATGTCTGGAGATGCAAAACTCCCTCCCTCCGAGGCGTTTCCAGAAATCGACCTCGAACGGCTCAAGTCGCTCGTCAAACAGATCGTGCTGGCCAATGACAGCGCGCCCGAACCTCCTGAAAAATGGGCGATTCTGCACCGCTTCCGCGTGGCGAAGAAAAACAGCCCTCTGCTGGTGAAGATCCGTGAATACCTGATGGATTTGTTTGCCTATCGCGACGATTCGCATCTAGACGCCGCGCGTCCCCATTTCAATGAAGCAGGCATTGTCTGGCTTGTGGTGGGTGCAGCCTGGGATGCCGGTTCCACCAACGCCGCGAAGATGGCGGAGAGCATGTCATTTCGCGGATACGAAGTCAATGACTACGAGGTCGCACTGCAAGCCGCGAAAGAGATCGGCTGGTTGGAAGAGACCGATGTGCCCGGGTCGTTTCGCCTCACGGAAAAAGGCAGAGAATTGCGCGAGCAGGTGGAAGTACAAACAGATGAATATTTTTATCGTCCGTGGTCAGTGCTTACACCGGAGGAACTGGATGAGTTATATGACCTGCTTGTCAAACTCCGCGAACGGTTGCGTGAGTTGAGAAAAACAAAGTAAGTATTGCCTGGCCAATATTATTTCGCAGATCGCGCCGATCCCTTTTCGACCCGTGAAATCTCCGTAGCCGGTGCATTTTTTTATGTTCACCTCCCTCCGTTCCCGTTTGTGGCTCAGCTATGCCGTCGTGATCACGATCGCACTTGGCATTGTAGTGATCGTTCTGTTCATCTTCCTGATTCGCAACCCGGTCCTATATCGCGAAGTCATACAGCGTCTCCGCACCGCGCAAACCCAGATCACCGAAAACCCGCGGGAGATCCTCGATAATCCTGGGGCCGTCCAGCGAATTGCGGATGCTTACGACGCACGCGTGGTGGTATTCGATTCAGCCCGGAATCTGATTCTTGATACCCGCCCTGAACTACCACCACTCGCGTTCCCGCGCCGGACCGTTCTCGATAGAACATCTCAATTCATCACGGATGCTGATGGTGGCGTCTGGTTACACACCAAGTCGCGCTTGACGACCGGAGACCTGTTGGTGGTCGCCGCGCCGCGCCCATCCGTTCGCCTCTTGAACGTATTCGCTGATGAATTGCTGACCCCCATTCTCCAGGGGGGAGCGATTGCGTTGTTGGCCTCGCTTGTGTTTGCGTTCATGCTCTCGCGCTGGGTGGCCGACCCTCTGCAAAACGTCGTCGTCGCGGCGCGGAAGTTCCCGCAGAGTTCGGAGCCAACGCCAGTTCCGCCGCGTGGACCGCGCGAAGTGCGGGATCTGACGGATGCGTTCAATTCGATGATTCGGCGCGTAAATAATAGCCATGAGTCGCAGCGCGATTTTGTGGCAAACGTTTCGCATGAGCTGAAGACCCCCCTGACCTCCATACAAGGATTTGCCCAGTCGCTCCTCGATGGCGCGGCCGAGTCGCCCGAAGCGCGCAAAAAAGCCGCCCAGATCATTTACGACGAAGCCGGGCGCATGCATCGCATGGCGCTCGACCTGCTCGATCTTGCCCGATTGGAAGGCGGCACCGCCGACCTGAACATCTCTGCAGTGGACGTAGGTGCGCTGTTGCGCGCTGTCGCGGAGAGATTCTCTTTGCAGGCGCAAAAAGCGAATGTGAACCTGCAGGTGCATCTTCCAGTTAATCTGCCGCCACTCCCTGGTGACGGGGACAGATTGTCGCAGGTGTTCACGAATCTGGTTGAAAATGCGCTGAAATATACGCCCGCGGATGGTCGCGTGGTGCTGTCTGCAAAACCTGCCGGGGCGTGGATCGAGTTTGAGGTGGCTGATTCAGGAGTCGGTGTCGAGAGTGAAGCGCTGCCGCGTCTGTTCGATCGTTTTTATCAGGCGGACTTGTCCCGCGCGCGCGGCGAGAGTCATGGCGCAGGTTTGGGTTTGGCGATTGCGCGAGAGATCGTTCAGGCGCATGGTGGTAAAATTGGCGTCCGAAGTTCGGTGGGGCATGGGACGACGTTTACCATCCACCTGCCGCTCGAGAAAAAGTAGAAGACAACCCGCACATCTTTTATTAGCCTCAGTCAGAGATCCCGGAGATGTCTGGGACATAACTCGGTTTTCTCTAGGCGATCTGCGGCTATTCAAGTGAATCAATGCCAAAAGTCTCCATCATTATTCCCTGTTACAACGAGCAATCCACAATTCGACCCCTCCTAGAGGCTTTGCGTGAGCAGACCTTTCCGCGCTCTAAAATGGAAGTGATTGTTTCCGATGGCATGTCCACGGACAATACGCGTCAGGAGATCGCCGAGTTTCAAAAAAAATTTCGGGATCTCAAAGTTCAGGTAGTGGACAATACACAACGGACCATTCCCTCCGCGGTAAACCGCGCGATTGGAGCGTCTCGCGGCGAGATCATAGTCCGACTCGATGCGCACTCGAAGCCCTATCCTGACTATGTGGAAAAGTGTGTGAAAGCGCTCGAAGCGAAGCGCGGCGATAATGTAGGCGGAGTGTGGGAGATTCGGGCCGGCGCAAAAACATGGATCGCTGAATCCATTGCGGTGGCCGCCGCGCATCCCCTCGGCGTGGGCGACGCGTTGTACCGTCATGCAACAGAAGCCGCGGAGGTGGATACTGTCCCGTTCGGCTCGTTCAAACGTACTTTGATCAATAAAGTGGGGCTGTTCGATGAATCCTTGCTCACAAATGAAGATTATGAGTTCAACGCGCGGCTGCGCAAGGCGGGTGGTAGAATTTGGCTTGACCCGTCCATTCGCTCGATCTATTTTGCCCGCTCCACGTTACTGGAACTCGCGCGGCAATACTGGCGTTATGGTTATTGGAAATGGCGAATGCTCCGTAGATATCCAAATACCCTTCGTTGGAGACAGGCTCTGCCTCCGTTGTTCGTCTTGAGTCTGCTGGGGCTGGCGCTTTCATCCGTGCTCTTCCCAATTGCAAAATACGTCCTGCTCGGTGAACTTCTCCTTTATCTTTTTGTTTGTCTGCTTGCCGGTATACACGCGAGGCTGCGGCTTCAAAGATCCTTTTTGAGTCTGGGTTTGGCGTTGGCGATCCCCGTTATGCACATCGCGTGGGGAAGTGGATTGTTGTGGAGCATGCTCATCTCCGGCTTAAAAAAGAATGACTGAAAACAGACGCACCTCCCCGTTGCGATTGCGTCCGAGCGAGCATCGCACCTTATTATTCCTGGGCGATTTTGTGATGTCGATCGCCTCGGTCATTGCCTCGCTCCACGTGTGGCGGGCGTACAACTATAACGTGCAATATCAGGCTCTGCTTGCGGAAAAGCCGCCCATTCCCGAAGCCAGAATTCTGGCAATCCTCGAAAACCGCGTGGATATCGAAGTCCCGGTTTGGTTCTACCTTCTGCCGATCATTTGGATGCTCCTCTTGGTGGAACTCTACGAGCCTCATGTTGCCGGCAGTGGGCGCAGGACGACGCGCGGCATCGCGATCGCCGCATTCATCGGTCTCGCGGCTTACTCGTTCGTGTTTGTGTTTACACAGGATCCCTCGAACTTGCCGCGCGTGGGCGTCGGCGCTTTCCTGCTTTTCGCCTCGGTCCTGACTTTGGGCTGGCGCATGATCTTCATCCGACTATACAAGCGGACGGGGCAACTGCGCCGCATGCTGATCGTTGGCGCGGGGGCGGCCGGGCTCACCCTTGCAGAGTTATACGAAAGGTTACCAACGCGATCCTTTAGTTTCGTGGGTTTTGTTGATGACGATAAGCATAAGAGCAAGAAGACCTATCACGGATTGAAAGTATTCGGCACCAGCGACAGTTTGCTGGAGTTGATCGACGAACATCGCGTTACGGACCTTGTCATTGCGATCAATGGCGAAATTCAGGGAGCCACGTTTCAAACCATCCTGGATGCGCAGGAAAAAGGTGTGGAAGTGACCCGCATGCCCATTCTGTACGAGGAGATGACCGGGCGGCTTCCCATCCACCATCTCGAATCGGATTGGATCATCCGCTCGTTCGTGGATGAGGTGCGGGTCAGTGGATTCTACGAATTGACCAAGCGACTGCTCGATTTTATCGGCGGCTTGATCGGTATGACCGTATTCCTTGTGCTTTTTCCTTTCATATCGCTGGCGATTCTCCTCGATAGCGGCCTGCCCATCTTATATACGCAAACGCGTCTTGGCAAAGGCGGCAGGAGGTTCACGATCTTCAAATTCCGCACGATGCGGCAGGATGCAGAACAGGAAGGTGAGGCAAAACTCGCCGAGAAGAATGACCCGCGCGTCACGCGAGTGGGTGAGTTTCTTCGCAAAACGCGTCTCGATGAATTTCCGCAGTTTTGGAACGTCATGCGCGGCGACATGAGTCTCGTTGGTCCCCGCGCCGAGCGTCCGCAACTTGTTGCCGCGTTCCAAAAACAGGTCCCGTTCTATCGCGCACGTTTGCTGGTCAAGCCTGGTGTTTCTGGTTGGGCACAGATCAACTATGGTTACTACGCCAGCGTCACGGAAATGGCTGTCAAACTTGAATACGACCTGTATTACATTAAGCACCGCACGCTTGCCATGGATTTCCAGATCATCCTTCGCACCATCGGCACCATGCTCCGGCGGACCGGACGCTAAATGAATATCCTTGTGACAGGTGGCGCGGGTTTCATCGGCTCACACCTCGCGGAGGCTGTGCTCGCGCGCGGCGACACCGTCCGCGTGCTGGATAACTTCAGCACAGGCAGACGCGAGAATATCGATGCCTTGATTCAAAAGTACGGAAGCGCTCAACTGGAAATCCTCGAAGGGGATATTCGCGACGTTTCCCAAATCGGGGAGGCTGTGCGCGGCGTGGAGGTCGTATTCCACTCTGCCGCGTTCGTTTCCGTCCCGCAATCCATCGACGAGCCGCAGACATGTTTCGATATCAACGTCGGCGGCACACACATGCTCCTCGAGTCCGCGAGGCGCGCCGGCGTCAGGCGCGTAGTCCTTGCATCGAGCGCGGCAGTCTACGGTGAGTCCGATGCGCTGCCACTGGTCGAAGACGGCCCCCTTCAGCCGAAATCCCCGTATGCGCTTTCGAAGCGAGTCAATGAAATGTATGCGGAACTGTTTACGAACGACTTTGATCTTGAAGTTACCGCGCTGAGGTACTTCAATGTCTACGGTCCCCGCCAACGACCCGACTCGATGTACGCGGCCGCGGTTCCGCTGTTCATTCAATGCGTGCTATCTGGAAAACCCATAACCATCTTCGGCGATGGCGGACAAACGCGTGATCTGGTCAACATCCATGATGTCGTGCGCGCCAACATGATCGCCTCCGAGCACGCGAAAGCGGCGGGACAGGTCTTCAACATCTGCACAGGCATTGAAACGCGTTTGCTCGATCTGCTCGATGTCTTGAATGGGATCTTTCCTCACGCGCCTAAACCTGAATTCGCATCCCCTCGCGCTGGCGACATCTATCGCTCTGTCGGCAGTCCGCAAAAAGCCAGAACCCTTCTCGGCTTTGAAGCACGAACCTCACTCCGCGCTGGTCTGCAAGAAACTGTCGAATCCATGCGTGCAAACTCTCTAATCTCAAATCTCTAATCTCTGCGCTCTCATGCCTCGCCCTCGGAACCATATCCGCAATCGCTTCGTCCTTATCGGCGATATTGCCCTCATCATCGTCTCGGTGTTGGGGAGTTTCGCCTTGCGGCTGGATGTGGAAGAACTGCCGTTTTATTTCCCCGCCGTTTTGTTGATGACTGCCGTTGCGCTGACGATCAAGATTCCCGTGTATTATTTCTTTGGGTTGTATCGCCGCCTGTGGATCTACGCCAGCACGAACGAACTGCGATTAATTACGGTCGCCGTCACGTCCGCATCAGTACTCGTGTCGGGGGTATTGCTGCTCTTGATCAGCGCAGGCCGTGTGTTGCCGGGTATGCCTCGTTCGGCTCTGGGAATCGATTGGCTGCTTTCACTTGTGCTGATCGGCGGCTCCCGCTTTGCCCTGCGCATTCTTGCAGAACAGTCCATGACCGCGCGCGTACTGATCGAAGGAAAAGCCAGACGCGCCCTCATCATCGGCGCAGGGGACGCTGGCGCGCTCGTGGCACGTGAACTGCAAAAATCGTCACCATTGAATCTGGTGCCCGTCGGCTTCCTCGACGATGATCCTGCCAAGCAAAAACATTCGATTCATGGTGTGACTGTGATCGGCGCGGTCAATGATCTATCCTCCATGCTTGATCTGCACCGCGTGGATGATGTCATCATCGCCATTCCCTCGGCGCCTGGCCAGCTCGTGCGCTCAATCAATGATGTGTGTCGTGCGCGAGGTGTTACTTCCCGAACCATGCCCGGCATTTACGAGCTTATCGGCGGCAGGGTGAGCGTCAATCGCCTGCGTGAAGTGGATATCACCGACCTCCTGCGCCGCGAGCCAGTGCGTGTCAACGATGAGGCGGTGGGCGCGGCGCTGGAGGGCAAGCGCGTGCTTGTTACCGGTGCAGGCGGTTCCATCGGGCGCGAACTGTGCCGTCAGATCGCGCGGCGTAATCCCGCGCAACTCGTCTTGCTCGGTCACGGTGAAAATAGCGTCTTTGAAATTTTTCTTGAACTGAATCAAGAGTATCCGAATCTCTCCCTCTTGCCTGTCATTGCCGACATTCGGAATGCCGACCGCCTTGGGCAGATCTTTCAGGAGCACCAGCCTCAAGTCATCTTCCACGCGGCCGCGCACAAGCACGTTCCGTTGATGGAGGTCAACATCGTCGAAGCTGTCACGAACAACGTCATCGGCACGCACCATGTTGCACAAGCCGCACTCAACCAAAACGTCGAACGATTCGTGCTTATCTCCACCGATAAAGCCGTACGCCCGTCGTCCATCTACGGCGCGACCAAACGTCTTGCTGAAATGATCGTTCTCGATGCCGCCCACCAGGCAAATCGCGCGTTCACCGTTGTTCGATTCGGCAATGTCCTGGGTTCTCGCGGCTCCATCATTCCGATCTTCAAAAATCAAATCGCGAACGGTGGACCCGTGACCATCACGCATCCCGACATGTTTCGATATTTCATGACGATCCCCGAAGCGGTGTACCTCGTGTTGCAGGCGGCTTCGATGGAAACAGGCGGCGAAACCTTCGTGCTCAACATGGGCGAACCTGTTCGCATCCTTGATCTGGCCGAAGACCTGATTCGGCTTTCCGGCCTCGAACCGCATCGCGATATCGAGATCATGTTTACCGGGATTCGCCCTGGTGAAAAATTGACGGAAGAACTTTGGGATGAAGGCACACCATTGACGAAGACCCTGCATCCCGACATTTTCCGGCTTGAGGCAGACGCCTCATCTCTTGATATCGACATGCCTCAAGCCCTCGAGCGACTCTCCGCCCTCAGCCGCTCCGCCGACACCGACGCGATCATCGCCCTCCTGGACGACCTTATCCCTGGCTCCACTATCCGCGAAGCGCCGAAAGCGGACATTACATCTATAATTTAGGTATGTCACTCTGAGCGGAGCGAAGAGTCTCGATTAGCATACCAAGAGTTGCTTCGCTGCGCTCAGCATGACAAAACAAGATGCCTCCTGTCTCCCTCGCCGACTGGAACCACTTCCTCTCCCAACACCCGAACGTCCACCTCCTGCAAACGGGCGAGTGGGGCGAGTTGAAGTCTGCGTTTGGATGGAAGTCCGTGCGAATTGTCAGAGATGGTGCGGGTGTACAGATTCTTTTCCGCAAACTACCGCTGGGTTTTACAGTAGGATACATTCCGAAGGCGGACTTTGTTTCTCCGCTTTGGGAAGAAATTGATTCTGCCTGCAAACAAAACCGTGCCATCTTCCTCAAACTCGAACCCGACCTCTGGACCGACCAAAACTTTGACACTTGGAACTTGAAAATTGAAACATCGCCTCACAACATCCAACCTCCGCGAACCATCATTGTTGATATTCGTGGAAGCGAAGAAGAATTATTAGCGAGAATGAAACAAAAGACGCGCTATAACATCCGCCTCGCGGAGAAGAAGGGCGTGACGGTGCGCGCGTGGGACGATATCGAGTCCTTTCACAGGATGATGCTCGTCACAGGCGGCCGCGACAAATTCGGGGTCCACTCGCTGGAGTATTACAAACGCGCCTATCAGTTGCTCCATGCAAAAGGGATGTGCGAAATACTGGTTGCCGATTACGAAGGTAAGCCGCTTGCCGCGTTGTTCGTGGCCCGAAGCGGAAACCGCGCTTATTACCTCTACGGCGCTTCTACGGATGAGGAACGCAATCGCATGCCAACGTACCTCCTCCAATGGGAAGCCATGAAATGGGCAAAAGCGCGCGGTTGCGAAGAGTACGATCTCTGGGGAGTCCCTGATGAAGATGAAGCAACCCTTGAAGCCAATTTTGAGACTCGGCACGATGGGCTGTGGGGAGTCTACCGCTTCAAGCGCGGCTTCGGCGGCGAACTCAAACGTGCCGCGCAGGCGATGGATCGAGTCTATAATCCGTTATTGTATTGGGTGTATCTAAAATTTATTGGAAACAAAGAATAAAGTGGAAAGCGCTACCTGGAACTCTCTCATCTCAAAACTCCCGAACCCTCACTTTCTCCAGACCTACGAATGGGGGCAGGTGAAGGCGAAGTATGGTTGGCGTCCGTTATACGCGGTGTGGACAGAGGATGAGTTTAGAGTAACCAGTGATCAGTCACCGGTCACAGGTCATTGCCTCGCCGCGGCGCTCATCCTCAAACGTCAAATCCTCCGCAACAACTTCGCCGCGAGATTGTCCATTCTCTATTCTCCGAAAGGTCCGTTGCTCGATTGGACAAACGAATCCTTGCGAACACGCGTGTTGGATGATTTACAGGCATTCGCGAGAAAAGAAGGCGCGATCTTCTTGAAAATGGATCCTGACGTGGTGTTGGGGTGGGGAGTTCCGGAAAGCGCGGACGGTTTCGAAGATCAAAGTGGATCAGTTATCATGTCCGAGTTGAAGCGGAGGGGTTGGGGATATTCGTCCGAGCAGATCCAATTCAAAAATTCCGTCCTGATTGATTTAAATCCAACTGAAGATGAACTGCTTGCACGCATGAAACAGAAGACGCGCTATAACATTCGTCTGGCTGAGAAGAAAGGCGTTTCTTTGCGCGTAGGCAACATACGTGATTTTGGTACGTTGTACAAGATGTATGCGGAAACTTCTGTGCGTGATGGCTTCGTGATTCGTGATGAGGACTATTACAAAACCGTGTGGACGTTATTTACTAATTCGAAGGAACCGCATTGCGAGCCCCTGATCGCCGAAGTGGATGATGAACCTGTTGCCGCGATCTTTGTTTTTTATTTCGCGGGTCGCGCGTATTATGTGTATGGCATGTCGCGCGATGTGCACCGCGAAAAAATGCCGTCGTATTTATTGCAACGGGAAGCGATAAAACGAGCAAAGGCCAGGGGATGTGCTGTATACGACCTTTGGGGCGCGCCTGATGTCTTCGATGAATCCGACTCGATGTGGGGTGTGTATCGCTTCAAAGAGGGACTTGGAGGCAAGATTGTGCGCACCCTCGGCGCGTGGGATTACGCTCCCAGCCCGTTATGGTACAGGATGTATTCGCAAGTCATTCCGCGCCTGTTGAATGTGATGCGTTCGCGTGGAAGGTTGAGGACGAAACAGAATTTGGGTGCATAGGTATCTCGGTGGTCGAGTGCCGCGGAGCGGCGCATCGAGACCACCATGTACCAATAATAATTTTGCTCAGTGGTGGTTTCGATACGAGCTGGAATATCACCAGTCCCACTCAACCACCGATAAAATTCAATAAGAGAAACATGAATACTATTCCACGTCTCCACTTTGCCCACCTGCCGACCCTCGTCGAAGAACTCCCGCGTCTATCCGACCATTTGAGCGGACCACGCCTCCTCGTCAAGCGCGACGACCAGACGGGACTCGCCTTCGGCGGGAATAAGACTCGTAAATTGGAATTTCTCGTTGCGGAGGCGCAAGAACAGGGTGCAAGGACGTTGATTTCCGGCGGCGCGTTGCAATCCAATCATTGTCGTCAAACTGCCGCCGCGGCAGCAAAATATGGATTTGATTGTATTCTTGTGCTGAACGGAGAGATGCCCGACAAGCCCTCGGCAAACTTTTTGTTGGATCAATTGTTTGGAGCGGAGATTATCACAATCGCAGATCGCAAAAAGCGCGACCGCGTTCTGCAGGAAACGTTTGATAAAGCCGTTGCGGAAGGACGCAAGCCGTATCTCGTTCCGTACGGTGGGTCAAGTCCGACAGGCGCGTTGGGATATGCGTTCGCGATGGAGGAGTTGATGAAGCAAAATGTAAATCCTGATTGGATCGTCTTCGGCACATCTTCAGGCGGGACACACGCCGGTCTTGTACTGGGTCAACGCGTATTCGGCTATCAAGGAAAAGTGTTGGGTATTAGCATTGATGAACCAGAGGAGTGGTTGAAGAGTCATGTTTCCAAACTTGCATCGGCAGCGAGCGAAAAACTGGTGAAGCGAATTGAGTTCGAAACCGCTGAGGTGTTGGCAAACGCCGACTACTGCCGGGCAGGCTACGGCGTGTTGACCGACGCGGAGCGTGAAGCGGTCAAGTTGTTTGCGAAGTACGAAGGTCTTCTGCTTGACCCCGTCTACACGGGGCGCGCCGCAGCAGGGACGATCGATCTCATCCGTAAAGGCTATTTCAGGAAGGATGAGACTGTGCTATTCTGGCACACGGGCGGAGGACCCGCGCTGTTTGCTGAGAAGTATGCGAACAAGATTTGAGGCTATTGTTCCTCCTTGTTCATTCCGCAATTCAACTGCGGGATGAACAAGGAACCTAGTATGAAAGGAATGGTATGAAATCAACAAGTAGGTTCATGTCATTGGCCATCATTCTCATCCTAAGTACATCCGCCTGCAGGTCATCTGCAACAACGACAACTGCTACACAGACTCCAAGGGTGTCTTTTACTGATACGTCCTCGTCGACTCTTACGGCAATTGCCACGCCTGAACCTTCGCTCACACCGACACCAGTCTTGCTTGATCTGGAAATCCTCGAATGGTATGAACACGCAATCCCCAACTTGTCTGATCCTTCGAGTAAGGTTACGAATGTTGAGATTCTTGTACACAATCCCAACGATATCCCTATTTATATGAATACGGACGAAATGGAGTTCAGATTTCTCAACGCGGCTGGAGAAGTTGTGTACACCAATAGCGCCGCGTATTTTTCCCTTTGGGAAGGGTCATGGATGCTGGCGGGAGATTCGACTGGTTTCCAGGTTTGCTACTGCTTTGAATCCAGCGGTTTGGTAAAGCAAGAGTTGGCATCCATTGAGTTGATAGCGCCAATACAGCCTGCCACCGATGTTGTGTACACCACAGATGTGGAAGCGATCCTGGGTGAGCCTTTTGATATCGCTAAAGCCCATCTCGGTGGTAGCGGAACAGGTATCCCGATCACCATGACGAACACCAGTGATCAGCCTTTAGGGAGCATACCGATGCGCGTGATCGCCCGCGACGCAAGCGGCCGGTACATCGGCATGCCCGGTTTCGGGAACTCCGTGGTGAGCTTTACTGAAAATATCGGAATTCAACCTGGCGATTCTCTTTACGGCTCAATGGTTTCTGAAATTGACTATTTCGACGGACCGCTGACCTATGAAGTCGTCGCGATCGGCATCCCTTTTCAGGCTGCGGAGGCTACTGCGGAAGCCGCCCTGCCTTCAGGAACCCCATTGGCTGATTGGAACGGCATCCCGATCATGCCGGGCGCTCTTGCCGGTGAAGCTGTTGACACCAGTGGATATCAATATACAACCTCGGCGGACCTTGCTGAGATAGCGGCTTTTTACGAAACGGAACTTACAAACCTTGGCTACGAAGTCGAGTTAGCCATGGATCAAACTGTGGGTCAGGCGATCTTGAACTTTAGTAAAGGGGATATGACAGGCATGGTTGCGATCGTACCACTTGGCGGCGGCCTCAATGGGGTTGCTTTAATCATAAATCAGTAACGTCAGCCTTTGCCGTTTTGCGCCATGCAGCAGGGATGGTTTATGGGTTTTTTCGAAAAGGATGAAACCGTGCCTTACTGACTAACGGTCGGCCAGCCTGCGTTGTTTGCGGAATAGTATGCAAATAATCCAGATACAGTCCCGCAGGGTTTAATCCTGCTCCTTAACCCAATGAAACGCCGATCAACTTTCCGATGCCGTAGGTCAGCGCTGCAGCGGCGATGCCGACCAACACTTGCCGTGTCCCAGAGAACAAAACGCTTTTTCCAGTCATCAAGGTGATTGCTGCGCCAATGATAAATAAACCGACAGCGCTGATCACCAGGCTGAGAATGATGGCTTGCGTTCCGCTCCAGAAGAAATAGGAGAGCATCGGGAAGAGGGCGCCGAACGCGAAGAGAAAAAAGGATGTGAACGCAGCTTCATATGCCGAGCCACCGAGTTCGTCGGGATCGATGCCCAGCTCTTCACGGGTGAGTGTGTCGAGAATATTTCCCGTATCCACCATCATGTGCGCGGCGAGTTCTTTTGCGCGGTCTTCCGGCAAGCCTTTTGATTGATAGATGAGAGCGAGTTCTTCCTGTTCTTCTTCGGGACTTTCAGCAATCTCTTCCGCTTCAATCTTAATCTGATGTTCGTAAAGTTCTCGTGAACTTTGCACCGAGAGCCATTCACCGAGGGCCATCGAACCTGCGCCTGCAAGCACGCCTGCCAGGCCTGCGATCAAAATATCGGGTCTTGAATTGGTTGCCCCAGCCACGCCCATGGTGAGGCTCAATATGGAGACAAGCCCGTCATTAGCGCCGAGCACAGCCGCACGCAAGGCATTTCCGCCTCCGGCTTTGTGACGTCCTTCGAGTTGCGCGACGGTTCCGCCAGACATGCCGCCCGTTGAGTCGGATGCAATCGAAAGCAAGCGTGCATGGGATTTTTCTTCCATTGAAAATCCCTTCGCTTCCTCATCGGACTGACTGTCATATGCCCGACTGTCGGCTTTTTCGTTGCCTGTGATTGTGGATAACACGAACTGCGGACCGAATCGTTTTGCCAGCCAGATCATTGTCGCGGCGCGCCAGGCTATTTTGCGGGGCGGCAGATTGACTTTCAGGTCTTCGAGTTTCTTGTCCCAGGTCGCGGCGTGTTTTTCCTCACTAGCTGAGAGTCGCCTGTAGATCTCTGCCATTTGCGGTTGTTTTTCGATCTCAGCCAATACTTCATACAATGCCGCCCCGTCAATTTCCTTTTGCCTGTTGGCAATATATCTCTTGATATCGTCTTGAGTGGACATTCGTGCCTCCAAAAAATAACTCCTTCGGAACCTTTGATTCGGAAGGAGTGTTTCGGTTCATTTCAATGCTTCCCACCCCGCGTACTTTGCTGTATCCCCCAACTCCGCTTCGATGCGGAGCAGTTGATTGTATTTCGCCACGCGGTCTGATCGTGCAGGCGCGCCTGTTTTGATCTGCCCCGTGTTCAACGCGACCGCGAGATCGGCAATCGTAGAATCCTCGGTCTCGCCGGAACGGTGACTGGTCACTGCGCGCCAGCCAGCCCGATGACAGGTTTCCACGGCTTCGATGGTTTCGGTCAGTGAGCCGATCTGGTTCACTTTCACAAGCAGGGCGTTGGCGGCGTTTTCCTTGATGGCGCGGCGGACGCGTTCGGGATTCGTCACGAGCAGATCGTCGCCGACGATTTGAACCTTATCTCCCAACTCCTTCGTCATTAATTGCCACGAAGCCCAATCATCCTGTGCGAGACCATCTTCGATGGAAACTATGGGATAGTCCTTCACCCATTTCGCCCAGAATTCCACCATTTGCTCGCCCGTTAATTTCTTCCCTTCTTTACGAAGGTTATATGTCTTTGAACCTTCATCATAGAGTTCCGAAGCGGCGGGGTCCAGCGCAATGGCAACGTCCTGTCCGCGACCGGCTTTGAAGCCAGATTTTTCGATGGCGGCAAGGATCACTTCCACGGCTTCGCTGTTAGCTTTCAATGCAGGCGCATACCCTCCTTCATCACCGACGAGTGTTGGGTAGCCTTTTTCTTTCAACACGGATTTCAACGCGTGATAGATCTCCGTGCCCCAGCGTAGTCCCTCAGCAAAGGTTGGCGCGCCGAACGGCATCACCATGAACTCCTGCATATCCGTGGATTGCCAGGCGGTGTGCGCGCCTCCGTTCAGGATGTTGAGCATCGGCACAGGTAGAACGTGCGCGTACACGCCGCCGAGATAACGGTACAGCGGCAAGCCATACGAATTCGCCGCGGCTTTTGCAACTGCCAGGCTCACTCCCAAAATCGCGTTCGCTCCCAATTTGGATTTGTTTGGCGTTCCATCCATGGCGAGCAATTCCATGTCGATCGCTTTTTGTTCCGACGCGTCCCATCCGAAGAGCGCCTCTGCGATCACGCCGTTGACGTTTGCCACCGCTTTCATTACGCCCTTGCCGAGATAACGCTTCTTATCGCCATCGCGCATTTCGAGAGCCTCATGCTCGCCAGTCGATGCGCCCGACGGCACCGCCGCGCGTCCCCACGAACCGTCTGCGAGCGACACTTCCACTTCGATGGTGGGATTGCCGCGGGAATCCAAAATTTCAAGCGCCGATATGCTTTCGATGATAGTGTCCATTTTGTTCTCCGAGTGTTGTATTGTAATGATGTCGTGATGCTCCCGCCGCAATCCACGGCGGCGGGGACGCCGCCTCAAGCAAAGTATTGGCAAGTATAATCCACTTTCATTGGCACTTAATTCATGGACGCTTCGCTTCCCTCTCCACCTCAGCCCGATCTTCGTGATAACAAGAGGTATTACTTTGCCGAAACGCCCCAACGTCGCGCGATCATCGCGCTGCTCCGTTTGGTCTTTGCATCGTTCATGAAAATGGAAGTGAGTGGACTGGAAAATATTCCACGTGAAGGGGCGGTTATTCTTGCTTCGAATCACGTCACGAACTTCGATGTGTTCCCCATGCAGTTCTCGATCCCGCGTCCGTTATTCTTCATGGGGAAAGCCGAGTTGTTCAAAAATCCCGTATTGGACCTGTTCCTGCGTAATCTAAGCGCATTCCCCGTTAACCGGGGCGATAAAGATCTCTGGGCGACGAGGCATGCGCTGATGGTCTTGAAGCACGGTCAGTCACTTGGCATGTTCCCCGAAGGGAAGAGGTCGAAGGGGCGTGGACTCAACGTCGCCAAAACCGGAACAGCCCGCCTGGCGATCGAGGCGAATTGTCCCATTGTGCCTTTGACCGTTGTCGGGTCGGATCGATTCTTCAAACAATTTCCGTATCGTACGCACGTCAGAATCACCCTGCTCCCGGCGTTGATGCCGAAGCCGAGTGAGACTCCCCTCGCTCTCACCGACAGGCTGATGTTCACGCTCGCACAGGCATTGCCGGAGGATATGCGCGGCGTGTATGGCCGTATACCCGAAGGCTTTGGCGCATAGGAAAAAAGTAGGGGGAGCGCGGCAGGGAACATTTGGGCTCTATTTTTCATCTACTGCCTGCATTGATCTTAGAAATGGAGATTACCATGAACACCAGAAAATTTATTCAGCTCTTCCTTCTTGTGACGGTCTTGCTCGCCACCTTCGCATCCACCAGCCCGGCGTTTGCGGCGGGTTGCGGCTCGAGCGTCACCGTCGTCCAGGGTGATACCCTGCGCAAGATCGCCGATCGGTGCGGGACGAGTGTTGCGGCATTGAGGCGTGCAAACCCGCAGATTGGTTCGGGAGACTTGATCTTCCCCGGTCAGGTTTTACAACTGCCCGGCACGATCCTCGGAACTGACGGCGGATACTTCATCTACATCGTCGCGCGCGGCGATACCTTGAAAAGCCTGGCGACCCGCTTCGGCACCAGTATGGACGCGTTGCTTCGCGACAACCCCGAGATCACAAACCCCAACGTGATCTATGAAGGTCAGTGGATCAAGGTGTACGTAGTGCCCACCACGCCTCCGCCCGTCACACCGCCTCCTTCCAGCGGACAGGTGTACTACGTCCAGCGCGGAGACACCCTCCGCAACATTGCCTCCCGCTGGAGCACGACCGTGGATGCGATTCTCAAGGTCAACCCGCAGATCACCAATCCGAACCTGATCTACGTGGGGCAGGCGATCAACATCCCGCTCGGTGTATCTTCGTACATTGTGCAAAAGGGAGACACGCTGCGGCTCATCGCAGGGAAGTTTGGCACCACGGTGGAAGCCCTGCTCGCCCTCAACCCGAATATCAAGAACGCCAACCTCATATATCCGGGACAGGTCATCAATGTAAGATAGTCGTTGAATCCTTGACGTAAACTGCGGGCGCACTCTCTTGTGCGCCCGCAGTACTTTTACGGTTTTGTAACCTTTTGATGCACAAAAGTGCTTGCTCTTCCCTTAATTTTCCCACTATAATAACAATCGAAGCCAGTACGACCCGATCCCAACCACTTGGAGGCCGCATGAAGTCTCGGATTACCCTGCCTGCGCAATTGGTTTTAATAGTTGTGCTGATGTTTACGTCCATCGGCGCTGCGCCGTTTGAGAGAACGCGGCAATCTCCCATGGATGACCTGTTGGACGCGTTGGGTGGATTCGAATGCTTCGAAGGTAGTGTGTTCACATGCGTAACCATCGAAGTGCCATTGGATCACTTTAATCCCTCTGATACGCGCACGTTAGACGTGACCTTTGCCGTCCTTCCAGCGGCAGGCGCCCGCAAGGGAATGTTCGTCACTGCCACGGGTGGTCCCGGCTACTCCGGTGTCTCCTCGGCGGATTATTATCTCTCCGGCTTTGGGGAGGATATTTTAGGCGCTTTCGATATTGTTTTCTTCGACCAGCGCGGCTTGTTGTATTCGGGCGACCAAAACTGCCCGTATGCCGGAAGCGCCTTCTATCAGCGAGATGCGCGCGGCAAAACGCCGGCACAGGAAGCCGCGCTCAAACAATCCGCAGAGACATTTAGCACCGATTGTGTCAATGAAGTAAGCGACCCAAGTCTTTTGCCCTATCTTGGGACAAAACAAGCGGTGGAAGATCTGGAGCTCTTTCGTCAATTGGTTGGCGATGAAAAATTCTGGCTGTATGGCGAAAGTTACGGTACGCAATACGCACAAACCTATGCAAGCACATACAGCGACCATCTCGCCGGTCTCGTTCTAGACGGGACGGTTGACCTCACCCTGGATGGTTTCCAATTCTACACTGAACAAGCACAGGCGTTCAGCGACGTATTGACCGCATCGCTTGAAGCTTGTAACGATGATGAAGCCTGCCGCCGGGATATGCTAGGGAACGCAGTTAGGTCGTATGACACACTGGCCAAAATTCTGGAAAAAGGACCCGTCAAATTTAAATTCCCGCTCGCAAATGGGAAATTCGCCAATCGCATCTTTACACTCACAAACCTTGAGCTTGTCGCGGCGAGTCAGGTGTATAACGAGTCGGACCGTATGATGTTTGTCCGCGCCCTCGCTGCGGCTGCCTCCAAGTTGGATATGGTTCCGCTCGCCCGCCTCCTGTACCTTGGGCTTGACTCGCAAACCCTCGACGTGATCATCGATCCGACCTATTCGGAGGCAGTGTATTACGGTGTGGAATGTCAGGATTATGGTTATCCCGGCGCTTCCCCGGAAGATAAGGCGAATAATTATCTTGCAACCGTCGATTCCTTCGAGTTTTCCATCCCGCGACTCGCTTCGCTTATCTACGCGGACTTGCCGTGCGCCTATTGGCCCAACGCCACCACCGACCTGACGCGTCCCGATTATCTGCTTGCTAATGGCGTCCCGACACTGGTGCTTGGTTCAACTGCCGACCCAGCGACACCTTACGGCAATGGTGTCAGCGTGTATGAAAACCTGGCAGATGGATATCTCATCACCCAGGAATTTGGACCTCACGTAATTTTCGGGCGCGGCAATGCCTGCCCGGATGAATTGGTGGTTGACTTCCTCGTGAACGATGTTGTTCCCGCACAACGTGAAACGGTCTGCGGAGGTTATTTGATCGATCCACACGCTCCGCTGGCTCCGCGCTTTGCCTCTGTGTTCGGCAGCCCGCGTAACGCTTTATCCGCAATGGAAACCGAGATCTACTACCTTCCCGAATTCTATTACTGGGACGGATTTACACCCACCGCAACCGGCTGCAATTATGGCGGCGTGCTCGGCTTTCAAATGAACAATGCCGGCACTCGAGTCAACTTCTCGCTCAACAAATGCGCTTTCACCACAAATTTCATCATGACCGGGACAGGCTTCTATAACTTCGAGAACGACCGCTTTGTCCTGGATGTGACCACCACGGGACGTTGGAAGTGCAATTTGCGCTATGACCGGCGCGGGGAAACCATCAAGATCACCGGCAAGTGCGACGGGAAGAAAATCAACAGCGATCATTTCGATACGGAACATTTCTGGCATAACTTCCCGGATTTCGAAGAGTTCTACAAGAACAGTAAATAACAAAAAAAATCCCCTGCACCGCAGGGGATTTTTTTTGTTTACACGGCTTACTTTTTCCGAGCCTTTTTCGACGTGGTTTTACTTTTCGCGGACTTTTTCGCGCCGATAACCATCTTCTGTGGACGATATTTTAACGCCGCGTGCGCCGCCGCGAGACGCGCGATCGGCACGCGGAAGGGGGAACACGAAACATAGTTGTTCCCGATGATGTGACACCACTCGATGGAGCTGGGATCGCCGCCATGCTCGCCGCAGATTCCCACTTCGAGGTTTGGACGCGTCTTTCGTCCCTCGGTGATCGCCCAATCCATGAGTTTGCCTACACCGCCGCGATCCAGCGACTGGAAGGGATTCGTTTCGAGGATGCCCTGTTCCTGATACGTAATGAGGAAGTTGCGTTCAGCATCGTCGCGTGAGTAGCCGTAGGTCATCTGGGTCAGGTCGTTCGTGCCGAAGGAGAAGAATTCGGCGTGGGTGGCGACCTCCGCCGCAGTGACCGCCGCGCGCGGAATCTCGATCATGGTGCCGAACTTGTACTCGAATTTGATCTTTTTTTCATCCATAACCGATTTTGCAATGCGCTCCAGTCGCGGCTGGATCCATTCGAGTTCTTTCACTGTTCCGGTGAGCGGAATCATCACCTCGGGCTTGACCTTGACACCGCGCTTCGTGCAATCCGCTGCGGCTTCGAAGATGGCGCGTACCTGCATCTCCACGATCTCGGGCATCGAAATGCTCAAGCGCACGCCTCGCAGACCCATCATCGGGTTGGATTCGTGCAACCGCCGAATTGCGGTGAGCAGGTCTTCTTTTTCCTTCAAGCCTGCGGTTTCGTTCTTCACTCGCATCGTGATGACTTCTTCGAGGAGTTTTTCCTCGTCGGGCATGAACTCGTGCAGCGGAGGGTCGATCAAACGGATGATAACGGGGCAGCCATCCATCGCCTCGAAGAGACCGTCGAAATCCTTCCGTTGGTAGGGAAGAAGTTTATTGAGGGCGGACGTGCGTCCCTCGCTGGTTTCGGACAGGATCATATCCTGCACGATGGGCAGACGCTCCGGCTCGAAGAACATATGCTCGGTTCGGCACAGACCGATTCCCACCGCGCCGTAGGATCGGGCACGTTGCGCATCTTTCGGATAATCCGCGTTTGCCCACACCTGCAAGCCGCGAGTGGGGTACCCGGAATCACGCGCTGCGCGAATATCTTTTCGAGCGCAGATCTCATCTGCCCAT
This sequence comes from uncultured Anaerolinea sp., assembly GCA_964517905.1. Classification (GTDB taxonomy): domain Bacteria; phylum Chloroflexota; class Anaerolineae; order Anaerolineales; family Villigracilaceae; genus Defluviilinea. Next base: position 4,771 of record CAZFDL010000015.1, on the reverse strand, counting down.
TTGAGCAGGGTGAGCAGTTCGGTTTGCTCTTCGAGCGATGGCGCCGTGGTGGGAATCTTCCCGATGAACACTCTGCCGGTGGTGCCGTCCACAGAGATCCAATCGGCTTCTTTTACGACGGTTTCCCCAACGGTCATGTGTCGCTTTTCAAGATCGATCTTGATCGCAGATGCGCCGACAATGCACGGAATTCCGAATTGACGCGCCACGACTGCTGCGTGCGATGTCGCGCCGCCTTCGCTGGTCAGCACGCCCTTCGATGCGATCATGCCGTGTACGTCGTCCGGTTTGGTGAATGGACGCACCATGATCGTGTCCTGTTTCTCATCCTTCGCCATTTTTTCGGCAGTGTCCGCATCAAAATAGACCTGTCCAACTGCCGCGCCGGGGGACGCGTTCACGCCCTTTGCGAAGAACCTGCCGGTCTTCTCGGCATCGTCCATTGCGGTTTGGTCGAACTGCGGGTGGAGGAGCGAATCCACATTCTCCGGCGTGACACGTTGGACCGCCTGCTCTTTGGTGATCAGACCCTCCTTCGCCATATCCACCGCGATCTTCACCGCCGATTTTGCTGTCCGCTTGCCGTTGCGTGTCTGTAACATCCAGAGCCTGCCGCGCTCGATCGTGAACTCCACATCCTGCATATCCTTGTAATGCTTTTCGAGTCGCGCGGTAATTTCCATAAACTGCTTGTAGGCTTTCGGCATCTGGTCTTTCAAATGCTCGATGGGGTCGGCGTTGCGGATTCCCGCCACAACGTCCTCGCCCTGCGCGTTGAGAAGGTATTCGCCCATCATCTTCTTTTCGCCTGTGGACGGGTTGCGTGTAAAGGCTACGCCGGTTCCGGAATCGTCCCCCATATTGCCGAACACCATCGTCACGATGTTGACCGCCGTGCCGAGATCGTCCGGTATGTTGGTGGCGCGGCGGTAATCGATGGCGCGTTTGCCCATCCATGATTCGAAGACGGCCTTTGTGGCGTACTCCAATTGCTTATAAACATCCTGTGGAAACTCGAAACCGACCTGCTTATTGAAAACAACCTTGAAGACGGAAGCCAGTTCCTTCCAGTCCTCGGCGGTCATTTCGGTATCTGTCTTATATCCCTTTTTTGCTTTATGCTCGGCTAGGGGATGCTCGAAGTGTTCGTCATCGAGATTGAACACGGTCGCGCCGAACATCTCGATCAGGCGGCGGTACGAATCCCATGCAAAGCGCGGGTTGTTCGTAAGTTCGACCATCCCTTCCACAACTTCATCGTTCAAGCCGATGTTCAGGATGGTATTCATCATGCCGGGCATCGAGAACTTTGCCCCGGAGCGACACGACACCAACAACGGATTTTTCGGGTCGCCGAATCTTTTGCCGGCCCGTTTCTCGGTCACTTTCATTGCAGCAAGCACTTGCTTCCACATCCCCGGCGGGAACTTTCCGCTCTTACGGAACCAGTTACAAGCTTCTGTCGTGATGGTGAACCCCGGCGGAACCGGCACCCCGGCGCGCGTCATATCGAACAGACCGGCGCCTTTACCGCCAAGCAGGACGCGTACGCCTTCCCACGACCCCGCGTATTTTTCGGCTTTCGCCACTTCATCGAACAGATACACCCACGTATTCATCCTAACCTCCAATAAAAGTTCTAAAATCGCCCGAAGTGTACCATGAAGAGAACCGACAAACGTAACCCATTGACGTGCGTTTTGCCACCTTTTGAATTGATAGGCTATTGCAAAGTCAGATTCAACCTATTCTTCGATATAATGCGGAAGATTGGATAACCTATGACAACCAGAATTCTTGTGATCGACGACGACGTTGCCGTCACCGACCTGTTATCGCTGTTGCTTAAATCGCAGGGGTTCGAGGTTGCCGCGAGCAATAACAGCGGCGATGGCTTGAACATGATTCGCGAAAATCCGCCCGATCTAGTCGTCCTGGATCTCATGATGCCCGAAGTGGACGGGTGGGAAGTGTGCAGGGCTGTCAGAGCCTTTAGTCAGGTGCCGATCATCATCCTTTCCGCGCTGAACGACCCTTCGATGATCGCCAGTGTGTTGGATGCCGGCGCGGACGATTACCTCACCAAGCCCACGCCGAGCCGCGTACTGGTGGCGCACATCAACCGATTGGTGAAACGCAATGGATCGAATGGCACACTCGGACACAACTCGATGGGACAGGCTCCGCAGGTAGCGACCTCCTGAGCCGCATCTCTTCCCAATTTATAGTTGACATAATCATCCCCGGCTAATTTCGCCGGGGATGATTGTTATCAGTAATTCATTTGCCGTGATTAGGCGAGGTGTTTTAATGCCTCGGCTGTTTCCATCGCTGCCTCCATCATCGGCAGGTGACCCACGCCCGGCAATTCCACATATCGGGCTTCCGGTAGAGCGTTTTTCATCTCGCGTGCACGGTCAACGGGGACTAACGCATCCGCATCGCCATGGACTATGACCACCGGCGCTTTTACAGCAGTCAGTATAGAAGCGGTATCCATGCGCTCTGCCATAGCCTTGAGCGCACCGATGAAGGCGGCGGGTTGCTGTCGTTGCATGATCTCCCGAGCAGTGCCCTGCAATTTTTCGTCGGTTGTGAATTTGGAGGCCATCGTCTCCACTACGCCGCTGATGCCTTTTTCTGCCACGTCCACCGCCGTTTTGTAGCGTCCCTCCTTGCGGTCCGGCGGGTCCGCAGGCGTTTGCGTCGAGACAAGCCCCAATCCGCCGACCCGTTCGGGATACAGCTTCGTGAAAGCGAGAGCGATATACCCGCCCATGGAGTGCCCTGCAATTGCAGCCTTCTGAATTTTCAGGTGATCGAGCAGGCCTGCAATATCCGTCGCGAAATCATCGAGTGTGTATTGCGAGTTCACTGTAGACGATTGACCGAACCCGCGCAGGTCCGGCAGGATGAGGTCGAAGGTAGAATCGAGCGATGCCGCGACGAAATCCCACGTGTGGTGGTCAAGGGGGTAGCCGTGCAATAACACAAGCGGAGTTCCCGTTCCGTGACGTTCGTAGGCGAGTTCAATACCGTTCACTTTTAGCTTTTCCATTTTTTTCTCCTTTTGTATCTCGGGCGGGGTGACCCCGCCCTTACTTCCAATTCACTGCCACCTTCAATTTGCTTCCGAGCTTTGAATGATAATGAACAAATCCGTTGTCGCGTCCAAATTCATACACGCGCCGTGTGATTTCCACGTCCGATTTGCAGTAGTCGGCAACCTTATCGAATTGACCTTCACGAAACCAGCGGACTGATTGTAATCCATCTGAAGTTTTCGTTGCTCCGAGCGTTGCTTTCGCCAGTGAATTCAAACTCAGGCGAAAGCCGAGTGTGCGGTAAATATCCTGCAACATGTCGGTCGAGCGGATGGAGCGAAGGTTCTCGTTCGGCGCGTAGGGTTTAAGTACTTCATAATCGAAATTAAGGATGTTGAAGCCGATCACGCGGTCAGAGGATTTCAACTCCGCGATCAGGTCCACTGCGTCTTTTTCCCAGTAAACTGCGAAATCGTTCCGTACGGTAGACCACGTCACGGCGCACGCGAGCAACAATTTCGAAGGGTCGCGTCCGCCGACTTCCTCGAATAGTTTCTGGCTTTCCAGGTCGAAGTAGACGAGATTCATAACTTCTTCAATTCTTCGCGCGCAAACTCGAGCGCTTGTTCCCGCGTTTGGATATTTCCGATCGCTTGTTCTTCACGAATTGCTTCGAGCAATTGACCGATGATGCGCCCCGCCTCCAAATTGAGTTCATTCATCAGCTCGTTGCCATCGAGCAATCGCGGCGGAGAGACGGTCTCTTCGCGCCTCTCCCAGTAGTTTTCGAGGAGAATTCCGGCAATCTCCAAAGCCGCTTTCCAATATTCTCGTGGTAGTGTATGGTCGCGGGTGCCGCGCAGATCGGCGAGACCGAGCAGGCTCAGGTCCACGCCTGCTTCGCCGGCATCGCGGAAGAAGCGATAGATCGCCTTGCGCGTTGGAGGCTGTTGTTTTTCCTCGAATTGCATCGTAAAAAAATGAAAGCGCATGTGATTATAAATAGTCCGCTTGATGCGCTGGATTTCATCGTTGCTCAGATTGAACGAGTGCCCGCGCTTGGATGCAACCTCGGCGCCTTTCACATCGTGGTCGAAAAATCGGATGCGCCCCGCCTCATCCACCGATTTGGTGGCTGGCTTTTCGACATCGTGATACAACGCGGCGAAGAATAACGCGGCGCGGACGGAACGATCGGTGTTGAGCGATTCGATAAAGTGTGACGCAAAGCGCCCGCGATATTTTCCAAGTCTGGAGACCAGCATGGACAGGAACGGATCATCTCCGCTTGAACCTGATTCAAGAGCGGCAAGGATCGCTTCGAGGTGGCCGAGGGTTTTCAGCGTATGTTCCCACACATCGTACACATGCGGCAGAGATTGCTCCACGCCTTTCATCGCAGTGAGTTCGGGCATGAGATGTGGAAACACGCCAAGCATTTCCAGTGCGCGCATGGACGCGTCGGGTTTGGGTCCTTCGAGTATTTTGAATAGTTCGTCCCGTTGGCGCTCCGGCGAGACAGTGGGAAGTAAGGGCGCGGCTTCCTTCATCGCACTGCGCGTGGTAAGCTCAATTTTGAAATCAAGCGCCGCGGCATGACGAACCGCGCGCAGAACCCGGATGGGGTCGTCTTTCAAGGAGGTGGGCGAGCATGCGCGAATGATTTTCGAGCGGATGTCTTCCGCGCCGTTGAGAGGGTCGATCGTGGAGTTGGTTCGCAGGTCGTA
>CAZFDL010000014.1:0-27561 GCA_964517905.1 uncultured Anaerolinea sp. | reverse complement strand
GAAAGGTCAGGCGCTTCCAACTATCGGATCGGACAGGTTCTTTCAACCTCTCCAACCCGCCGAGTTGGATCTTGAAATATTCCTCGTTGGCACGCGGATGGTCGGCTTCGTCTTTGAGCAGTTCGGCGCGGGTGCTAAGTTCGTGCCCCTTAACCTGCGCGATAAATTCGATCCTCCCCCCGTGCTCGCCGAACGTGGATGGTTGATAAAACGCCAGATAATCCACCGCGACGACCTTCGGCGCGGTGCGAAGCGGAATGCGATACCAGCCGAGGAGCCGGGCGATCTCCAGGTCGCGAGGCGTTGGGAGTAGGCAGACGAGGACAAGAGAGGTGGGAGAGAGTGGCATATGTAAAAATAGAGAGTGGAAAGTGGTGGGTAGATTCTACACTCTACTTTCCACTTTCCACAAATGATTTTGGTTGGGCAACGACGATGTTATTGCTTCGTTCCGCATTCGGCACAGAATTTTGCGTCTGCTTCCATTTTTGCGCCACAGTTCTTGCAGAATTTTTCTGCGCTCAAGGGCTTACCGCACTCCTGGCAGAATTTTCCGCCGCCCGCTTTCGCCCCACAATGCGGACAGGTGGCGATGATGGCTTCCTTGAATTTATCGGCAGAGACGTAATCCACAGTTTGGGCTTTTTCGCGCGCGTCGGTGACCGCGGCCTGCACCTGAATGGACGACATTTCTTCCTGCAGATCAGGCGCACAATCTTTGCAAAGACTGCTCTTATCGTTCCAGCAATCGCCGTCCACCCAATGACCGCAACGCTTGCATTTGTGGAAGTGAGGCTTGGCTTCCTCCACGGCTTCGGCGAACGCTTTATCGTGCGCCTTCTCCCATCCCGCCGAACGGACTCCGCGCGCCACGTTGGCGGCTTTGCCCAGTACGCCGCCGAAGAGGTTGCTTGCGGCATCCAAAACATTCGTTGCGGTACCCATCGCCGAGGCTTGAAATTCGGTCTGGTAGCCGTTACCGCAACGGTCACAGAAGAACTCGAATTGAAAGCCCGCGTCTGTGCTCAGGTCACGATAGTTACGAGTGAATTGAATCAGCGCCATGGGTCCTCCGCAAACCGAATCAGGTTAAACAGATTGTAGTACTGATTACAACACAGAGCGACAGGAAAAAGTTACTTCCAATTGCGGATTTAGATTATCCCAACTTCCTTGTTGAACTCAACGATCAACTCGTCGATCTCATCCGCCTGCTTCTGGACATCTGTCCAGTAATTTGGTTGATACCATTGCTGTTGGATTTCCTCGTAGGTGCGTCCTTGTTGTTCGACCCAGGTGTAGTATTTGAGGTTGTGTACGCGGCGGCGATCAGGATAACGCAGTTCAAGCATATTGTCGGTGGACTGTCCATGCAGGTAGCGGGCAAAGTCTGCGGCGGCATCACGCTCGGTGTAATCGCCAAATTCCTGATGCATTTCGTGCAATCGTGAGCGATAGAGTTCCATCGAATCGGTGAGCATGGTGATCATGATATCGTTCTCGTCCATCTCGTAATATTTGGCAGTCTTGATGCAGGATAAAACATTCGAGATACCGGAGAAGCCTAATAGGTCGAGATTGGAGATCAGAGATTCAGGTACACCTTTCTCAACCAGATACGCGCGTCCATTCTCTTCGTTGAAGAGACGGGCAATATTGACGACGGCGTTATCGTCAATGGCGGTGACGACATCCGTGTTCTTGGTATTGTGAATCCACGGCACGTGTTTATCGCCGATGCCTTCGATGCGATGGGCGCCAAATCCGTTTTCGAGCAAGGTGGGGCATTGCAGCGCTTCACTCGCAACGATCTTGCTATCGGGGAATAATTTCTTCATATAGTCGCCGCTGGCAATCGTCCCTGCCGAACCCGTGGCAGATGCCATGCCGCGATAGCGTCCGTGTTTGCCCGCCACTTGTTTGAACACTTCCTCCATCGCGTGACCCGTCACTTCAAAGTGCCAGAGATAATTTCCGAATTCTTCAAATTGATTGAAGATCATCAAGTCCTGACCTGATTTTTTCAACTCCCAGCATTTGTCGAAGATCTCTTTGACGTTCGATTCGGAGCCGGGGGTTTTGATCGTCTCACCCGCGACTTTTTCGAGCCATTCGAATCTTTCCTTCGACATGCCTTCGGGCAAAATCGCAATGGACTCACACCCAAGCAACGCAGAGTCATACGCGCCGCCGCGGCAGTAGTTCCCCGTGGAGGGCCAGACGGCTTTCTGAGTGGTCGGGTCGAACTGACCGGTGACGAGTCTCGGCACTAGACATGAAAATGCCGCCCCCACTTTGTGGGCACCGGTGGGGAACCACTTCCCCACGATGGCAATGATGCGCGCTGGAACACCCGTCAAGGAGGAGGGAAGTTCGAGGAAGTTGACTCCGCCAAAAGTCCCGCCCGAAGCGGTGGGTTGGTTATGCCAGTTGATGCGGAAGAGATTGCGCGGATGAATATCCCAGAGTCCAATGCTCTTCAGTTCATCCCGCACTTTCGCGGGAATCTTCGATGGATCCTTCATTTGAGCATACGTTGGGATAACAATGTTGCGCTCCTTGGCGCGTTGGACGGCACGGGCTCGGCGGTCTTTTTGCACGGTCAGGTCAATGATGGTCATGGGTACTCCCGGGAGATGGTTGGATGGTGGTATTATACCCGCATAGGATTCGGAGTATTTCCTCATATATGAGGACGATTGTCACATAAAGGAGTTAAGATGAAACAGGCAACGACGGGTACGGTTTCGGGATGTATCGTTTGGTTGATCGCCTTCTTTGCGATCAGCCTGTGCATTCTTCCCATTGCTACAATGATTGGCGGATTTACGTCGTTCAGCGATTATGCAATCCGGCAGACCGGGGCAATCATTTGCCCTGACAATACGACACCCAAGGTTCGTTCATTCGCAACGTATGGAAGTGGTCCCTCCACGACCTACGTACTCGAATGCGTGAACGCAAGCGGCGAAGTGGTGAAGGAGGACCCTGTTGGTTTTGCGTTCCTGTGGATCGGTATCGTCACGGCGATCGGTCTCGTACTATCGGGCGTGCTCGCATTGGTGCTCGCCGCGCCCGCCGGTGTGTTGATCGCCAGAGTGCTCGGCAGAATCAGAAAATCTGCCTAAACTCATACAAAAGTTTAGGAGTCAAATTTTAACGAAAGCGTAGGGTGTTTTTAATGCACAACAAACTTTTCGGGATTATGATGAGAGCAAGAGAAAGGAGGTAGCCATAGAGGCCCCACCTGAAATTAATACCCACGGAGGGAGCGGCTTGTCGTAACCTGATCAAAGCACCGCTTTGTTATCAGACGTTCGCCTAACGATAAAAAGGCAGACATCTCCCGCTCTTTCCAGTCTTCACAAGAATACCTTTTTGACGGATGGGTGCTCCCCATCCGTCCTTTTTATTTCAACGCCCTGCTTATCCGCTTCAGTCCCTCTTCCAACAGTTTACGTGAGGTGCCGAAATTCAGGCGGACAAATTGTTCGTTACCTTTCCCAAATCTTCCACCATCGCTCAGAGCGACCTTTGCGTTGTACAAGAAAAACTCGTAAGGTGACGACTTGAGCTTCAACGCCGAACAATCGAGCCAGATCAAATACGTCGCATCGGGTTTTGTGATTCGAATCCCCGGCAGATTCTTTTCAACATACTCCAAAATGAAATCGCGATTGCCCGTCAGATAACGGCGCAACGCGCGCAACCACCCATCCGCATTGCCGGTGTACGCCACCCGCGCGGCTGTGAGCCCGGGAGTGGATACTTCAAACGACATACCCGTCATGATTGTTTGGAATTGTTTTCGCATCTGCTCATCGGGAATGATCGCGAACGCGCACGCCAGCCCCGGCACATTGAACGCCTTCGACGCCGAGATCAGGGTGATCGTATGCTTCTCGACCTCACGCGAAACTTTTGCCAGGGGCATAAACTCCGCATCGCCCAGCAACAACTCACTGTGGATTTCATCCGATACCAAAGTGACGCCTTGTTCAATGCAGATCTTTGCCATTCGATTCAATTCAGCACGCGAATAGACCTTCCCAACAGGATTATGCGGATGGCACAGCAGGAACATCCCAGACTTTTTGATTCCCCTTGCGAACGCGTCAAAATCGACCTCATACCTGATTCGGTTTCCTTCTATTTTTTTCTCCAATCGAGCGACACGCTGCGGCGTCCCCGTCTTATGCGCCGTATCGAGAAACTCGTTGTACACGGGGGTCTGGATCAAATATCCTTTTTCCTTCGAGCATAAAATCCGCGCAGCGATGTTGTAGCCGTTGTTGACACCTGCGGTGTAAATGACGGAATCGGGATCAACCTCCCAACGGTAAAGTTTTTTCATCCGCGCGGCAATAATTTCATTGAACGGCTTGTGAGGAAGTTCGTACCCCAACACGCCATGCTCGATCTGTTTGTGAAGCGCCTGCTGAATTTGCGGTGCGACGGGAAAATCAGCATCTGCCACCCACATGGGGAGCACGTCCGGTGGATAGGCTGTCCACTTGCTCCAGATATTTGGCTTGCGGCGGGATGGGAGATCGTCGAAGTTGTAGGTCATTTCTTGTACGCCACGATCATCCCATCGCGGACGGGTGTGAGAGAAACTATCCAATCGGAGTCCGTTGTCACGTCACGCGTGAAGCGGCGGATGGCTTCGGTGGTTTTCTCATGGTCGTTCGGGTCGAGGATCTGCCCGTGCCAGATCATGTTGTCAATGATGAGCAATCCACCGGGGCGTAGTTTCGCCTTGATGACGGGAAGCGAGTCAGGATAGCCTTCCTTGTCAATATCGTTAAAGATGATGTCGAACGTGCCCGGAGTTTTGCGAAGAGTCTCCACCGCTTCGGCGTTGTGATATTCCACCAGATCGTCGTAACCGAGCTTGGTGAGATGTTCCTTCGCCATCGCGGATAGTCCATCGTCCCAGACCGTGTGATGCACAACGCCTCCGCCGTTTTCACGCACGGCCTTCGCAAACCATGCGGTGGAATATCCATAGCCGGAGCCAAGCTCGAACACGGATGTGGCACGAATCATCCGCGCCAGCTGGTAGCAGTAATAGCCGCACGCCGCGCCGAGGGCGGGGAAGTTGTGTCTTTCGGCGTACTCCTCCATCTTTTGCATTTCCGACTCGCGCGGCGGCACGAGGGAAGTGAGATAGTCTTGCAGTGTATCGTATTTGATTTCGGGCATGGGTTCTCCTTTGTTATGGATAGGGTCAGGCCTGAGACCTGTCTCTACAATTCATTTCAAGATCTCCAACACCACAGGCAGGGCAAGGTTCGCCCACTCGCTATACATTTTTCCTGATGGATGCAATCGGTCATCGGCAATTAACGACGGATCGTCAAGCGCATCCCGCGAAACCGGGGTAATGTCAATGTAATACGCGCCTGCTTTTTCCGTCTCTTCGCGGTTGACGGCATTGAACTGATCGATTTCCACGGCAATCTTCTGGCTATCGCGCGAGCCTGCAAAGGGTGTCACACCCCAATCAGGGATGGATAGTACGAACACGCGGTTTGCATCGCCACCTGCGTATTCGATGGATTTGTTCAAGAGAAATACGAACTGAGCGCGATACTCCTCGATGTCGCGACCACGATATTGGTTGTTGACCCCGATCAGTAGAGAGACCAGATCATACGGGGGGTTGACCTCATGCGCTTGAATGCCCTGCCACAGTTCATCTGTTGTCCAGCCGGTGCGGGCAATGATGGTGACTTCGACCCCCCTCTGGCGCCCCCCCATTGACTTTGTGAATCCGGGGGATGATTCGATCAGCGAGGCAAGTTGCATGGGCCACCGCTCGGATTCGTCCACGCTTTCGCCGATTGTGTATGAGTCGCCGAGGGCAAGGTAACGTAATTGAGACATTTCATTCTCCAATGTCGGGGGCGAAATCTGGTTCGAGTTCGGGTCAAAACAAGCAGTTAATAATAAGAGGATTACGAAGGCAGATCGTCTTTTCATCCCAGGATTATATTCCTTTTATCGAACACGGATAGAGTTCATGCGAGACAGTGCCCACGCTCGATGTCCACCAATGTATCGTTCCTTATTAGGAGTCCGGTGGTGGTGCATATCACGCTCTGGCAATATCGAGGTGAAGTGGAATCCGCGTGTGAGACGGATGGGTTCTCCGCCACATTTCAATAATTGAGCGGGTTGGATTAGAATATACATACTTATTATTCCATAGCCTATAAGAGGAGTCGGGAATGATCGTAAAACCCAATAGAACAAGAGCGGATCTGGCCATCCTGTGCACTATGGTTTTGATCGGTGGCTGTGTGGCAGCTCCATCAGAAAGCAACTCCACGGCTCAGCCGGTATCTCCCATACAGGTAAACGACAATCTTGTGAGCGCCTCCGGAGAGGTGGTTGCCGGCAAATGGGCAACGTTGTCGTTCATGATGGGCTCGGAACAGGTCGAGATTTCCGTACAGACCGGAGATGAGGTAAAAGACGGGGACACACTTGCTTTCTTCCCGGACGAATCGCTTCCCCAGGCAATTTTGAATGCGCAAGCCGATCTCATTCTTGCCCGGAAATCGCTGGAGGAACTGCTCGATTCCGGAACCGCGCTGGCACAAGCCTCTATAGCTGTCCGCGACGCTCAAAAGGCATACGACCGCGCCTTTGATCATCGCGAGTCTCTGAATGGCTTGCTCGATTTTACCGAGACAGAGATCAAGGAGGAGCGAACCCCGTTTGGAGTGATCGAAGTTCCGAAGGTAATAAAATACCAGGCCTATGCAACACCCTCAATGATCGCGAAGGCAGATGAGGATCTTGCCCTCCAAACGGCTTTGCTTGCTGACGCCCAAGCCGAATTGGATCGCCTGATTAACCTTGAGAATTCCGCGGAAGTGACCGCCGCCCAAACGCGAATAAAAGCATTGGAAGGGTTCATTCGTCAATCGAAATTGATCGCCCCGTTCGACGGGACGGTTGTCGAGATGTATATTAATTCGGGAGAAATGGTTTCGCCAGGCGCGCCCGTTCTCCTGCTCGCGGACCTGTCCACGTTGCAGGTCAAAACGACTGACCTGAACGAAGTGGATGTGGCTCGCCTTCAAATCGGCGACACCGTGGAAATATCGTTCGATGCGTTACCCGACACGACCATCACCGGGAAGGTGAGCCAAATATCCCTGAAGAACACGTCCGGTTCCGGTGTGTATTATGATGTCATCATTACCCTCGATGATATCCCTGAAGGATTGCGTTGGGGGATGAGCGCTTTCGTGGGGATTCAAGTCTCTAAATAATTCACTTCGCTTCGGTCTCTGCGCCAAGCGGGTTGTTTCTGTTTTCTTTCACCCGACTCTCACTCATAGCGGACCGCCTCGAGGATCTTGACCTTCGAGGCGCGCCGCGATGGAAAGATCGCCGCGATCTGCGAAATGAGGATTGCTGCGATCAAACTGACGAGAAGACTCTCCGGGGGCAATACAAATGTAAGGCTGTAACCGGACTGACTCGTCATGCCGATGAATAAAAGCCTTGCCAGCACCGTGCCCGTCACAACTCCCAGCACGCCCCCGATCACGCCGATCAAGCCCGCCTCAGCCAGCACCATGCGGATGACTTGTGCCCTCGTCATTCCGACGGCGCGCAACATGCCGATCTCGCGCGTCCGTTCGATGACGCTCATCGTCAGGGTATTGACGATGCCCAGTGAGCCGACTACGATGGAAATTAACGCCATCACATCAAACATGCTGAATGCCTGGTCCATCAGGTTTAACGCTTGGTCACGGATCGACGTGTTGGCGATCAGGATCAAACGGTAACGTTTGCCGTACAGATCATCGATACGTTCCCTGACCTCCTCAATCGACTGCCCCTCCTCCACCTTAATGAAAAACGTGCTGGCGTCGTCGATACGGAAGTATCGTTTCATGTCGTCCCAACTGCCCTGCACGACCATTCCCTGATTGTAAAAATCAACCACGATTGCAGCGATCTCAAAGGAGCGGAAGCCGCCTCGCGTCCGTAGTTGGATCGTATCGCCAGCCTGAAGCCCATACTTTTCGGACAGGACGCTGGATAACAAAACCGCGTCGCCTTCTTGCAGTTTACGGACAACCTGTTCAGTATTCACATTGTCTTCGCTGAATACGAATTGCGTGACGCGCGCATACGCGACCGGATCCATCGCCATGAAGTTGATCGGCTCGACGCCGTCGGGGGTTTGCCAATCCACATCAAAGTAGCGGATGGGGGCGACCGCCTCCACCCCAGGGACGGAGGCGATGCGCTGTCCCACGTCGCGCCGCATGGGGATGGATGCGCTGGCGAAGATGTCTCCGCCGATGTAAGCGGACATCCACTCGCGCAAGTCGCCCGCAAAGGATTCGGTCATGCCGCGCGTCATGATGACCATAGCCACACCGATCATCATCGCGGCTACCGTCAACGTGGTACGCTGGCGCGAGCGCTGGATATTCCGGCTCCCCAAACTACCGCTTGCTCCGTACACCCGTATCATGACGGGACGGGTAATACGTTCCCAGCCGGATACCGTGCCGGGTATAAGGAGGGTCGCGCCGCTGAACAAGCCGAAAACCGTCAGATTGCCGAGGCGAAACTGCACATCATTTGGGAATGGGTTGGCGATCAACAGAATCGTGCAGACCAGTAAAAGACCCGCGCCTAGTTTCCATCCGTCGCGGATCAGCCAGCCTTCACCTGCCCTGCCTCGCACGCGCAATGCTTCCATGGGCGAAACGCGGCCCGCCTGCCATGCGGGTATCCCTGCCGCCAGGAAAGTTACAAGTACGCCGGTTACCAGACTGATGATCATGTCGTTTACAGGAACTTGCACAATGCTCAATTCTTGATTGAGGATGATGCCCATTAGATTCGTCAAACCACGCGCAAGGATCATCCCCGCTCCCACGCCGGCCGCGGAGCCAAGCAAACCTAGAACACCCGCTTCCAGCAGGATCAATCCGGTGACCTGTCCGCGCGTCATGCCGATGGTGCGCAACATGCCGAATTCGCGCGTGCGTTCCACCACGGTCATGGCGAAGGCGTTGTAGATCAGGAAGGCACCCACGAATAAGGCGGTGCCGCTCATGAAGTTCAAGCCTATCTGGTAATTTTGTAGCATCTGCGTCATACGCTCGCCCTGACTGGATGGATAGGTCACTGAAAGATCCTTGCCCAGTCTTGTTTGCAGATTGCCTTTCAAAGTTTCCAGTTCGTCCCGCGAGGGGTTCGGATTTGTCGCCAGGATATCCACCTGATCCAATTCTCCGACCCGGTTGAAAAGTTCCTGGGAGGTCTTCAAGGGGATCACGCCGAACGACCCGTTGGCGGTCTGCCCCGCGCCTTCGCGCGCGATCAATCCAATGATCTTAAGTGACTCGACTCCGTTCGGCGTAATGATCGAAAGCCAGCCTCCGATCTCAAGTTCCTTGTCTTCGGCGTACGTTTCAACCAGCACCACTACTCTTGTGGCTGAATCATCCTGTAGGAAGCTGCCCTCCACAAGCTTATACTCGCGCAGGCTTGGCTCGACGGCGGGATCGATCCCGTGAAGGGTCAGTCCGCCGCCGGTGGCAGAGCCGAACATGCCCAGGGCGATCTGTTCCGGTGACGCGTCGTCAGCGGCAACGGTGTGGATGCGGATAATCGGGGATGCGATGCTGACCCCCGGCATGTTTCCTATCGTACGCAGGGCTCTATCAGGGAAACCGGAACTGGATTGGCTGGCGCTGGTGATCGTCAAGTTGGCGCTGCCGGAGGTATTGGCAAAGAGTCTGGTAATGGAACTCAACGCGGCTTTGTTGGTGACGCCGATTGCAAGCATTCCGGCGACGCCCAACACGATGCCAAAGGCGCTCAGGATGAATCGCAGCCAGCGCGCCCGGATCGAACGCAAGGTCAGGTATCGTATCTGGCGCAGGAGCGTCATCTGGTCACGCTTCCAGTTCGCGCATGGTGGACATGATGCCGTTCATCCGTTTTGCCAGCGGAGTTTTATCCCCCGGCTTGTACTCTTTTACGATGTTGCCGTCGCGCAGGAAGATCACACGCTGTGCGTAGGATGCCGCGCGCGGGTCGTGTGTCACTACGATGACGGTCTGGTCCAGCTCGTTGCACGAGCGTTGGAGCAGTTCCATGATGGCGGTGCCGGTTTTGGTGTCCAAATTACCCGTTGGTTCATCCGCCAACAGGATGGCAGGTTCAGTCATTAGCGCACGGGCAATGGCAACGCGTTGCTGCTCTCCGCCGGAGAGTTGGTCAGGTTTATGCTTGCGCCTATCGTACAAGCCCACCAGTTCGAGGATCTGCTTGAGACGTTCTTCGTAGTGAGCGGGATTCTTGCCGTCAATGATGACGGGCAGAAGGATGTTCTCCTCTGCTGTCAGGGTGGGTAACAGGTTGAAGAATTGGAAGACAAACCCAACATTATGTCGACGCGCCAGTGTCGCCTGGTACTCAGTCAATTGGGAGAGTTGGGCGTCCCCGAGAGTGACCTCCCCTTCGGATGGGGTGTCCAACCCGCCCAGTAGGTGTAGAAGTGTGGACTTACCGCTACCGCTCGGGCCCATGATGGCGACGAACTCGCCCTTTTGTACATCGAAATTGACACCTCTCAGCGCTTCGACGGTGTGTTCACCGAGCAGGTATTTCTTGCTAAGATCACTGGCTTTCAAGACAGACATTATCTACTCCGACAGTTCCTGTTTATGGATATTGCTCGCCGTATTCCCACGGATTGCGATGGATATTGTTCGTTGTATCAAGGACTATCGCCATGAATGACCTAGCGGATCTCCACCTTGAAATATTCTGCGATCTTCAGCATGCCCCGTCCCATCGGATTTGATTTCATATTGCCAAGCCCGTATTCGAGGAGTCTTCCCTCTTTCTTATATTTCATGGCGGTCTGATATTCGGGGATCATGGCGATGACGAAAAGGATGTTGACAGCGACCGCGTAAAGGATATGCGTAAAGTCGCCACCGCTCCGCCACCAGATCCATGGAATGAGGAGCCACAACCATGATAGATTGGCAGCGATCATGTTCCGCAATATCACCATGCCGAGTGCCAGCCCCGCGAACGGCAGGATCAACACTCCCAGCCAGTCAATGACCAGCAGTCCGCCCAGGATGGCAGAGAATCCTGCTCCCCCGTGGAAGCGATGGTAAAGGGGCCAGATGTGTCCGAGCAAACCACCGATTGCCGCGATCAGCATGTAGGCAGGTTGTTCCGGATAAAGCAGTTTGAAGGCTAGTGTGGGAAGAACAACTTTGAGGATGTCGAGGATGCCGACCGTCATACCGCCTTTTGCCCCCAAAACGGTGCTGACCGTATTCCCGCCTATGGCAATGGCTTTGTATTTGGAATCCGTTCCTTCTACTACGACCTCGAACTCCGCGGCATCATTGCCGGTCCAGAATTTGACTACAATCCGGGCAAAGGAGATCGAACCGAGAAGGTATGAGAGCGCCAAACTGATGATTGCCACTAGAGGATCCATGACTGCCTCGTTGCGAATTTACTGTACGGAGATTTAGATGAATTTGATCAATAGAAATAAGGCGATCGGGATACCGAATATAAGCAGCCTAGCCTTGAGTATATCCTGCTGATAGGCTTTCATGTAATTGTGGAGCTCGAAATCTTTCTCATAGATCCCGAATAAGGCGGGATGGCGCTTTGTCACCCCCAATCGTGAAGCAAATTCGATGGACGAGACCTCAAATGAGATCTTCTCCTTGCTTCGGCGGAGGGAGAATTTTGCATAAAAACGCAAGTCTTCGCCGATCGTCCTGTCGTACTCCTCCAAAGCAGATTTCAGGTCGGGCTGACGTGTGTAAATTTCATAAAATGAGCCCAGGGAAGTGATTCCGAGATTGATCAGGTCGCCTGTGCTCTCGAATCCATGCGCTGCATCCCCCACGAGCAGGACATTGTTGAAGTAGAACGTGGGTGCATGAACCTGCTCGAACTTGCCTGCATACCCAGCTTCCCATGCCGCTTCGAGATCCTGTTTCGATTCCACGAACTGACCGAAATAACTTTCGTTCAAAAATTTTAAGCGCGACAGGTCTATCTCCGCGCTGTGTTTGATCAGTATGCTGATCTCTTCCGACGGCTGACGCATCCCCGTGGTGACGATTCGGAATTTTTCGGAGGGAAAGGAAGCCAGATTGTCAACGAAGACGTTCGATGCATGAAACCGTTCCCCGCCAGAAAATCTTGCACGCATAACGCCCTCTGCAGGAAGACGATACGCATACCACTTGTCCAGGAAGGTCACACCGAACTCGTTTTCATCGAAATCAGGATGCGCCTTTGACATCAGCTTGCGTGTCTGACTGTTGATGCCATCCGCGCCGAGAAGGAGGTCAAAAGGCAGGTCTCCCAGGGTTGCTTCCCTGCAAACGTTGCTCTGAAAATCGATATCCTCCACACTTGCATTGAAATGAACAGGGATTCCAGCTTCGACCACGCGTTCGTAAAGTTTCGTAATCGTATGGTTTCTCCAATGGGAGTAGACACCATTCTCCGAGGAGGTGAATTTGAATTCCTTCCCAAGAATGCGTTTGTGAATCACCACGCCAAAGAATTCAGACCGCTCTACGTTGATCCCCTCCCAAACCCCGATGCTTTTTAGTATTTTGATCGAAGCGGGCGTGAATACGATCGGAAATGTAAAGCCATGGGTTTGGAGGAAGCCCTGCTTTGATTGACGCTCCAGGAGGATCACATTCTCAAAATGTTCCTTGAACATCAACGCAGAGACCATCCCTATCGGCCCGGAACCAACAACGACCAAATTATCACGTTTCCTTGAAATCATCTCTTCACACATCCATCAATCATTCGCGCAATAATCCTTCGGGAAAGTCATAGGAGTGATTTACGGTACAGGCTGTAGGTTGCTGCGATAAAAAGCAGGCCTGCGGCGAAATATGCAGTGGTGACAACAGAGCTAACATTCGCCTGTTTGACCGCGATACCGATAAAGGACCAGACTAACACGAACAAGTACGCGGCATCCATACGAGTGGCAGCCATCAATAATCCAAAGACAGACGCTACACCGACCATTATAGCTGCCCAGGCAGGCGCGGAAATCCCAAAGCCATTCCAGTTTATGGAATACAACCATGATGTGATATTGGCAACGGTTGCAACCGTGATCCACCCGAGATAGACGCTGAACGGCAGGTCAACTGACCACCATTCGGCACCCCTGGCGAGTGTTCGATTCACATCCAGCGCAAGGTAACTGGCGACGAGTAATCCCAGCAGAGTCAGCATAAGGAGCACGCTCAAACCGAAGAAATTATAGTGCCAGGCAAACAACCATGCGGCATTGATTATGTTGCTGATGGAAAATAGATAACCGAGCCGTCGCAGCCGCGGGGATCCTCTTTGCGCAGGCAGGAATTGATACACCGCAAAGACAAGCCATCCGACAAAGATAAAGAACCAAATGGCAAACACATATCCAGCCGGGACAAAGTAAACTTGAAAACGATCCGAGATCTCGCCGGTGTTCTGTCCGTTGAGAGGCAGGGCAGAGGCGAGGATGTTCACGGTCAATGCGATGATAACCGAGACGAGGTTGGCGGTCTGACGAATTGAGTCTTTCAATGTATCTCTCCTAAAATATTATCGTTAAAGCGATTTTACCTTCAACCAAAGGGCGGGAATCTTCCCCACCTTGCCCATCGCGCTCAACGAAGCGCGGCGGGTGAACACATCGTAATGGTTCTTTTCGATCTCATTCAGGATGCCCTGATAAAAGACAGAGGCAGCACCAATGGCTAGTTGGCCCTCGCGTTCGAGCAATCTCACCCCTTCCCATGAATCCGCATAGAGCTGGCGTGTTCGATCGATCTGGAATCTCATGAACTGTCGCCAGTTGTCCGATCTGCGACCCAGCGCAATATCCTCTTCGCGAATACCGAAATACACAAGTTCCTCGCGCGGAAGATATAGCCGTCCCTGGCGGTAATCCTCCCCGACATCGCGCAGGATGTTTGTCATCTGCAACGCAACACCCAGCTTTATGGCATACGGGACGGCTTCATGTGTTTTGAAACCGACAATGTACATGCTCATCAATCCCACCGTGGAGGCAACGCCATAACAATAGGTGGCGAGATCCTGGAAGGTCTCGTAGCGCGTCTGTTCAAAGTCGCGTGCCACACCATCGATCAATTGCCGTGCGTAGTGGCGGGGAATGTGGTACCTGGAGAGAGTATCTGCCCAAGCGGTGGCAACCAGGTCGCCATCAGCGAACGAGGCGTGTTCCACCATGTAGCGCCAATAGCTCAATGCGGATTGGCGATCATACTCCGCATCGGATTCATCCACGATGTCATCCACGGTGCGGCAGAACGCGTACAACGCACGTACCGCCATGCGCTTCGCTTCTGGAAGCAGGCTGGACGCAAAATGGAAGGATTTACTGTGCGCTTTCGTAATTCTCTCCGCTTGGGCATAGGCGCGCCCCAAGGAGGCGTCACCTGATGAATAAGAAAGCAATGGGCGGTCTGGGTATTGCAAATTGCCCGCCAAGGCAAGGAGTTGGTTTTCCCAGTTGGCTTGTGCCTGCATTTGTACTCTCCTGGATTTCAATGGATTACTCGCGAGCCGGCAATTTCCTCGCCGCCCGCTATTTATTAGTCTACGACGCTTTCCTATTATTGTCAAGGTTTTGTATATATATTCTTGACAAATATTGGACATTGTGTATAATTCAGGTATCAAGAAAAGGAGAACCATGAAACACAAACCTACCGCCCTCATCATCGGCGCAGGCATCGGCGGAATTGCCACCGCCGCCCGCCTTGCAAAGAATGGATACACTGTTACCGTGCTGGAAAAAAATTCCACACCCGGTGGCCGCTGTAACCAGATCGTCCGCGACGGCCACCGCTTCGACATCGGACCGACGCTGTTCCTCATGCCCGAGATCTGGGAGGAGACCTTCGCCGCGCTCGGGGAACGGATGAGCGACCATCTCGACCTCCGTCGCATCGACCCGACGTACAAGGTGCACTTCGACGACGGCCTGCAGCTCGAGCTCACCTCCGATATCGGCAAAATGCAGACGCAATTGGAGAAAGTGGAAAAGACCGCCTTCACCGGCTTCCTCGCTTACATTGCCGAGGGGAGCAAGCATTACAAGATCTCTGTCGAGAAGTTTGTCGGTCGCAACTTCTACAACGTTTTCGAGTTCTTCTCATTGAGAAACCTCCCCCTCCTCTTCAAGATGAAGGCATTGGTGAAACACTACGACAACGTTGGGAAATTTTTTAATGACGAGCGTCTCAAGGCCGCGTTCACGTTCCAGAACATGTATTTGGGTTTGAGTCCGTACGACGCTCCGGCCACGTTTTCATTGCTTCAATACACGGAACTTGCCGAAGGCGTGTGGTATCCCATGGGCGGCATGTACGCGGGAATTCAAGCCTTCGTGAAGATCGCCGAAAGCCTGGGTGTGGAATTCATCTATAACGCGCCTGTGAAGAGGCTGAAGGTCACGGGCTCTAAAGTTGACGATGTGGAATTGGAAGACGGCCGCCACCTTACCGCTGACATCTTCATCGGCAACGCGGACCTGCCCTACATATACAAGGAACTCCTGCCCGATATGAACGAAGCCAGAAAACTCGAGAATAAGAAATACACGTGTTCCACCATCATGTTCTACTGGGGCGTAGACAAGGCATACCCGCAGATCGCACACCATAACGTGTTCCTGGGCGGCGATTACAAAGCCTCGTTCGATCAGATCTTCTACGATCACACCCTGCCCGACGTGCCGTCTTTCTATATCCATGCCCCGGCACGCACCGATAAATCCGCCTCGCCAAAGGGTCAGGACACTCTCTATGTCTTGATGCCTGTCAGCCACCTCGAGCCGCGTACCAAACAGGATTGGGATGCGCTCGTCAATCGCGCCCGCGACACCGTGTTCCTCCGGCTCGAAAAAGAAATGGGCATTACGGATCTGAAAGAGCATATCAAGTTCGAGATCGTGTACCAGCCCGAAGTGTGGAAGGAACGATTCAATCTCGAAAAAGGATCGGCGTTCGGGTTGAGCCACAATTTCACCCAGGTCGGGTATCTGCGTCCGCACAATCGGCATAAAAAGTACAAGAACCTGTATTTCGCGGGTGCATCCACGCATCCCGGCACAGGCTTGCCCATCGTTCTCCTTTCGGCTAAACTCACCAGTGAAAGAATTCTGAAAGAGCAACCTTCGATCCTGCGTGAAAAAACATTCCAAACTTCCAACGTGCAAACTGCAAACTCATAATGTTCAACACCTCTCCTGCCTTTAACCTCAAAGTAGTCCTCAAAGAAACCGGCATCTCGGCAGACACCTTGCGCGCCTGGGAACGGCGGTACGGACTCCCCATGCCGCAGCGCACCGAGGGCGGTCATCGCTTGTATTCCGAACGCGATATCGAGATCATCCGCTGGCTCATGACTCAGCAGGAATCGGGACTGAGCATTTCGCGCGCAGTGGATCGCTACAACGAACTGCTCGCTTCCGGTTCGGACCCGCTGGCTGGTTCGCGCCCGGCAGGGGGTTACGCACTTCAGCAGTTCACCTCCGAAGCCGTCAACCTCGATGGACTGCGCGCTGAGTGGTTGAATGCCTGCCTCACCTACAATGAATCGCAGGCGGAGCAAATCCTCAACCAGGCGTTCGCATTACATCCCGTTGAAACAGTGGTCACGAGTCTCCTTCAGCGAGGCGTGCATGAGATCGGCGAGATGTGGTATGGCGGCAAGATCTCTGTGCAACAGGAACATTTTGCATCGGGTCTGACCATGCGCAGGCTCGAAGCACTCGTCGCCGCCTCCCCAGCCCCCACGCGACTCGAGACTATTCTGCTTGCCTGCCCTGCGAACGAATGGCACACACTTTCCCTCGCCATGTTGAACCTGTTCCTGCGCAGGCGCGGGTTCAATGTGATCTACCTTGGCGCGAACGTGCCGATCACGCGATTCGAAGAAACCGCCAGGACCTCGCGGGCAAAGCTGGTCATACTCGTTTCCCAAACCCTGACCGGCGCCGCGTCGCTCCAAACGGCTGCATTCGCGCTCACGAGCAAGAAAATGACGGTCGCCTATGGCGGGCGAATCTTCAACCTGCAACCTGATATCAGCAAACACATTCCGGGTTATCACCTCGGGAGCGATATCGACGAGTCGGTAAAAGAGGTCGAAAACATCCTCAGCGGCAAGAGAAAAAAGGAACGCGTATCATCCTCCGCGGAAGATCATCTGGTTGCGCACAAGATCTTTACTGCCAACCGACCTGAGATCGAAAGCACCGCCCGGACGTTGATCAAACCCATGCTCGACATGAACGAGGACATCCAAACGGGCATTCAGTTCCTCGGCGACAACATTGCCGCCGCCCTGCAACTCGGCGACCTCAACTACGTCTCCGATGAAATGACTTGGGTCAAATACCTTCTCCACGCGCACAAGCAGCCCAGTGAAGAGCTGTTTGGTTTTATAAATGCCTACGTGAAGGCAGTGGACAAACACATGAACGGTGCCGGCAAACCGATCTCGGCATGGCTCAATCAGGAATTCAGGAAACTCAAAACCAAATGAGCGCTCTCTGCTGGATACGCCGCGATCTGCGATTGACTGACAACCCTGCCCATCACGCTGCGCTTGACCTACTCAATCCAGCTCAAGGCAAACAAACAAGAACCGAAAGTGCAGGTCAAGAATGAGCAACCGCGTCGAACTCAACCGCCCGGCGCCGGATTTTACCCTGACCGATTTCAAAGGGATTGAAGTCCGTCTCTCCGATTTTCAAAACAAAAGAAATGTCCTGTTGGTATTTAACCGCGGCTTTTTCTGACCGTTCTGCCGCAGGCATATGGCGCAGTTGCGCCGAGACTACGACAAATTTATCGAACAGGACACCGAAGTGGTGGTGGTCGGACCGGAAGATGCCCGAGCCTTTGCTGCCTATTGGCAGATTCACAAACTGACATTCCTCGGCCTGCCCGACCCGAAGCATAGTGTCCTGAAACTATACGGCCAGGAAGTCAGCATTTTCAAATTCGGTCGCCAGCCCGCCCAGGTCAGCATCGACAAAAAAGGACAAGTGCGTTTCGTCCACTATGGGCATGATCCCACTGATATTCCTGAGAACGATGAGATCCTCGAAGTCCTACGGACCATGAACGCCGGATTCAATCTCACCGGCGAAATAGTGCCACCCGTCATAGAAAATCGGCCAGCATAACAAGGAGTCAGCATGTTAGTTGAAACAACCCGTTACGAATTGCCGCTCGAAGGCATCACCTTGCTCGGCTACATCGTCCGACGCATGCACAAAACCGAGTGGCTTGCCAAAGCCTCAACCGCGTTCACCGAAGGGACGGCCGAACAGGCGCTCGAATACGCGGCAGTCTACGCGGCGACCTCCTCCACCTCCTTCGGGCGGGCGTACTACCAACCGCGCTTCAACCGCGTCGGCGACCAGGTCAGCGAAGCCGACCCGACCACGGGCGCAACTGTCACGGCACGACTCGAAAGCGACTCGCCGCATTACCACATCACCTACGAAGCGGTCCTGCCAAACGGTGACGCCTTCAAAGGCTCCGAGAGGATCACCGGCACCACCGTCGGCTTGCGCGGACTGGGCATGCCCGCCCCCTCGAAGTTCACCTTCACCGCGGGCAGCTACACTGCCGAATTCGAAGGCGTTCTTACCAGCGAACTGGCGCTCTCCCTGTTCGGCAACACACGCATCCGTGCCCACGGCTCCCTGAACATCAAGGACAACCGCGGCAACACGGGACAGCTGGAACTGAACCGCGCGGGCGACATCTCCATCCGCATCAACGAACAGCCCCAAGCGAGTCACTCCATTGCCAAGATCACGTGGATGAACATCCAACTACCCGTGGCAAAACCTGCCTGATGATTCGCCGCATCGCCCGCCAAAATCTGGGAAGCCTGATGCTGGAAAACAACCTATGAAAAACGCAATCATCTGGGGCGCCGCGGGCGGGATCGGCAAAGTCCTGACACAAAAACTCGTGGACGAAAACTTCACCGTGGTCGCCGTCTCTCGCCACCCGACCGAGATGAAACTCATCACACCGCACGTCATCGCCACCGACGTGACCCAGCCCTCGCAGGTCACTGCCGCGGCGCGCATGGCGGGCGAGATGGTCCCCGCCTTCGACCTCTTCCTCTACACCGCAGGCGACATCGCCTCCATCAAAGTCGGCGAAATGACCGCTGCCGACTGGAACCGCATCCTCGCCGCCAACCTGACGGGCGCCTTCCTCACCGCGCAAGCCAGCCTGCCCTTCCTCGCCCCCGAGGCGCGCATGGTCTTCATCGGCGCGGTCCACGAGCGTCTGCGCCTGCCCGGTCTCAGCGCTTACGCCGCCGCCAAAGCCGGGCTTGAAGCTTTCACCGAGGCACTCCGCAAAGAGACACGCCGCAAAACCCTTGTCGTTCGACCGTCAGCCGTGAACACATCATTCTGGTCGAAGGTTCCCTTCTCGATGCCGAAGAACGCACTGGGACCCGAAGCGCTTGCCGACCAGGTCTTTACCTCGATTCGAGACGGAAAAGAAGGGTTACTCGACCTATGACCGCGATCTGGTGGATTCGGCGCGACTTAAGACTGACGGATAATCCTGCGCTTCAAGCGGCGCTCAAGACTGGTTCTGTCATCCCAGTTTTTATCCTTGACCCGGCATTTTCCTCCACATCACCCCGCCGACGTAATTTCCTCTACGAAGGCCTGCACACGCTCGACCGGGACCTGCGCGCGCGTAACTCGTATCTCGTAACTCGTAACGGCAAACCGTTAGAAATTCTGAAACAACTCCTCTCGGAAACGAACACCACCGCCATCTTCGCCGAAGCGGACTTCACTCCCTACGCCCGCCGGCGCGACGCGGAGATTGCCCGCCAACTCCCCCTCCAACTCATCCACGGACAGACCGTCCATCACCCGGAATTCGTAAAAAAAGCGGACGGCAAGCCCTACACCGTGTACACACCCTACTCCAACGTGTGGAAGGCAAAACTTCCAAACAAGATCAACCTCTTTCCTGCACCTGAAAATCTCAATACACAGTCCGAAATCAAGAGTGGGTCTCTTCCGTCATCAAGAACAAATCCGCTTTTTCCCTCGGGAGAGAAGGAAGCGTTGGTGCGACTCGAAGAGTTCCTGCACCGGCGAATTTACTCCTACGGCGAAGACCGTAACCGCATGGACCTTGAAGGCACATCGTCGCTCTCGCCCTACCTGAGGTTTGGGATGGTAGGGCTGAGGCAGACCGTCTCGGCGGCGCTACAGGCAATTGCCGCAGTGCGAAACGAGTCATCCCGCAAAAGCGCCGAGGTCTGGCTGAACGAATTGATCTGGCGCGAGTTCTACATCCAAATCCTGTATCACTTCCCACAGGTTGCGAAGAGCGCGTTCAACCCGTCGCTGGCGAACATTCCGTGGCGGAACATCACGATTGAGTTCGAGGCGTGGAAGAGGGGCGAAACAGGCGTCCCTGTTGTGGATGCGGCGATGCGTCAACTCAGAGAAACCGGCTGGATGCACAACCGCGCGCGCATGATCGTCGCGTCGTATCTCGTCAAAGACCTGCTGATCGACTGGCGCTGGGGAGAAGCATGGTTCATGGAAAATTTGCTCGATGGAGACCCTGCGGCGAACAACGGCGGCTGGCAATGGACGGCTGGCACCGGCACCGACGCCGCGCCGTATTTCAGGATCTTCAATCCTGTGTTGCAAAGCGCCAGGTTCGACCCGAACGGTGATTACATCCGTAAATGGGTCCCCGAATTGCGCGGACTGGATTCGAAAGAGATCCATGCGCCGTGGGATAAGGGAATCCACGTGAAAGACTATCCCGAACAACCGCTCATCGAACGGGATAAAGAAAGAACATTGCACGCGTATAACATGTCGAAGGAACATTCACAAGCATAATGGCAAGAAGTATTTCCGCTGAAATTGGGCGCGCAGCCCTGCGCGCTCTTCTGAGAGAAGGCTCACCGCTCGGTCCACTGAAGGTGATGGCACAGCACGTGGGGCGAGTCTTTCAGATTCCCATACCGGGCTTCCGCCCGTATGTCGTGTTCGGACCCGAGGCGAATCGCAAAGTGCTCGTCACGGAACGCGACAAGGTGTTGTGGCGCAACGCCGATCCCGTCACCGACCTGTTGCGGCGCGGAGTTCTGATCGTGGACGGCGATGAACACGACCAGTATCGCAAACTGATGGAGCCTTCGCTTCATCCCTCCCGTTTGGCTGATTACACGGACCGATTCGTTTCCCACACGGATAGGGTCTGCTCTCAATGGCGCGATAACGACACGGTGGACATGCTCGTCGAATCGCGCAAGATCGCCCTGCTCATCATCATGGACGCGCTGTTCGGCAAAGACGTGTGGGAGGATCTGCCGCGCATCTGGAAACCGATCCTGAAATCCATAGCATACATCTCGCCGGGCGCGTGGATCTTGTGGAGAAAGATTCCACGGCCGGGATTTCGTAAACCACTTAAGGAGTTGGATGAGTATTTGTTTGGGGTTATTGACGTTAGACGCCGTACACTGGAACACGCTCCATCGTCCATCGTTCATCGCCGTAACGATCTCCTCCAGCATCTGATCGATGCGGGTTTGACCGACGACCTCATCCGTGACCAGATGCTGACCATGCTGATCGCCGGACATGACACCTCAACGGCGCTATTGGCATGGACTTTCGCCCTGCTGGGTCAACATCCCGAGATTCACGCGCGAGTTGTTCAAGAAGTAGACACGATGGAAAGATCGCCGCTGCTCGATCACGTGATCAAAGAAAGCCTGAGACTATATCCACCCATCCACATCGGCAATCGACGCGTGGCGGAAGAAATGCAATTTAACGAAGGTCGCGACCGCATCCCCGCGGATGAGCGGCTCTTCTATTCCATTTACCTCACCCACCGCGACCCTTCCATTTGGGAAAGCCCTGAGTCATTTTGCCCCGAACGTTTCGCGCACGGACGAAAGACCCCGCCGTATTCATACGTTCCCTTCGGCGGCGGACCGCGTGCCTGCATCGGCGCCGCGTTCGGCCAGGCGGAGGCGCGCATCGTGATGGCGCGGTTGTTGCGAACATACACGTTTCAATTCACGAATCACACGATCCGCCCGCACATGGGCGCGACACTGGAGCCGCGGCCCGGGGTATTCATGAAAACGATCAAACGCCATGACGAGGAGATTGCTTCGTCGGCAACGAGCGCCTCCTCGCAATGATATAAGGAAACAATGACCTACTTCGGCTTTCTATTTCGCTTTGTCTTTCTCCCCATTCTCTTCTTCCTCGTCCTTGCACTGTGGGACGAGAAACGCGCTAAAAAAATCTATGGCTTCCGCAACGGTCGCGCCGTGTGGGCAGCCATTGGCGTTCATGTTTTGCTTGCTCTCACCTACACAACCCCTTGGGATAACTATCTCGTGGCAACCGGTGTCTGGTATTACAACCCGGATCTCGTCACAGGCATTGTCATCGGGTACGTGCCAATTGAAGAGTACACCTTCTTCGTAGTCGAAACGATCCTTGCGGGCTTGTGGTGGTGGTTTCTGGCGAGGAGGTTTCATCCTCCCCTCCCTGAGGGAAAGGAGCCAGGGGTGAGGGAAAGATTCATTCCCAACAAACCACTTATCTACGTGTCTGCCGGAATACTTGTTTTACTCTGGCTTGTCTTCACCTATCTCTTTTTCTTCGGCGATACAAAGTGGACCTATCTTTCCATCACCCTCTTCTGGGCACTGCCTGCGATCCTTCCGCAATTGCTCTTTGGCGCAGACATCCTCTGGCATTACCGCAAACTTGTATTTTGGGCAATTGCGGTGCCCGGCACCTATCTCTCGCTGATGGACATCGTCGCGCTTGGCGAAACAACGTGGTCGATCTCCCCCGCAC
Organism: uncultured Anaerolinea sp.; assembly: GCA_964517905.1. GTDB lineage: Bacteria > Chloroflexota > Anaerolineae > Anaerolineales > Villigracilaceae > Defluviilinea. The sequence continues at coordinate 4,568 of CAZFDL010000014.1, read as the reverse complement.
AAACCACCGGAATACTGTTCTTTGGAATTCTGCCGCTGGAAGAAGTTGTCTTCTTCTTCATCACGAACGTCCTGATCACGTTCGGCCTGACCCTGCTGCTGGCAACGGTCGGCGAGCGCAGGTTCGCAGAGATCAAGCAGCAGCTCGAAGCGTGGAAAGAGGCGCTTCAGCCGCAGTCACAATGATTCAATCCTCCGGCGCTTCTCGCACGATGTATAGCGGTCTCCCTTTGGCTTCATCGTAAATCCGCCCGATGTATTCCCCGAGAATGCCAAGCGAGATCAACTGAACGCCCCCCAGAAACAACACAGCAAGCAGTGTGGATGCCTGCCCAAAGAACGCCTGCGACCCGCTTGCGCGGAGATATATGACGACCGGCATGGCAAAGATGGCAATACTTGCCGAGAAGAATCCGATGAACGTGGCCACCTGCAGCGGGAAATATGAAAAGCCTGTCACCGCATTGAGCGCAAGACGCAACATTTTGCGGAACGGGTATTTGGTCTCGCCCGCGGTGCGCGCGGCCCGTTTGTATTCCACACCGATCTGTTTGAATCCCACCCACGTGCTCATGCCGCGCAGAAAACGGTGGCGTTCGCGCATGCTGTTCATCACATCCACCACTTTGCGATCCATCAAACGGAAATCCCCCGTATCGAGCGGAATCTTCACATCGGTGATGCGGTAGATCAGGCGATAGAACAGCGAAGCCGTCCACAACTTGAACCACGATTCACCTTCGCGCTCGGCGCGTACCGCAAAAACAACCTCGTAGCCCTCCTGCCATTTCTTCGCCATCTCAAGGATCAGCTCAGGCGGGTCTTGCAGATCGGAGTCGATCACCACCACCGCCTCTCCGCGCGCATAATCGAGGCCGGCCGTCACCGCCACTTGGTGGCCAAAATTCCGCGCAAAGACGACCGGGCGGATGCGCTTGTCCTTTTTAGCGAGCGCTCGGATAATCTCGCCTGAACCGTCGGAGGAGCCGTCATCCACCAGCAGGAGTTCCCAAGGCTTGCGCGTTTTTTCCATGACATCTTTCACGCGGCGATAAAGTTCGGGGAGATTCTCCTTTTCGTTGAAGATGGGAGCCACGACCGAAAAAGTAATTTTCATTCTCTCGCCTTTATCCCAATAATCTTTTCACAGCATCCAGCGTGGGTTCGATGATCGGCGCGGGGCTCACCGCGCTCATCGCGGCGCGGACGTCTTTGAGTCCGCTGCCGGTGTTCAACACGAGGATGGGATCTTCGCTTCCGACCACCTGGGAGGCTGATGCCTTGACCATACCGGCATAGGCCGCCGCCCCCGCGGGCTCGGCAAAGACACCTACGCTGCCGAGTTCTGCGATGGCTTGGAGGATCTCTGCATCCGAGACGTTAACGTAAGTGCCGCCCGTTTCCTTCGCGGCGCGCACAGCTCGCACGGCATCGCGCGGCAGATCCACCGAGATCGAATCCGCAAGGGTATTCGCGGATATGGGTTGAATCGTTTCTGTATTCGCATGGAACGCGTTCGAGATCGCGGCGGAACCCTCTGCCTGCACGCCGATGATTCGCGGCACGCGCGGCATCCAACCGAGTTGAACGAGGTCTTTGAAGCCCTTGTGAATCCCTGAAATGATATTCCCGTCACCGACCGAGACAAAGATCGTGAGCGGCGGATGATCGAGTCCCTCGCCGAATTCGTCGTGCCACTTGGCATGCGCGTTCTGCCACCATTCCCAGATCTCGAATGCGGCAGTCTTCTTCCCCTCCGCCGTGAACGGATTGTAGCCCGTGTTGCGGCAATACCAGCCGAACTCGTGCGCACATTTCACGGTGAGGTCGAATGCATCGTCATACGTACCGTCCACCAGAATCACTTTCGCACCGAAGATGAGTAACTGCGCCACCTTTGCCTGTGGAGCGGATTTAGGCGCGAAAATGATCGCCTTCTGCCCCACCGCGGCAGACATCCCTGCGAGCGCCGCGCCAGCATTTCCGGTCGAGGCGGTAACCACGATCTCCGCGCCGATCTCGCGCGCACGGGTCACGACGATTGCGCTGGCTCGATCCTTGAACGAAGCGGTCGGGTTGCGCGACTCATCCTTCAGCCACAGGTTCTGCAATCCGTGCTTTTTTGCAAGAGAGCTTAATTTGAATACAGGCGTCCCGCCTGCCGCATGGAGCGGAGTGGCTTCGCCCGCGGGCTCATCGACCGGCAGGAGAGGCAAATACCTCCACAGGGAGGGGTCGTGCCGCGAGAGTATATCTTCTGGCTGGTACTTGGTCTTGATGGAATCATAATCAAGGATCACATCGAGATTCCCGCCATCTTTCGGGCAAGTGTAGACAGCCTCCGTGGGAGAATATTCCGTGTTGCACAGGGAACAGCGATAGCCGAGGAATTTGGGCATGGATTGATTTTACCCGATATGGAAGAGCGCAAAAAAAGGACTCTCAGGCTTGAACCTTGAGAGCCCTTTCTTGATATCAACTATTACATGTTTCTTTCTCGTTCCCAAATCTCCCTTGCGATCATCTCCTGATCCACAGGTAACTTATCGATCCTCACACCGACCGCGTTATAGATCGCATTCGTGATCGCGGGCGTGGTGGGGATACTGCACATCTCGCCCACCCCCTTCGCGCCGTAGGGACCTTCCGCGGTGGGATGCTCCACGATAATGGATATGATCTCCGGTGTGAGCATGATACCGGGTACGCGATAGCGCGCCAAATGGTCAGTGACCACATTGCCATCCTCGACGATGAACTCCTCGGTGAGACAGTTGCCGAGCCCCATCATTACGCCGCCTTCGACCTGTCCCTGCAAGCCGAGCGGATTGACCGCCATGCCCACGTCGTTGGCAGAGACGACTCTGAGCACAAGCACTTCACCCGTTAACTTATTCACTTCCACTTCGGCGGCTTGGACACCGAACGAAAAGGCGAAGTGCATATCGCCGCCGGTTCCGAGCGGCTGCGTCTTGGGCGCTTCATATTCATAGCGGACGCGCGGCTGTTTTCCAAGTGTGCTCATTTCCTTGTAGATCTCTGCATAGTTCAGAGAATGTCCATTTACGTAGACAATACCGTTCTCGAAGCGGATCTGCTCGGGGCGAACGTCATATTTTTCTGCCATCACAGCGGTGATCTCATCTCGCAACGTCCTGGCGGCATAGCGCGAGGCATTGCCGGTTACGTAGGTTTGCCGCGAAGCGGTGGTCGGACCGCCGTTCGGCGCCAGATCTGTATCCATCACCAATACCTTAACCTGCTCGGGCGGCACCGCCATTTCCTCCGCCACCACCAGGCGCATGACCGTGACCAATCCTTGCCCCATTTCAGCCGAGGAACTGCGCACCTGAAAGGTGCCATCGGCATAAAGTTCCACGTCTGCTCCGGCTTTATCCGGTGCGCCTCCGCCAAGTCCAGTATTCTTGTAACCGGCGGCAAAACCCCACGACCGTACCAGGTGGGGCTTGTCGGATGTCACATGTGCTTCGAATAATTCTTCCTGTGACAAACCAGACACCTGACACATGGCACTTGAGACCTTATCGATACATTCCATGAGCCCAACTGACTCGCGTAAGAGCTGTCCTGTATTCGTAATACTTCCAACATGTAAGGCATTCATCCGTCGCAGTTCGATCGGATGAATGTTCAATTTCTCAGCGAGCATATCCATCATCGACTCGACCGCAAAGGCAGATTGGGTCACGCCGAAGCCGCGGAAGGCACCTGCAGGCGGATTGTTCGTATACATGGCGTAACAATCGGCGCGCACATGTTCGATGTCGTACGGACCCGCCGAGTGCGTGGTGGCACGGGTCATCACCTTTTCGCCGAGCGACGCATATGCACCCGTATCACCATACAGCTCCGACTCGCACGCCACGATACGCCCATTTTTCTTTGCGCCGATCTTCACGCGGATCTGCGTGGCATGCCGTTTCGGATGCACAAGCAAACTTTCGTGTCGGTCGAACAATAATTTCACGGGTCGCCGCGTCACATCCGCCAACATGGCCACATGGATCTGCCCCATAATATCTTCCTTGCCGCCGAACCCGCCGCCCATCAACTGCCCGACGATGCGCACACGCGACTCGTCCCAACCCATCGCCCGAGCCACCTGCTCACGGTCCTGGTACGGGATCTGCGAGCCGCAATAAATCTCCATGCGGCCATCTGCCTGCGGCACACCGATACTGCATTCAGGCTCGATGAACGCGTGGTCATACATCGGTGTGTGGAACGTATGCTCAAGGATCACCTCCGCGTCGGCAAAGCCCTTTTCCATATCACCCTTGCGCACCTTGATGTGCTTGAGCAGGTTTCCGTTTTCGTGGAGTTGCGGGACGCCCTCCTGGCGCGCCTGCACCGGATTTGTGATCACGGGCTGGAGATCGAACTCCGCTTCGATCAGCGCAGACGCCTCATCGGCGATCTTCTGCGTTTCCGCGGCAACGATCGCGAGCGCATCTCCCACGTAACGGACGCGTTCACCTACACCGATCATCACAGGCCAGTCGTGGACGACGAGACCATGATTGTGTTGCGCAGGGATGTCTTCAGCGG
>CAZFDL010000013.1:17150-29044 GCA_964517905.1 uncultured Anaerolinea sp. | reverse complement strand
CTCAAAGAAGCCATCGACGCCGCCACGCGCGCCGCCGAACTTTTCCTCAACCAGCGCGACGTGGACAAAGCCATCGAGAACTGGGTGCGCGTCACCTCTCTCGACCCTGAGAATTTGGTGGCACATTCACGCCTCGCGCTTGCGCACGAGCGCCTCGGGCACAAACCTCAAGCGGTTGTTCAGTACATCAACGTGGCCAGCCTGGTGCAACGCACAGGCAACGTGGAAAAGACCAACGAACTCATCAACCGGGCTTTGCAGATCCTGCCCGAAAGCGCGGAAGCCAAACAAGCGCAGACGCTCCTTCGTTCAGGACAATTGTTGCCCAAACCCCTGCGCCCCAAGGGTGGGACGGGACCGATCGCGATGGCGCAGGTCAAACAACTGGACGTGCGCAAGAAGGAAACCGATTCGGGACTCGACCCGATCGCAGAAGCGCGGCAGAATGCCTTGACGCGCCTTGCCGAAATTCTCTTTGAATATTCCAGCGACGACGGCGCGGCGGTTCAACAACGGCGCGGCCTGCAAGCCCTCATGCGTGGTACCGGTCAACTTTCGATGCAGCAGTCCGAACAAACAAAAGTCGTCCTGCATCTCGGTCAGGCGATCGACTCGCAGACGAAGGGCAACGACGCGCAAGCCGCCGAGGAACTCGAACACGCGCTCGAGGCCGGTTTCAACCATCCCGCGTTGTTCTTCAACCTGGGATTGATCCGCTCGAAGATCGACCGGCACGAATCGGCGATTCGGCAATTGCAGCACGCCGTCAAACACAACGACTTTGCGCTGGGCGCGCGCCTGTTGCTGGGGCAGATCAACTATAAGCTCGGACGGCTGGGTCCCGCGTCCATTGAATATCTCGAAGCGTTGAAGATCGCCGATTCGATGGTGGCACCCTCCGAACAAGCCGACGAGATTCGCCAAACGTATGAGCCGCTCATCGAAGCGCAGGCATCCGTCACAGACGAGGAACAGCTCAAACGCTTGTGTGACAACATCAACGACATGTTGATGCGCAAGAACTGGCGCGATCACCTGCACAAAGCCCGCGAGGAAATGCAGCGCTCGAACGCAAGCGACATGCCGATGCCGCTGGCGGAAGTTCTCATGCAGGCGCAGTCGAGCGCAGTCCTGGAGGCAATCAATCACGTGCATCATCTGGCGCGCGCGGGGCAGCTCCGCACGGCAATGGAGGAGGCCTATCACGCGCTTGCCTCCGCCCCGACCTATTTACCCCTGCATATATTGATGGGCGAACTGCTCGTCCGCGAGAACCATACGCAGGAAGCCATCGCAAAGTATATGACCATCGCACAGGCTTACAGCGTGCGCGGTGAAACGGCGCAATCGGCCAAGATGCTGCGGCGCGTGGTGCAACTCGCGCCCATGGACATGTCCGCGCGCACGAAACTGATCGACCAGCTTGTTTCGCGCGGGCAGGTGGACGATGCGATCCGCGAATACATCGAACTCGCAGACCTGTACTATCGGCTCGCCGAACTCGATATGGCGCGCAAGACCTACACCACCGCTCTGCGCGTCGTCCAACAGTTCAACGCGGACCGCACCTGGAACGTTCACATCCTGCAACGCATGGCAGATATCGATATGCAACGGCTGGATTGGAAACAAGCCGTCCGCGTGTACGAACAGATCCGCACGCTTCGCCCCGACGACGAAACTGTCCGCAAGAATTTGATCGATCTCAGCTTCAAGTTGGGTCAACCCGCGCAGGCAAATGCCGAGATCGAAAGTTATCTTTCCTATTTGCAGTCGGGCAACCACGAGGCACAGATGGTCCCCTTCCTCGAGGACCTCATCACCGACCGGCCGGATGACCCCATCCTCAAACGCGCGCTGGCAGGGGCATATCAACAAGCGGGGCGCGTCGAAGATGCCATCCAACAACTCGATACCCTGGCCGATTCGCTTCTCACGGTCGGCAAAAAAGAGGAAGCGATGGTTGTCATCAACCAGATCTTGTTGCTCAACCCGCCAAATTCGGAGCAATATCGTCAACTTTTGAGTCAGGTCCAGCAGTGAAATCACCCCGCCCCGCAACGAGGCGGGATTTTTTTGTATCCTTCGAAGCGCGCACTGGCTCTGCTCATCAGCCTCTCACAGGCCGATGCTATAATCGTCAACACACTAAACTTCGGAGAACCTCATGCCTCAAACACAGAACCGCGCCGTGATGAATTGGCTTATCTTTTTCTCTTTCGTTGTGGCCTTCCTCATCGTCTTCGGTGGATTCGTCCGCCTCACCCGTTCCGGGCTTTCCATCGTCGAGTGGAATCCCATCAGCGGGGTGATGCCGCCCGTTGGTGAACAAGCCTGGCAGGAGGAATTTGCCAAATACCAGCAAACTCCCGAATACCTAAAGGTCAACACGGGGATGACGCTCGCAGAATATCAAGAGATCTTCTACATCGAATGGATCCACCGGCTGGTCGCACGCCTGGCAGGTTTGGCATACGCCATCCCGGTGTTCTATTTCCTGTTTAAGAAAGTCATCCCATGGAAGGAATTTGGAATCTACTTCGTGATGGGAATGCTCTTCATCTCCCAGGCACTCGCCGGCTGGATCATGGTCGCCAGCGGACTCGTTGACCGCCCTGCCGTGAGCCACTTCAACTTGACCATCCACCTCTTGCTCGCACTGATCTTGCTTGGCCTGGCGCTGTGGACAGCCCTGGGTCACAAATACGGCTTTCCACCTCCGGGCAATAAATCAAAGTGGTCATCCCCCTCCAAACTTGCACTTGCGTATTTTTCGGTGCTGATCCTGCAGATCGCCTATGGCGGGATGACCGCCGGTCTCAAAGCCGGGCACGTTTCGAGCACGTGGCCTTTGATGTTCGGCAAACTCATTCCCCCGAACCTGTTCAATTCCCTGGTTAACTTCGTTGAAACACCGCAGACCATCGTCTTTATCCATCGGTGGTTGGCGTGGCTGGTGTTGTTTGCCGCCGCGTGGATGTTCTTCGCCGCTCGAAAGCAAAACTATCACGGTGAAATTAAGAATGGATTGCTGTGGCTGGTCGCGGCGGTCGGGTTGCAGATCACCCTCGGCATAATCACCATTTTATCGTTTGTGAATATCGTGATCGCCCTGCTCCATCAAGCCACCGCCATAGGATTGTTCGGGCTGGGCGTGTATTTCATCCACCGCTTCAGAGCATTGGACGCAAAGGCTGCCTAATGATGAAAAGATCCGCTTTACTCATTCTTGCCCTCTTCACCGTATTCTCGGCCTCGCTCGTTTTTGCCAAAGGGAATTTCACCTACCTTTCCGTGAAGGGACCCGGGCTCACCGGGGAACTCACCTTAACCAACCCGGCCCTGACGGAAGATTTCTTCGCTTTCGCCGATTTTTTGAAGGGCGCCATTGATGCTCCCCCCGACCCGGGCGAGGGCTATCAGGTCATCCGCATTCACGTTGAAAACAACAAGGATGTACCGTTCGATTTGTTGCATTACTATCCATATACCGGGTTTGTGTACTACGACGGTTTGGTGGATGGTTCATCGGAGTACGACAAGAAATGGTATACCGCCAACCCCTCTGCGGAGGAGCCGTTTCGCGCCGCACTCGAGGAACGCGCCCGCCTGACGTGGTTCCCGTTTGTGGTGCTCGTGATTATTCTTGCCGTGTTCTTTTTGATGTACCGCAGGAAATAACCCCCGGTCAAGCTCCCCCATTTTCCCACTACAGGATGCCGGAAAATGGGGGAGGGATTTTTCACAAAGTGACGGAGGGGGTCACCTCAATATAAATGTATCCGTCTTTTCATCGTACGCCAGAATACTGATCTTCCCTTTTTCAAAATTCACTTCGCCTGAAAATACCAAACGGAATTCATCCGAGTCGTCCTTGATGAAAACCTCCACGAGACGGATGCCGGTTTCCACTTCAAGGAACTCAAGCGCCGCGATGCGACCGTTGCCGCTGACACCGCTCGGCTCGAAGCTGTCGTCCAATACGGTTTCGCCGTCGATGAGGACGCGTACGCTCATCGGGAAGTGCGTGCCGCCGAAGATCTTCGCCGGGTCCGCGCCTTCGGGCAGGACGATGCCCTCCGGTATTTCGGACAGCTCAACTTTTCCCCTCGCATCCACCGCAATGCGCAGGGCAGATTGATCCGCCGCCGCCATGCCTGCGCGAACATCCAATGGCAGGGCGATCGCAAACAATCCCAACAACAAGACCGTTCCGATCAAACCCCCAACGACCGAAGGCACCAGACGGTTGCGGTCTTTCACCTTCGGCAGGGTCGGCGCGCGCTTCTCTCTCTGACCGGCGTCGCTGTGCAAACGATCGAGGAATTCCTCCACAGGTTTTGGATCGGTCGGGGTCGCCTCCAGCCAATGCAATCCTTTCGTCACCAGCGCGGGGCGCAGGTGCAGGCGGTTTAAGATCGAATAGGCATCCTCACGGTTCGGGTTGTCATCGAACGGAGAAGACAAAAGGACGACATCGCGGACCCCCTCGTTTTGCAGCGACTTGATCCAGTCAACGTTGACGGCGCCAATGCTCGGCAGAACCGCTGTGATGACGCGCGCCGCGTCTCCCCCACCCCAGGCTGTCACGCCCACCGCGGCTTTCGCTTCATCGACGCTTAATTTCGCGGGCACGCCGCCCAGCGTCTGGGTGCGTTGATTGGTGAACAACACGGTCACAGGACGCCCGTCCTTCATTTCCCGCTTCACCGCGCCTTTTACCACTCCGAATACCTGCTCGCCATGATAGCCGCCCTTCAAGTGCAGCGCGTCGACCGGGCACGATCCCACGCAGATTCCGCAGGCGGTGCACTGGCTTGGATTGATGATCGCAAGTTTCTGGTAACCCGAATTATCGTTCCGCTCCGCCATGCGGATCGCATCGTACGGACAATCGGTGTAGCACAACACACAGCCGGTACATTTGTCGTCGGTGACGACCGCCGGACCGAGATCGCGGCCGGGGAAAAGCCACGGGAGGAGAAACAGGCTTCCCACGAGAAGAACCGCCAATCCCCAGAAGATGATGTTCCCCCACATGTCCGTCAGCGGCAGCAGGAGGAGATAGAGGCTGTCCACGGGCACCGAGTCCACCATCCGGCTGAGGTCGGCGGGCTCGTACGAAATGGCGGGCTTGAGGAGCGAAAGAACGACGAGCCCGACCAATGCCTGGATCGCCGCCCAGCGCGGAGTCCACCAGCGGGTACGCGAGAGACGCAGGCTGTGAATGTTGATAAAGAAGAAGGTGATGATCGGCACGAAGACGTGCAGGAACAGGATGATAACGAAGTTCGAAAACGTACGCGATTCGATGTCGGTGGCAATGTAGGTGAGACCCGATGAACCCGCGACGGTTTGCATCATGAATTCGGTCATCCACTGTGCGCGCTCATCCCACACCAGCCAGTAGCCGAACGTGCCAGCCAGCCATACCATCGCCAGCATGATCCAGCCGCTCGTCCACGCCAGCCAGCGCTGACCCCAGAACCGATCGCTGACGAACATGCGGCACAGGTGCAGGATAATGAGGATGATCATCGCGTCAGACGCATACCGATGTACACTGCGGATCAACGCCCCGTACCACGTGGAGCTGATCTTTTCGATCGTGGCGTAGGCTGCCTCTGCACCCGGACGATAGAGGAGCGTGAGGTATACGCCCGTGACGATCAACACAACCAGCATGAAGATCGTGAGCGTGCCGAGATGATGGAATGGATTGAAATCCGATCTTGCAAACCGGCTGATGGCGCCTTCGATCGAGATCCAGCCCTTTTCGAGCGTGCGCATGAAGCGTCTTTCAGTGTAGAGTTTTCTGGTCATCGGTTCCTTATTTTTTTGGTGGTCGAGTGGGGCGGATTCGCGCTGAGCCGAGTGAGGAGCGCTCTTTGCGACGAACGAAGTCGAAGCGTCTCGCCCATACCGAAACCACCAGTTTCAAGAATAATTTTGTAACAACCGTTCCTCTGTGTATCGGTGATCTCGATACGGCCAATGTCTTCGCGACCGCTTCGACAGTCATTGCGCGCCGGCTTCGCTCAGGACTACTCGATCACCGTGTTATCCAGCAACGGAAACTTATTCATCCGCATCGCGTTCGTTGTGACGAAGATACTGCTCGCCACCATGGCAAACGCCGAAAAGACGGGTTGTAACAAGCCTGCCATCGCCAACACCACGCCGATGAGGTTGTAAATCACAGCCCAGCCAAGATTCTGTTTGACGCGTTTCATAGACTCGCGTGAGAGATCGAACAGCCACGGGATGACCCGTAGATCATCACGCATCAACACGATGTCCGATGCGGTACGGGCGACATCGGCGCCGTGATTCATCGCCAGTCCCACGGTCGCCGAGGCAAGCGCGGGTCCGTCGTTGATTCCGTCGCCAACCATGGCGGCATTTTCGGCCAGTCGTTTCATTTTTTCATCGGGCGTGAGCGCGGCTTGCACCGGGATTCCCAAAGCGTTCTGCCAGCGGTCGCCCGCCCGGGTTTCGTCCCCGGTCAACACGCCGAGATTCAGTCCGCGGGATCGCAATTGGTCGAGAACATCCTTCACCTCCGCACGGACGGTTTCGCCGAGAGCCAGGATGCCCTTCACCTGTCCCTGCCACCCGGCGTAGACAACGACATGCCCCGCTTCTTTCCACGTTTCGGCTTGTTCGCGGATATTCTTCGGCATTTCCAACCCTTCGGCGGACATGTGCCGCGCCGAGCCAATTGCGATTGGTAAAAGGTAATTCGCACTTGGTAATTTGCCCACGACACCAAAGGCAGGAATCGCTTTGAAGGATTCGGGTTTGATTAGTTCGATTTGATTCGCTTTGGCGTATTCGACAATCGCCCTCGCGAGCGGGTGTTCGGAATCGTTTTCTATGGAGGCAATGGTCTGAAGAAACTTCTTTCCACTTTCCACTTTCTGCTCCCCCTCAACATTCATTACAAAAATACCCTGAACCTTCATCGGCAGTTGCGTGAGTGTACCGGTCTTGTCGAAATACACGTGATTCACCTTCGCCAGTCGTTCCAGCGCGGCTGTGCTGCGGAGGATGACCCCTGAGGCTGCGGCACGTTCCAACGAGAGCCACAACGTGAGAGGAGTCGCCAACCCCAGCGCGCACGGGCAGGCGATCAGCAGAACAGACAGCGCAACGATCAACCCTTTCTCTGCGCCGCCTATTTGGCTCCAGACCAAAAATGCGATGCCGGCCAGCGTGAGCGCGGCGGGGGTCATCCACGCGGAGAGTTTGTCCACCATCCGTTCGAGCGGCGAGCGCGTCCACAGCGCTTCATGGAGCAAACGCCCGATCTGGCCGGCGGTGGTCGCATCGCCGACAGCCGTTGCGATGACTTCAAAACTGCCATCGATATTGATCGTCCCAGCCTTCACCATGTCACCACCACGATGGGTTGCAGGCGTAGGCTCGCCTGTGAGCAGAGATTCATCCACATCGCCCTCACCCACGGCGATCAAACCGTCCACCGGGAAACGCTCACCGGGTCTGACCCGGACCCGCATGCCAGGCTTGAGTTCAAGTGCGCTCACTTCCTTGTCGACTTCACTCGTAACCACGGTTGCAGTTTCGGGAATCTGTTCGAGCAGTTTCAATACGGCGCTATTGCTGGATTTATGCGCCTGCATTTCAAGCCAGCGCCCGATCGAGATCAAAAATATAAGCATGGTTGCCGTGTCGAAATACAAACCGCCATGACCGACGATCAGATTGCGAACCGATAACCCAAACGCGGAGAACGTGCCGATCATGATCAGTGAGTGGATGTTGGGCTGCCCGCGCAAGAGACTCGCGAAACCTGCGCGAAGGATCGGCAATCCGAGCAAGATCAGCACCGGGAGACTCGAGACCAGCATCATCACTTGAAAGAAATCCACCAGCGGCTGCGATTCGGGTGTGGCCCAGCCGAAGATCTCGCGCGCGTAAATGCCTGCCCCCACGATCATGTCGTGCAGAACCATCACACCGCCAATCAGTAAACTGGTGAAAAACGATTCCTCTTCATCATATGGTTTTTCATCTGGTAGTGTCGCTCGATAACCGATCGAATGAATCCGTTTTTTGAGCAATTTGGGATTGGTAATCGCGTGATCGAAGACAATGTTGGTTTGTTGTTGAATAAAACTTGTCTCTGCCTTGACGACGCCTTTTGTGCGCCTGAGTTGTTCACTCACCAGCCACGCACAAGAGGAGCACCACATCCCGCTAAGAGCGAGGGTGATAGTTTCAGCGTTTTCCTTATTCGCACTTCTCGCAACCGGAGTTAATGGGGTCTCCGCAAGCAACGCCGCTACTTCCCTGCACGATGGACAGCAAAACACATCGCCCGCGTCATTGGTAAGGGGATGGAGGGTCGTCAACCCGCAGAGGGAGCAGGTGGAAAGCAGTTGTGTGGTTGGATAGCTGGTTAGTTGCATGGTTGGCTGAGGAGTATTAGCAGTGATGAAATGCGTGTTTTCTCGTGTTCGGGTTCAACTGTGTAGTAGCACACATCACCACAACACCACTTCTCCGATCATGAAGTGCTCGACGATTCCCAGCATGGCGAAACCACGCATCGCGAATTGAAAACCAAAGAACATCATTACGAGGGCGGCGAGTCCGCGCGACCATGTGCGCATGCCGGCTCTGTTTGCAAGCCACTTCACCGCAAATAAACTTGGGATGGTGGCGATGCCAAAAACAAACATGTTCAACGCGCCATTAACCGCCGATTCGGATGCGATCGCCGTCACCAGCGCGGTGAGGACCAAGCCACAGGGGAGAAGTCCCCATAGAGCGCCGAGCAGGTAGGAGGCCGGGAGCGTAGCGGATTTGAAAGCGCGGATGGCGCGTCCCCAGCGTTGGGTCAACGAAGAGAATAGAAGTTCGGGAGAGGGTGTTAATCCAATGAATGCCGAGGCCAAGTAGAACGCCGTGACGGCGAAGAGGATCGAAAGCCCAGCCTGCAAATCGTCGAACGTCCGGAGGGTTTGACCGAAACCGCCAAAGACGAGTCCGAGTACGGTGTACGTGGTGACCCGCCCCGCATGTGCCAGCACCCACGCGAATCTGTTTTGAAACACGGGCTGGCGGTCGAAGAGAATCACAACGGCACTGCACATCCCCACGCAGTGACCGAGACTGCCCAGCAAACCCAACAGCAACGAAGCCAACATTGTTTACCGTAAATGTACAAATAATCATGAGAAAGACTTCGGAAGTCTTTCGACCTCCGAAGTCTTTTGTATCAAACTATCGGATGAACCACGTGCGCCCGAGCAGCCACCAGTTGGCAAGATAGTATGTTGCAAACCAGGCCAGGAACGCAAAGACCAATACGAGCGTGCCGCGGGGTTGATTCTGTTTGTCCTCCAGGTCATGGTCGGTCAACTTGGTGGATTCAAGCAGTGGGTTGTTCGTGCCAGAGACGAGGAGCAAGTTGCTCGCTTCGAGGCGTGGACCGGTGAGAATGGAAGCCAGCACAACGGTCACGTACATGATGCCGCCTGCCACCGCGATGAGCGCGCCGATGCCGAAGATCGCAAGCGTGAGATCCACAGTGCCGGGGACGACACCCGCGAAGGTAATATCCCAATTGCGGCGCGATACACCCTGTAGACCGCTGGTGATCATGCCCAGCGAAACGAGAGCCGTGCCGCCGCCGAACACATACGGTTGCCAGACCGCCCACTTCTTGAGCTTGAGTTCCTTGCGGAAGATCAGCGGGATCACGTAGTAGGTGAAGCCCATGAAGGCGGTCGTTGCGCCGCCTACCACGGTGGCATGGAAGTGACCCGGCAGACGCAGGGTGTTGTGGACGAGCATATTGATCTGCTCGGTGCCGATGGTGACGCCGGTGATGCCGCCGATCCAGCCGAACAGCACCATCGAAACCACCAACGCGCCGAAGCCCGGTTCATTCCAGGGTCCGTTACGCAGCCAGCCGAACAAGCCTTTTCGGTAACCTTTGGCGCGCAAGGCAACTTCTATTGCGGCGGGGATCGAGAACGCGTGCATCAACGAACCCAGCACAGCCAGATACATTGCGTAGGAGGTGTTCACCGACTTCCATGCAAATGAAAGACCGGGGTCAACCAGCAGGTGATGCGCCGAACCGAGGTTGATGAAGAACAGGTAGAGGATGAAAGCCAGGCGGGAGAATTTTTCGTTGAGCGGGCGGACGCCGACGGTCATCTGCGCGAGCGAATACCAAATGGCTACCATTGCAGCCAGGTTGACCTGTTGTGCGGGGTGCCCGAAACCCCAAAAGAAGTTGCGGTAGATACCGGGGTCATAATACTGGATCACGCCCAACGACCAGAGGAACGCAGGAACGATCGCCACCGCGCCTTGAAGCAGGGTATACACAGCCAGGATCGCGGCGGTCATCAGACCGAAGACAACCAGCGGGAGCGAGCCTTCGACGCGTCCTTCACGCTTCGCAACAACGATATTAATGAAGAACGTGATCGTGGCGATCAACGCACCGACCGCGAACAGGATGTAGCTCAGGTAGAACGCCGGGCTGGCCTTGAGCGGAACATAGGCAGTGAATGTCACCGTGTTCCGCGGGTCGAACAGCACCACGAAGTTAGCCATCAAGCCGCCCACTGCCATGAGGATGAAGGCGAACCAGGCTGTCTTGGGCGCGGCATGACGCGCGTTCAATAGCACGGTCGAGCCGAAGTGCAAACCTGCCATCTCAAAGAAAACAACCCACGCCACGAGCATGTCTATGCCGTGCAACGTCAAGAGGCGGTAGAACCAGGTCGCGTCCAGAAGATGAACCGCCTGCCAGCGGGTCAACGCGATCAACAGCGCGGCGATGCCGCCGATCGTCAGGGTAACCACCGCCATCACCGCGTTGGCAATGATGAGGCGTTCGGCGTGCATATCTACTTTGAGTGTGGTCACCGGGCATTCGCGATAATCATCCTTCGCGTCTTTCGCCCAGGGGAAAGTTGGGGCAAGGGTTCCCATGGCTTCTCCTTCTATTTCACGATGATCTTGCCCACCATGGTGTGGTGGCCAAGATAACAATATTCATTACAGACTATGGTGAATTCGCCGCTCGTGGTCGGCGTGATCGTCGCCACGTAATCGTAGCCCGGCAAAACCTGCAAATTGATATTCACCGGCTGGAGCGAGAACCCATGCTGGTAATCCATCGAGGAAATGTGCAGGCGGTATTCCTGTCCTTTTTCCAATTGCAAAATGGGATACCACTGCCATGCGCTGGCGCGCAGGTACACATCACTGCCGGGCGGCGGCGCGACCACGGGGATGCTGTTCTCCTCCCCCACCTGATATTTCGCAACAAACTCGTTCACAGACGCCGCGAACTTCTGTGGCGTCGTGCGATAGGTTTCCGTCGGCACGTTCTGCTTCCCCATGTAATACCAGAGAGGCATCATAATGGTAAGGAAGATACACCACACCAAAGCCACCGTGAGCCACGTTTTTTCAAGGCGACCCATCGGCTTCCACCAGTTTCGTTCAGGTGCTAACATGATCTGATTCTCCTTTCGTGAGTTTCGGTTACGGCGCCGGTGGAACGCTCAACAGATCCATGATCCCCCACACGTTGTAGATCAACGTGCTGATGAGCAGTGAAAGCAGGAACAACAACCAGATGTTATCGAATATCTTCTGACCCCGAGCGATGGGCTCGTTCTCGGGCTTTTCCTTCTTGGACATGGCGCTCTCCTTCCGTGAATGGAAATGTGAATCTTCAGAGCCTGAAAATTTGAATCATGATAGCATTGCGAGACGCAAAATAAATGTGATAAATGTCACAGGATGGGATATGACATATGTCAGTATTGGATAAAAAAGGGTCTTTTTATGAAACTTCGCATCGTGTCCGAATTGACGCTTGAATCCTCCATTCCAGCATC
>CAZFDL010000013.1:0-17050 GCA_964517905.1 uncultured Anaerolinea sp. | reverse complement strand
GCATCGTGTCCGAATTGACGCTTGAATCCTCCATTCCAGCATCCTCGCCGCCCAAACAAACAGACGATGGTCATGCCCCGAGGGTAACAATTGTCACTTTGACATTCGTGCAAATCTCATACAATTTATCCAAAATGATGTTCTCGGAGGAATGTAGATGAAGAAAACGTTGTTCGTATTGCTCGCCATCGGTGCGGTGATCCTCACAGCCTGCGGCGGTTCGCAGGCGGATGCAACACCCACCCTCGTAACTGTCCCTGCAGAATTTGCTGGAAAGACCAATCCTCTCGGCGCGGACGCGGCGACCGACGGGGCAAAAGTGTTCCAGGTCAACTGCGAGCCATGCCACGGACCTCAGGGACGCGGTGATGGTCCCGCGGGCGCGGCGCTCGATCCGAAACCGCGAAATCTATCCGATTTTGTGCCGAATGTCGAAGACGATTATTTGTTCTGGCGCATAAATACCGGATCTCCCGGCACATCGATGGCCCCGTGGGCAGGCATCCTCACCGAGGATCAGATCTGGCAGGTGATCGCGTTTGTCCGTACCCTGAAGTAGGGAATATATCGAATCAAAAAAGCGATGCGTTGCCGCATCGCTTTTTTGATTAATTCTTTCTGGTCGTTGAAAACATGGCAAAGCCAATGGTGCCAAGCGAAAGTCCCGTCACCGACGCGCCCCAGGAAAAGAAATTCAGGAAGAACGTTGATTCCAACACTTGAACGATCATCAGAAAAGGCAGGGCAATACCGAGCAGCATAAGGAAGACGCCGGCTGCGAGAAGAAAGCGGGGAGATCTCATTGGGGTTGATACAACCAGCAAGCTACAAAGTGATTCGGCTCAGGCTCAAATTCGATCGGTTCTTTTTCGTCGCACAACCCCGCCATGGCTTTCGAACAACGCGGATGAAAGCGGCATCCCAGCGGTGGGTTCACCAGACTCGGCGGCTCGCCGGGCGGCACCTCCTTGAACGACTCGGCGTTGCGCGCATCGGGATCGGAGGTGGCGGCAAGCAGCGCGTGCGTATACGGGTGCAAGGGATTCTCGAGCAGTCGACGCGTATCTCCTTTTTCGATCAGGTTGCCCGCGTACATCACAAAGATGCGCGCCGAAAAATATTTCACGGTGGAAAGATCGTGCGTGATATAGATCACCGAAAGCCCATGCGACTCCTGCAAGGCGCGCATTAGTTTTAGGATTTCCACGCGCACAGAAGCATCGAGCATGGAAACAGGTTCATCGGCAACGATCAGTTTCGGTTCGCGCAGCATCGCGCGCGCGATCACAATGCGTTGTTGTTGCCCGCCGCTCAATGTGTGTGGAAATTTCGGCAGATACTCATCCACTGGATGCAGTTTCACCTCCGTCATGACCGTTCGAATACGCTCAAGGCGTTCTTGAGCATTTCTCATGCCGCTGATGATCAACGGTTCATCCAGGATCTTCTGCACGCTCATGAATGGCGGCAGGGCGCCGTACGGGTCCTGTTGTACGTAACCGATCTTGAAACGATAATCGCGCAGGTCGTTCCCTTTGAACGATGCGAGATCCACTCCATCAAAGATGACCTGGCCGCTGGTTGGGATGTTCAACCCTAAAATGGTTTTCATCAAACTGGACTTGCCGCATCCACTCTCACCGACAACTGCCACCGTTTCCCCTTCGGCCAGATCGAAACTGACGCCATCCACCGCTTTGACGTACCCGGCGTGACCGAAACCGAATCGGCGCAATTCGTACCATACATGCAAGTCCTTTATGGAGAGCAAAAGCCGGGGTCCGTGAATGTTTTGTGTGCTCATGATAGCCTCTCGTAAGTCCGTGATCATCGTTTCTCCTATGCGTGCAACCAACATTTGACCTTGCGTCCATTCCTGCCGAACATCGGAGGCTCTTCTTCGCACTTCTCAAAACGATACGGGCAACGCGCCGCAAAGCGGCAGCCCTTCGGTGGATTCAGCAGGCTCGGTGGCTGCCCTGTGATGAACATCGGGTCTGAATCGCTCCGTAGGCGCGGCACACTCGCCATCAACATCTGCGAATACGGATGAAGCGGCGCGGGGAAAAAGTCGCGCGCGTGACCCGTTTCCACGATCTGACCCGCGTACATGATGGCCACTTCATCGGCCAGCTCGCTGGAAGTGGCAATATCGTGCGTGATCAGAATAAAGGATGTGCCAAGTTCATGCTTGATGCGTTTCAACACGTTCATGATGTTGGCTTGTGTCAGCAGGTCGAGGGCGGAGGTCGGTTCATCCAGGACGATCAGGCTGGGGCTGGTGACGAGCGCCATGGCGAGCGCGACGCGTTGGCGCATCCCGCCGCTCAACTCGAAGGGATAGCGGTCCACAAAATCCAACGGTACGCCCACGTGTTGGAACATCTTGCGGACCAGTCCCACGGCTTCGGTCTTGCCCACACCTAGATGCACAATGGCGGGTTCGGCGACCTGCTCGCCGACACGAATCACAGGGTTGAGCGCGTTCATGGCAGCTTGCGGTACAAGCGAGATACCCACCCAGCGGACGTTCTTGCGAAATTCCTCCTCGTCATACTGCATCACATCCGCTCCTAACAGGAATACCCGACCTTCATATTTCTCCAGATTGCGCGGCAGGAGGCGCAACATGGCTTTGGCAAGCGAACTCTTGCCGCATCCCGATTCACCGAGAATCACCACCGCGCGGTTGGAGTCCAATTCAAAATCAACGCCATCCACTGCCTGTACGGCTCCGTAACGCGTTTTGAAATGCAGTTTCAGATTTTCGATCTGAAGTAATTTTGTTCGAGTCATCGACATGGTTAGACTTCCCGTAATTTCGGGTTGAAGATACGATCCAGAGCGAAGCCAAGCATGGCGAAACCAAGCCCGGTGATCATCAGCAATACTGTCGGTTCCAGAATCCAGTAATAGTAGCCGCGATAGAGCGCGCCGTTCGAGTTGGCATCCTGAATGATCTTGCCCCACGTCGGCAGGACCGGATCGCCGAGTCCGAGCACAGCGAGGGATGCCTCAAGGAAAACAAAGGCTGGCACGGAGGAGACCAACCCCGGAATTAACAGGGGTATCATGCGGGGAATCAGGTAAAGAAAGACAATGCGCGGTCCGCTGGCGCCGTACGCGCGTGCCGCTTCGATATACATCGATTCTTTCACCTGCATAAAGATGGAGCGAAAGCTCTTGATCGCGCCGGTAAATATCGAGAGCGCGATGGTTGCGCCAAGAATGACCCAAATACTGCGCGAGTAGAACGTGCCGATCATTATGAGAATCGACAGAAACGGCAGCACCAGGTTGATCTCGGTGATGCGCTGGATCAACTCATCCACCCAGCCGGCGTACCACGTGCCGACCGCTGCGATGATCATCGTGAGGACGGACGAGCCCAGCGACGCGACCAAGCCGAACGTCAGTGCCACTGGCGCACCCCACAACAGAGGCAGTATGAGATCGCGGCGAGCATGATCGGTGCCTGCCAAGCCGTAGACTTGTCCGTGAAAGACAAATTCAGCGTCGATCGTTGAACCGGGTTCGAAGGTGGTGCCGGTGATGAGGAGTTGATACTGTCCCTTCATGAGCGAACCGGTTTCAGGGTCCGAAAAGAGCGAGGCAATGACATCCTCCGTTTTGAGACGGGCCTTGAGTTTTACATCCTGTGCAATTCGATAGGTGAATTCCTTGCTGATCGCCATGTTCGCGATCCGTACGGTACGCCCGTCAGGGGTCAGCCATTCGAGCGAAACGAACGGCTGCTTCTCCGCGTACGCAGACGTGAAATACAGGATCATCTCCTGAGGATAAGTGTCGTAGTTGAATTCGAAGCTGTGAGCTGCGATCAGGGTGGACGTTCCCTCCGCGCCCGGCGTCAATTCACTGCCGAGGCTACCATCGCCGGTGTTGACCGCAAATGACTCGGCGTATTTTTCAGAGGAGAAATAATTGATCCACGCGGGCGCGGCGAACTTCGGGTTTCGATACCAGACGTCCTCCCCGCCGCGCCACAGGCGGATCGCCTCATCGTAAGGAATCTTCGCCATCGCATAGATCGCCAGCAGTACAAGCAGGAACACAACCAACAACCCAAACACGGCGGACGGGTAGAAGAACAATTTTTGAAACGAGTTTTTCATCGCGTTCATTTCATCCTCCGACCTTCACGCGCGGGTCTACGAGGGAGTAAATAAAATCGAGCAGAAAAACTGTCATGGCAAGCATGTAGGCGTAGATGATCGTCGAGCCGACAATGATGGGAATATCGTACAAGCCGATCGCCTGGAATAATGTGCGACCCAAACCGGGCCATAAAAAGACCGTCTCGGTAATGGTCGCACCTGTCCAGAGGGTAATGATCAACAGGGCAAAGTTCGTGATGATGTTGGGCAGGGTAGGCCTCAAGATATACTTCCGCTCTATATCGCGTGAAGGCAATCCTTTTGCTTTGGCCATATCCACGTAGTCTTCGCTGGAATAGATCAGGAAGAACGTCCGGTAGTTGTAAATGCTGAGGAAGAACGAACTCAACACCAGCGATAGCGTGGGAAGTGTCAAATGCTTGAGCAGGCTTAGCGAGTAATCCAGCGGATTGGACGGCGGAGGCGAATCGACCATGCCGCCGAACGGAAGCACCTTCAACAGCGCGGCGAAGATCAAGATAAGAAAGATGCCGTAAAACCAGGGCGGCACGGCAGATGTCGGAGACAGCGTGACAACTAATTTGTCCCAAAAATTTCCGTAGCGGCGCGAAAGGTTTAGGGCAAGCAGGATACTGGAAAAAAACAGGAACAATTGTGAGATGCCCATGAGCAATAAAGTGGCGGGCAGGCGTTCGAGCAAAATGAGCCGCACTTGTTTCGAACCCGAATCGCTGGTCATGTTATGCGCCCGCCCAAGGTTCAACGTCAACGCGTTGGAAAGATAACGGATGTTTCTGACAGCGAGGGGGACGTTGAGTCCCCGCCGTTCCTCCTCGGCGGCAATGGAATCCTGGATCAATTTTTGCCGCACCTCGGGCTCCATACTTTGGTAGGACGGATTGTTGATGATCGTTTGGGTCACGCGGTCGCGGATCTCCCCCTTCATGATGGTGTCCACATATCCACCCATGTTCGCGATCACGACCGTAAGATAGATACCGATGACGACGGTGACAAAAAGTGTCAGCACGCGGACAAGGACATAGCGCGCCACCCGCACGAACGTGCTCGTGCGGGCAGAAACCTTAGGAGCGACCGAAGGGTCAGACACGGGTTGTGTTGCAACAGTCATAGCGACCTCACAGGGAACAGGTGCACAGGGGCATCGTGTACGATGCCCCTGTGCGGTTTCAATGCGGCGATTCTTAAGGCACCGCTACAAAATCGAACGAGGTGAAGGATGGGATGGCAACGGGGATCGGTACCACCGCCACTTCGAGTCTGGCAGAGCCAGTGGGCAGCTTGGCCGTTTCCTCCGCGCTCAACGTCACTTGATACTGACCATCCGCAACAGCCGTTGCATCGCCAACAGATACCACCGCGCCGGTCGCATCGTACAGGATGTATTTCACGCGCGCGATGTCGGAAAGCAGATACGGTTGGTCCTTGAAATTGATCGTGACATCGAAGAGCGCTTCATCTCCCGATTTGACCTGCCCCGGCCCATCGAGCAGAGTCGTAGCCCTCTTCGGCTCGCTGAACTGCGCCCAGCGGTCCGCGAGATCGGGGAACTCTGCGAAGTTCTTCAACACCAGCGACTTCTCGGTTGTGAAGACCTGATCCAGATAATACGGACCCGTTCCAACCCAGAAGTGACCATGATCTTCATACCATTTCTTCAGGTTGGAGTAACGCAGGTCAGCTTCTTCTTTTGTGACGTACTGACTCATCGTCGGCGCGAACGGGATGTGGGATTCCGCGGCGGCTTGATCGAGATATTTGGCAAGCACTTCAAGGCTCGGACCGCCCACCCAACTCATTTGCTCCACTTCGAGCAGCGCAGCTTTATCTTCAGAATATGTGATCTCGCCAGCCGTCTCCGCCAGATTACCCACTGCCAGCATCTGCCAGCTATTCTCACCGGAAAGTCCAAATGCCGACTGGGGCCACAACGGCGCGATGTTCAACTCTGCA
Source organism: uncultured Anaerolinea sp. (assembly GCA_964517905.1). Taxonomy (GTDB): domain Bacteria; phylum Chloroflexota; class Anaerolineae; order Anaerolineales; family Villigracilaceae; genus Defluviilinea. Next base: position 10,940 of record CAZFDL010000013.1, on the reverse strand, counting down.
TCGGAAAGATACGCATCCGTGTACGCCTCGATGGTTAATGGATCGGTCGAGGTAATGCGATACCCTTTGAAGGCGACCAACCCGGCGTTGATGCTCAACGCCAGCGATTCATCGTAGAGCGGGCTCTCCGATTTGGCGGGGTCGAAGCCCTGAATGAAGTTCATCACGAAATCGCCCACCGAGATGGGACTGCCATCGTGCCACTTGACCGTTTCGAAAAGGTCATCCGGGTAAACGACCACGCTTTTAACATTGGCGGTGAGGCCGTCTGGATATTTTTCACCGACAGTAACGAATCGCTGTTCGGTTGCATCCCAGTCGATCCACGCGTCGGCAGGGACGTCCACCTGAGGCACGGCAGTCACCGTCAACCAATCCAGATTCTGATGGATCGGTAAACCTTCCTTATAGACCAATTCCGCGCTGGCAATGCGTTGAGGATACGCAAGACCTGTGTATGGGTCTGCCATCAGTCCGCCGCCTCCGCCGATATTCGAAGTTCCCATCGTGGTGGCGCGCATCACGTGCGCATCCCAGATCCAATTGCTACCGGCAATCGGGTTCCATGGTTCTGTGAAAAGATCGTTTGTACCGATCCTCAAGGTGCCGCCTTCCTCATCCTTGAAGCGCATGTTATACGGACCCACATTCGTGGATTCGGGTCCGGTGGCAAGGTCGAAGGTAACCTGCACATTGTTGGCGTAGGGCGCATAAGTCTTCTGGTCGATCACCCACACAAACAACGAATCTTCCAGAGAAAGTTCAAGCGCGCGCGCCATCATGGCATCGCGTTCTTCCTTCGAATCGTAACTGCCCTGGGCTAGGTCATCGCCGAGTTTTTGGAACTCAGGATCAGAGACATTCGAGATAAATGGCTCGCTCGCCTGAATGCTTGTATTCAAATAACTTTGCTGAATGTTACCGCTCTCGTCGCGCAGGGAACCGAGACCGGCGACACCGTAACCGGCAGTATACAAATGCCATTGCCCTTCTGCCGCGACTGTACCCTGCCAGATCGGGAAGGCTTCAGAGGCAGTCTTGTATTGGCGATCCACGGTAAAACCGACACTCTCCAATTGATTCGACACGTAATCACCCATCGGTTGACGCGTGCCATCACCATCGGAACGAATGAGGAAAGTCAACGTCACAGGTGCGCCGTTGAACTGCCATTTGCCATCCGGTCCGAGTTCCGCGCCCATGCCGGGCATTTCAGCGTCTATCACTGCCTTGGCGCGTTCTGGATTAAAAGCATATTTGCTTTCCAACGCGCGGGCAGTATCGATCAGGTTGGTGTATTCGACCAACTCAGTGGTGATCGGCAGAAGCCGAGGCAGAGAACCGCCCGCATAGATCTCCTGATTAAGGTAATTGCGATCAACCAGCCAGTTCAACGACTCGCGGATCTTGCGATTCGAAAACGGATTCAAGACCGTCGTTTCCTCGAATACCGCCGGGTTGAGACTGATCCCATAATATCCACCGAGGGATTGGGTCGTGGATAGGCCCGCCGCTTGAATTTCGGGGTATACATCTGAAGCAAGATTGAAAGAGAAAAAATCGATCGCTCCTGCCTCGATCTGCGAGATCGCAGAGGACGAATCCACCACTGAGACAACGATCTCATCCAGCCAGCCGCCACGGCGCGTGGTAGCAGGTGCTGCAGGTTCCTCTGTCGGCTCGGAAGTTCCAACGGGTTCGTCCGTTGCGACGGCCGGCGCTTCCGTAGGCGCTACGGTCGCCTGGTTCGGCGTACAAGCCGCAAGGACAAGGCTCACGGCAACCAGCAGACTTAATGCGTAGTACAAACTCTTGGTTTTCATACTCTTCTCTCCTAATGGAATTAAATAAAGTAGACGGGAGTGCAGTCCTCTAATCGGTAGCGAGCCACCTCCTTTGGGGATAAAGCCAGCGAGGCGGAAACAGGTTGCGTAGACCGGTCTCCGCCTCACGCCAACAGGTTGCTTTCTCTTGAGGAGAATCGCGAAAGCAAAGCAGATTTCGCATCACCTCCAGGATCACCAGTACTGTCCAATGGCTCATCCTGCAGGCAGTCATACGAATCTGCACACATCATACATACCGGAATGAATTCAAGCATCCGTCTTCACATGGGTTTCCCGCACACCTTGTGAAGGGTTTGAATTCCCCCGCGGGGTACCGCTCTTGTATCCCCTGCAATGAATTTATGTGTGGGAAAAACCCCTCCGCCGAGGGGTATTGAAAGACATCCTTCAGCGCATACAATGAAGGCATGACTCGTCAGATAGGTCTATAATTGCGTTATGTTTAGTACATGGATTCGTTATGTGGGCCAAACGGCCTGGATTCTTATCCTCCTGTTTCAGGCCTCTTGTGCAGGGATGGAAACGCCTCAAGCCGCACTGGAAGCTGGCTCAGCCGCAACCAACCATCCCCCCGTCCCGAACCGGGTGTCGGCAGAGTCGCTCCCCGAGATCTGCAACTGCGTCCTCCGATTCGACGCGATCGGCATCGAGCAGGGACTATCCCAAAGTTCGGTGCGCGTCGTCTTTCAGGATAGCCGCGGTTTTCTCTGGTTTGGCACCGAGGATGGGTTGAACCGCTACGATGGATACAACTTCAAGGTGTTCAAGCGCGATCCAGACAACGCGAACAGCATCAGCGACGGCTGGATCAACGCCATCACCGAGGACCAGGATGGCTACCTGTGGATCGGCACCCGGCTCGGCGGCTTGAACCGATACGATCCTGTTAGCAGGCGATTCACCCACTATCAGCACAGGAAAGGCGATCTCACCAGCCTCAATGACAATCACATCACGAGCCTGCTCGTGGATAAGGATAATCAATTGTGGGTCGGGACGATGAGCGGACTCAGTCGGTTCGTCCCCGAATCGCAAACATTCCACCACTTTCCCTATGTGGTGATACCCCAACCCAGCGTGGACGGTGAATATCCGGGGAGTCCGGACCCTGTTGTACCTACACCGATCAGCCCCTCGATTGAGCCGGACGTTGTGACACAAGGTGAGAAACTCAGCGGCAAGGTCGTGAGCGCACTGTTTCAAGATTCCACCGGGCGGCTTTGGGTGGGCACCTCGGATGGCGGATTGAACGGCTACGATTCGCAGGCCGGCTTATTCAACTACTACCAACCGGCGATCGACGATCCTTCAAGCATCAGCCACATATCGATCACCTCCATCACCGAGGATGTGAACGGTCAATTATGGATCGGCACGAGGAAGGGTCTCAATCGCTTCAACCCGGCAACCGGACAGTTCGTGCGCTTTGCACACGAGCAGGAAGATTCACGCACCATCTCGAGCGACACGATTCATATTGTAAACGTCGACGCATCGGGGAATCTCTGGGTCGGCACATCCAACGGGCTCGACCGCCTCGAAAAAGATCGCAGTCGATTTGTTCATTACCAGCATAATCCCGCCTTCCAGAGAAGTTTGAGCAACAACTACATCCTCTCCATTTACGAAGACCGCGGCGGGGTGCTTTGGTTCGGAACCTACGGCGGGGGCGTGAACCGCTACGACCGCGCCCTCGACAAATTCTCATATTATCGCCACGATCCCTCTGACCCGCAAAGCCTGAGCGGAAACTTCATCTTCCCCATTCACGTGGACAACAAGGGATTTGCCTGGATCGGCACTCAAGGCGAAGGTTTGAACCGCTTCCTCTGGCGCACAGGCGAAATCGCCCGGTACACCAGTGACCCATCCGATCCGGAAAGCCTCGGCTCCAATTGGATCACCACCATTTATGAAGACAGTGAAAATATTCTTTGGATCGGAACGAACAACGGGCTCGATAATTTCAACCCCGTACACAATACCGCCAAACATTACCGGGCTGACCCCGCCAACCCGCAGGGCATCAGCGCCGATCTTATCTATTCGATCTTTGAAGACAGCAAGAAACAATTGTGGATCGGAACTTTCGCCGGGTTGGATCGATTCGACAGGACCACAGAAACGTTCACTCATTTCCGCCCGAATGCCGACGACCAAACCACGCTGAGCGGCAACAAGCCTTTCATCATTCATGAAGACGGCGATGGATTTCTCTGGGTCGGCACCGCCGAAAACGGATTGAACCGCATGGACCCTCAAACGAATCTGTTCACCCGGTACAGGCACGACCCCAATGATCCGAACAGTTTAAGCAGCGACTCGATCTTGTCCATTTATCAAGATACAAAGGGGCGATTATGGATCGGCACAGCCGGCGCCGGGCTGAACCTGTATCAACCGGAATCCGATTCGTTCAAGCATTATGTCGAAAAAGACGGACTCCCGAACGGGTTTATTTACGGCATTCTCGAAGACGACCTCGGCAGGCTGTGGATGAGCACGAACTTCGGCATTGCCCGCTTCGACCCGGATACCGAAACCTTCCGCAACTTCGACTCGGGCGACGGCTTGCAGAGCAACGAATTCAACTCCAGCGCCTACGCGAAAGGCTTGGACGGCGAATTTTATTTCGGAGGAGTCAACGGGCTCACAGTCTTTCACCCGCGCAACATCACGGACAGTCAGTATCTGCCCCAGGTCGCGCTGACATCCTTGAACCAAGAAGACCAATCCATCGCGATCGCCACCAGTGTGGAAACCGTGAAGAACATCACGCTCACATACCCGCAAAATTCATTCGAGTTCGAATTTACCGCGCTGAGCTTCAACCAGCCGGGCAAGAACCAGTACGCCTATACTCTCGAAGGGTTCGATACCAACTGGCATTTCATCGGCACAAAACGCAATGGCCGTTACACAAACCTGCCCGGCGGAAGTTACACCTTGCTGTTGAAAGCCGCAAACAGCGACGGTGTCTGGAATGAGTCGCCCACGCGTGTCTCTGTCACCGTGATTCCCCCATTTTGGCAGACCACGTGGTTTCGCGTCCTGCTCGGACTTTCAGCTGTGCTTGCTGTGGTCAGCGGAGTCCGCCTGCGGACGAAGACCATCCACGACCGCAACCGCCAGCTCGAGCGGCTTGTGCGTGAGCGTACCAGCGCGCTCGAAACTCGCAATCAGGAGATTCAAGCGCTCTATCAGGCTGATGAGCGCATCCTCCGCAACGTCAGCCTGCAGCAGGTTTTTCAAACGCTTGTCGATGTGGCGGTGGATACATTAAACGCCGACCGTAGTGTGGTCTTTGCATGGGATGAAGAGCAGACCAAAGTAGTGCCGCGCGTCAGCCGTGGGTTCTCCCCCGAAACGCTGAAACTGCTCGAGTTCACAAAAGGCGAAGGCGTGGTCGGCAGAGTCCTTGAAACCGGGGAGCCCGCCGTGGTGAGGCAGATCGAATTGCATGATCTGCGCGCGGACATTCGCGAGGCGATCATCGCCGAAGGCATCCGTTCGTTCGTGCACCTCCCCATCATCGTAGACCACAAAATCGTCGGCGTATTCAATATCGGTTTTACAAAACCAAACCTGATCGGTGACGATACCACACGTCTCTTCTCCGCGCTGACGCACCGCGCCTCGCTATCCATTGCCAACATGGAACTCTTCGAGCAGACCAAGGATCTGGCGGTTATGGAAGAGCGAAACCGTCTCGCGCGTGACCTGCACGATTCGGCGAAACAAAAAGCTTTTGCGGCGCTTGCACAACTCGGCACCGCGCGCGGCCTCCTCAATGGCAATGGAAGCTCGGTTTCGTTGCATTTGAATGAAGCAGAGAACCTCGTCAGTGACGTGATACAGGAACTCACATTCCTCGTGCAGGAAATTTACCCGATCGCCCTGCAGGAAAAAGGACTGGCGCCAGCGTTGCGTGACTACATCTTTGAATGGGAGAACCGCAACGATATGGCAGTGCAGCTCATTAACCGCAACGATCGCCGCCTGCCGCTTGATACCGAGCAAGCCCTATACCGTGTCACACAGGAGGCGCTGGCGAATGTGGCGCGCCATAGCCGTGCCCGCCGCGTGGACATATCCCTCGTGTACAATAGCGACTCAGTACAATTATCTCTCTCGGACGATGGGTGTGGATTCGATGCCAGCACAAAGTCATACGGCATGGGCTTGAGGTCGATTCGCGAGCGCGTCAGCAGCATTCATGGCACGCTGCAGATCCAGAGCGCACCCGGGCACGGCACGCGCATCTTGATTCAGGCGCCGATCAAAAACTAGAAGGAGAACGTCATGGGATCAAAACACGATAACCGGATCAGCATAATCATTGTCGACGATCATGAGGTCGTTCGGAACGGCATCCGCGCCTACATCGAAACGGTCAAGGACTTTCAAGTAGTGGCGGAGGCTGCCTCCGGCGAAGCCGCGCTGAAACTTGTTTCGGATCACATCCCCGATATTGTTTTACTCGACCTGATCATGCCCGGCATGGACGGTGTTGAAACCACGCGGCGGATCAAACAGATCAGCCCGCGCACGCAGGTCGTGGTGCTGACTTCGTACCATGAGGACGCGCATATCTTCCCGGCACTGAAGGCGGGCGCAATCTCATACATTCTGAAAGATATGAAAATGGAAAAATTGGTGGAGGCGTTGCACCGCGCCGCGCAAAAGGAGGTCACTTTGCATCCACTCGTGGCGGCGCGTGTTCTCCAAAACATCCGCAACGGGAACGGCGAAGAGCAGCCACTGTTTACCGAATTAACCGAACGCGAACTGGATGTCCTCCGCCTGATCGCCAACGGCATGACCAACAGCCAGATCGCAGAGAAATTGGTCATCAGCGAAAACACCGTGAAGGGGCATGTCAGCAACATCCTCAGCAAACTCCATCTTGCCGACCGGACTCAAGTCGCGGTGTACGCCTGGCAAAAGGGCTTGGTCAACCGCGAGCAACTGGCGCGCAAGTAAGGGTGCGCAATAAAAAGCCACAGAAATTCTGTGGCTTTTTTCATCTACACTCGCCAGTAATCTCCCCCTCCGCCTTCCCGCTTCATCAACCCATAGCCGACCAATTCGCGCCTCAACGTGGCGGTATCTTCATGGAAGCGGACAAGGATCTCATTGACGCGTTTTTCATTGTAGCGTTTTCCCACATCGAACGCTTTTACCACGTGGCGCAAAATGGCTTCGAGCTTCTTGCGCTGCGATGGCAGGGTTTTTAGGCTTCCATCGCGGCGCGAATAATCTTTGATGATCTTGTTGTCATAGGCATTGGCATCCACTTCGGAGGTAACGGTCGAGAGTTCGTCACGCGAAAACAGAGTGCGTGATCGTTCCTCCAGCTTCTTTCGGTCCAATTGATAGACACTGTAATAGCTTTCCGCACGCGAACTGACCAGGTCCGCTTCGGTGAGCCGCGCCAGATGATGCGATATCGTGGACGGCTTGAGCTTCAACAGCGCGGCAAGTTCCTCCACACTATAGGGCTTTTCCGCCAGCAATCCTACGATCTTCAAGCGATTGGAATCTGCCAGCGCCTTGAAAAAGGTGACGAGTTCCTCGCTCATTTCGGACCTTGTGCGACTGGCTCGACAGGTTCTGCCAGCCGCCAATATTTGGTCCCGTCACTTTCGCGTGCCATGAGGCCGTAATCGATCAGGTTGCGCCGCAATGTGGCAGTATCCACGTGGAAGCGGCGCAGGAGGGTATTGACTTCTTTCTCTGTAAAATTCGTATTCAGAGGAAATGCATCCACAACGAACTGCAGGATGATCCACATCTTCCTGCCCTCTTGCGGCAGTTGTTTGATCGTTCCATCAGGGTTCAAATATGCCTTCAATACCTTGCGTACATCTTCAGGTTTTTCTTCAAACTGCGGCTGCCTGCCTTCGAACTGACCGCGCGCCAGCGATTCGATGGTCTTCTCGTTCAGGTCATAAGAGCCGTTCATTTCGCTGATCACGCCGATATGCGTAAGATACGCAAGATGATCAAACACATCCCGCACGGGGACGTGCAGTTGGTCTGCGATCTCCGCCTGCGTGGCGCGTCCGCGCGCGAGCACGCCGATCACTCGCAGACGATCCGCGGAGGCCATCGCTTTGACAAAAGCAAGGACTTCAGGTTGGTTGTCCATGGTGTTACTCACTCTATCTAATTCGATGGTTATCGAATTAGATTTTACCGAGATTCCGCTGCATGTCAAGCGCGGCGACGGCAGCTTTTCAGGCTGGCGAGGGGTTTGCCATTTTGAAATGAAGCATCCCTGGGGCTGATTCGGAGTCATCAGGTATAATTTGCACGTAAGAGTCGGTCCCAATCTCATTGTTGGAGGTGCCCGTGGATCTCTCGAAGCATGCGTATTTTCAAGGACAGATCGTCCCCCTTGCAGAAGCCAAAGTGAGTATTGCCGCACATGCGTTCCTTTATGGCACATCAGTTTTCGGAGGCATGAGGGCTTATTGGAACGAAGAGAAGCAGCGTCTCTTCGTTTTTCGTCCCTACGACCATTTCCGCAGGCTGCTACACTCGGCGCGCATGATGTCGATGAAAACCCAATTTGATGAGGAGAGTTTGATCCAGTTAACCCTCGACCTTCTGCGCACCGACAATTGGAAACAGGATATCTACTTCCGCCCCACCTTTTATAAAGCCGATCTGGGCATCGGCGTTCGCCTGCATGATGTCAGTGACGACTTTAGTATCTTCGTCATGGCGTATGAAAAATATGTGAAGAACGATACGAGCGCACATGTCACCTTTTCCTCGTGGCGGCGCGTGGACGATAATGTCATCCCCGCTCGCGCCAAGGTGGCAGGCGCATATGTCAACTCATCGTTGATCAAATCGGATGCAGTCCAATCTGGCTTTGATGAGGCGCTGGTCCTCGACCAAAATGGACATGTTTCAGAGGGTTCGGCGATGAACGTGTTCATGGTGCGCGATGGTGTGCTGGTCACCCCGCCTGTCACTGATAACATCCTCGAGGGCATTACGCGCAAGACCGTGATCGAACTGGCACGTCGCGAATTGGGAATCGAGGTGCTTGAACGCTCCATCGACCGCACAGAAGTATTCATCGCCGAAGAGATGTTTTTCTCGGGGACGGCGGCGGGCGTGACGATCATCACAAAAGTGGATCACCGCCCTGTCGGCCGAGGCGAACCGGGTCCCGTTGCAACCAAATTGCGGACGTTGTTCGAAGAAACCGTGAGGGCGAGAAATCCCAAATACGAGCATTGGAATGTGGCTGTATAAAAAAATGGCGACCGGTTGGGTCGCCATTTTTTCTTGACAAACAGGTTATTTATTTTTCTTAAATCGCACGAGAACAAGATTCTTGGTACAGTCGGAAGAAGTGGGGACTAAGATCTTATCCGACAGTGGTATGCCGCTCAGATCCACAAGTTGCACATAAAGGGTGGTGGATGCCACCGGGGCATTCCCTAGGACAAACTCAAAGCCCGATTCGCCGTACGCCTTATTAATTCCGCTCACCGTCTGCTGTTCGATGGTCTTGCCGTCCAACAAACCGCGCAAGACGATCACCTGTCCAATGATGGGGCTGTTATTTGCATTGACCACCGTCCCGCCGATGCCCGCCCAATTACAGACAAGGTCGGGGTAGATCAACGTGCTTTCCACTTGCGAGGTCGACGCGCTAAAAGGCGCTTTCGGTGTGTTGGTAGGCTTTGGGGTTCGCGTCGGCGGAAAGAGCGAAACAGGTGTATCGGTAGAAAACGGCGTGAACGTCGGGCGCGGTGTCTCGCTCGGCGTTAAGGCGATCGTGGGGCTGGCAGTCCATGTCGGTTCGAGTTGCAGAGGTGTAATGGTTGGCGTCGGAGGTTGCGCGACAAACCCAGCACCACCCGGCGGTAAGACATTCAGGCTGGAGGCGGGGTTGAGAAAGATCAGCACAAAATATGCAACCGTGCAGGCCGTCGCGATCAACACAGCCACGGTCAATAAATCCCACAATTGCAGACCCGCACCACTGCGCGAGCGGGATGGTTTGCCATCAAAATCGAATTCATCACTCATCGAGATTTGCTCCGTATAACTATTGCGGCACCAGCACAATGGTCGCCTGTTGTCGCTGCTGTTCGATCCAAGCGATCAGCGCTTGCTCCTGCAATGCCAGCAAGGCATCCGGTGAAAGAGACCGCGCTGGATCGCGCGCCAGGATTCGCAGGATGTGAAAACCGACATCGGTAGCGATCACATCGCTATGGTCACCCACTGTCAGATCGAACGCGGCTTCCTCGATCGCTGGCTCGAGTAAATAGCCGCGCGGCACCCAGCCAAGATCGCCGCGCGTCACCGGGTCGGCATCAAAGGCAAGGTCATCGAAGTCGGCTCCGCCATTGAGTTGCGCCAGAAAACTCCGCGCGTTGTCCTCATTATAGAGCAGAATTTGCTGGAGATGGACTTGTTCAGCGGTCAGCGGCACGGATGAAATGATTTTGTCACGCATCCAGGCAGATTCAGCCGCACGTTTCAACGCGGACAGGAAAGTTGCATCGCTATACCCTTGACTCGTTTTCCACGCTTCGAGCGCGTCCGCGCCGCCGAGTTGCTCTGCAAGCGATTTGCTGCGTGCCTGCACTGCCGCGTCATCGAGCAAGTAACCCTGCCCGCGCGCGGCTTGCGACAGAAGCAATTGCGCCACGAGGTCGTCAATGATCACGCTGGTTGCAGCGAACGGGTCAACCGTGTTACCCAGCGCAGTCTGTGCGGCGATGTAACGCGCCACGTCCGCGTCGAATTCGACGAGCGTAATGCCCTCGCCATTGACGGTCAACGCCATGGGTTCAGACGTCGCTGTGGGCGGCGCGGGGGTGAACGTTGCCGAAGGTGTTGCAGCAGGTTGAGAGGTGGAAACAGAAGCGCACGCCGGGAGTCCGAGTGCGAGGGTGACAACTATCCAGATTATTTTTTGGCGATGATGAATCATTATCCCCAATTATAAATTAAATATGTAGGGGCAGGTCTGAGACCTGCCCCTACATTATCGAATGGTTTAATAATCCATTCCACCGGGCGGCATGGCGGGAGCAGGTTTTTCCTTCTCGGGCATGT
>CAZFDL010000012.1:0-29850 GCA_964517905.1 uncultured Anaerolinea sp. | reverse complement strand
TTCGCCGGCGACGCGGTGATCGCCGTTTGGAACATCGCTTCAACCGACGGGACGTCTGAGTTGGCCTCCCGCGCCGACCAATGGCAGTGGACGATGCGCGCCGCGGAGTGCGCTCTCAAGGTCCGCGAAAAACTCACCAACTACAAAGCCGAAGACCAGAACCTCTACCTCAAACTCGCGGTGAGCACGGGCAACATCACGTCCGCGCATGTGGGCGGCGTATTCAACCGTTGGGAATTCCTGCTCACCGGCAACCCGCTCGTGGAAGTGGGCATCGCCAACAATATCGCCAAAGCCGGGGAAGTTCTCGTCACACCTTCCGCGTGGAAGCTCATCCGCAACGACAGCATTGCGGAACCCATCGAATTCGAACTTAAGGAAACCTTCGCGCAAGGGGGGCGGCTGAACGGGTTGAACAAGCCCTCCTCCATTACCAAAAAGCCAGCTCCGCTGGTCATTCCCGCCGGCGCGGAAAACTCCCTGCGCCCATACATCCCCGGCGCGATCATCAATCGTCTCACGGCAGGTCAGACTGCGTGGATCGCTGAACTGCGGCGAGTGACCCTGCTTTTCATCAACCTTCCCGATCTCGATCAGCACACCGATCTCAAATTGTCGCAGGAAATCGCGCGCCTGCTTCAAGATTCGATCTATCGTTATGAGGGGAGCATCAATAAGATCAATGTGGACGATAAGGGCATCACGCTGGTTGCCGCGCTGGGCTTGCCACCGTTTTCACACGAAGACGACCCGGCGCGCGGCGTGCAAGCCGCGTTAAGGATTCGCGGCGAACTCAAAGCCCGGAAGGTCCGCAGTCATATCGGCGTCGCCACCGGGCGAATTTTCTGCGGGTCGGTGGGTAACGAGACGCGCCGCGAGTACACCACCATCGGCAATGCCGTCAACCTTTCGGCGCGGTTGATGGCGGCGGCCGGTCTGCAGGATGAGTTGAGCAGCAAGTACGGCATCCCGATCCTGTGCGACCGCGCGACGTACGACAGCGCGAAAGATGCGATCGAATTCGAAACGGTTTCGCCACTGCAGGTGAAAGGTCGGAATGAACCGGTGGAGGTTTTCCATCCGCGCGAGGGGAAGAAGAGTGTCATCCGCCCGCAAGCGGAATTGATCGGACGTCTGGAAGAAAAGATCATGCTGGGGAATGCCCTGCAGGAACTCGCGCGCGGCATGCCGCGCCAGACGATCATCTTCCAGGGTGAGGCGGGTATCGGCAAGTCGCGTTTGTTTGAAGACCTGGTCCGACAGGCTGAGACGTTGCGCGTGAATATGTTGCGCGGCGAAGGCGACGCCATTGAGAGGAACAGCCCGTACTACGCGTGGCGCCCGATCTTTCATCGCATCCTGGGTTTGGATGAGATCGTTGCCCAGCAGGAATTCAGTGAAGAGGATCGCGCGGCGATCCAATCCAGGGTATCGGCGAAATTGACCGAGATCGAAACCGATCTGGCGCGCTATGCACCGTTATTGGATGTGCTCTTGCCGGTGCCCATCCCGAACAATGAATTGACGTCCGCGATGGCCGGCGAGATTCGCGCGAGCAACACGCGCGAAGTGCTGGCGCGTCTGCTCGCTCATGCCGCGCGCGAAGCGCCGGTGTTGATCGTGATGGAGGATCTGCACTGGTTCGATTCGGCCTCGTGGGCATTTCTCGCCGATGTGCAGCAAAAGGTGAAGCCGATCCTGCTTGCGCTGAACACGCGCCCATTACCCGAGCCGGTCCTGCAGATCTTCAAGGAGATCGTTGAGACGCCGGATACGCGGCTGGTCCGGCTCGAAGCGATGTCGCTCGATGATGTTGAGTCGCTGGTGTGCCAGCGCCTGGGTGTGAAATCGATTCCTCCCGTCATTGGGAGCCTGATCCGCGAAAAATCAGAGGGGCATCCCTTCTTTGCGGAGGAACTTGCCTATGCCTTGCGCGAGGCCGGTCTATTGATCATTGAAGGCCAGGACGCCCACGTCAATGAACGCTTCACCAATCTCGAGGATCTCACCCTGCCGGATACCCTTCAAGCGGCCATCACGAACCGCATCGACAGCCTCGACCCCTCCCAACAACTCACGCTGAAGGTCGCCAGCGTCATAGGGCGTATCTTTACCTTCCGCGTCCTGCAGGCGGTCTACCCCATCGATTCGGATAAGCCCGACCTGCCCAACTACATGGATACATTGACGCGCTTGAGCCTCACGTTGATCGAGTCAGAAGCGCCCGACCTTTCCTACATTTTCAAACATGCCGTCACGCAGGAAGTGGCATACAACTTAATGCTCTTTTCGCAGCGTCGTCAGTTACACCGCTCGGTGGCGGAGTGGATCGAGAACAGCAACGAGAGCAATATCGAATCGTATCTTCCGTTGCTTGCCTATCACTGGTCGCAAGCCGCGGAATTACCGGAAGCCGCCCGCGACCATCACGCCATTTCGAAAGCGGTCGATTATTTGGAAAAAGCGGGCGAGCAGGCCATGCAGAATTACGCCAACCGCGAGGCGATCCAGTTTTTCACCCAGGCTCTCGAGTGGGAAGATAAATTGCCCAAACCGGGGAACAATCAAGCGCTCCGCGATCGCAGATTGCGCCGCGCCCGCTGGCATGAGAAGATCGGTCTTGCCTATTATGGCTTGGGCTTGCTGCCGGATTGCAACACGCACATACGCGAAGCCCTGCGCGCGCTCGGTCATCCTCTGCCTGCCTCCAGAGCCATGTTCGCGCTGGGACTCATCTCTCCGCTGGTGAGGCAGGCATTTCACTGGTTTGTCCCCTCGCGGATAGGTTCCACGCGCGGCAAGGAAAGAGACATCGCCCTGGAGACCGCCCGGCTTTACGAATTGCTAGGCAGGATGTATTTTTATTCCAATGAAACCCTGCCCATCATGTATTGCATCCTGCATTTTCTGAACTTCGCGGAAAAGGCAGGCACATCTCCGGAACTTGCCAACGCGTATTCCGGCACGGCTGTGCTTGCCGGTTTTGCCCAATTGCATAACCTCGCCGAAGCGTATGTGGAACGCGCCCTTGCCACGGCGCAGGAAGTGAATCAACCGTCCAACCTCATCACGGTCAACGTGGTAACCAGCGTCTATCACATCACGGTGGGCAAATGGGAGGAAGTTCGCACGCGGGTGGAAGCGGCGAAAACATTATGCGAAGAGTTGGGCGACGACCGTCAATGGGGCGATTCGACCGTCCTGCTTGGCGAAAATGCTTTCATCTCCGGCGATATCCAGTATGCGTTGAATATCCAAAAGGTGTTGCTGGAAGATGCACGGCGGAGGAATAGTCCGCTGCATAAAGGGTGGGGGCTGTTCGGTTTGGCGGCGAACAGCATCCGGGTGGGGAATGAGGCGGTGGCCATCCCGATGTTGGAGGAGGCGCTCCAAATCCTCGAGGAGATTCCCAATCTTGCTTCGTCCATCAACACCAACGGGCAACTGGCGTTGGCATTTTTACGGAAAGGGCAACGTGACAAGGCGCTTGCGCATGCCGGCAGGGTGTTGGACATGGCGGCGGGGATATCGCCTACCGTCTATTCGCTCGATATTGGGTTTGCGGCTGTGGCAGAGGTATTCTTTGAACTGTGGGAAAGTGCGGTTCATGCGCGCGACGGGAGATATGATTCGGCTGTGTTGAAAGTCTCTGCCGAGCGGGCTTTGAAACTGCTGGGCGCATTCCGAAAAGTATTTCCCATCGGTCAGCCGTATCTGGCATATTACCGGGGGTGGTACGAAGCCTTGACCCGCAGGCAGCCCAGGGCGGTGCAGACCTGGCAAAAAGGGCTGGAGGCGGCACAGCGACTCAACCTGCTGTACGAGGAGGGATTGATCCGCCTCAAATTGGCGCGCTGGAGCAAAGACCCTCGCGAGCGGAAAGACCATGTCGCCGGCGCGGTCCGAATCTTCGAAAAGATGGGTGCGGCACGCGAACTTGAGCTCACTTTAAAATTGAAGGGTGAGTCAGGCTGAACCGGCGATGACCAACCTGCACGCCGATGGAGCCTATCGGCAGTACGTTCTCCACTACTACAATCGTTTTGCCAACTTGTATGATCTCGGCGAGTTCGTGCGTCATCGGACGCGCTGGAAAGCGGTTCAATTGAGCGGCTGGCAACCCGGTGACCGCATCCTGGATTTGTGCACCGGCACCGGCGGGCTTGCGCTTGCATTTGCTTCGCAGGGCGCGAACGTGGTTGGGGTAGACATCGCCCACCGCATGTTGAAGCGGGCGTCTTCAAAACGATATGCTGCCACTGTTACGTGGCTCGAGATGGATGCAACAAGGCTGGCTTTTTCCGACGCGGCATTTGATGTTTCCGTGCTGTCGCTCGCGCTTCATCACATGCCCGAGGCAGAGCAGGTGCATGTCTTGAGCGAGTTGCGCCGCGTCACACGCCGGCGGATCGTCATCATCGAACCCGAGGTGCCGGTCAAGCCGGGTTGGTTCCCGGCCTGGGCTTTTGTGGCATCGGTGATTGACGAATCGGAATACATGCACGAGTGGGTGAGGCAGGACTTCATCGCCACCTGCGAACAGGCTGGCTTGTGCGTGGAGTCGGTGGAATCGTCGAGGTTTTGGATTCACCGATTCATTCGGTGCAGTCCAATCGCGTGATCTGGATCATTCATTGCCGGGAGGAAATGGGCGTCGCAAGGCTTTTGGTGAAATCATGTGTTCTCCGTCCTTCACTTGCCTTGTTCGTGTTCTTCCTGCAGTTCAACTGCTCGTCGAACGATTCATGGCACGATCACGGCGCGTACATCGTTCGTGAAAGTTTCCAGAGCGTCCAGCCGCTGGTTGATCTTCTCGGCGTTCAACGGAATGACTTGCGAAACCACGCGCGATGTATCGAGAATCCCGGTCCGTGCCCACTCAACAAGTAACGGCAACTCGCTCAACAGATGATCGTTCGAGCCGATGATCTCCGCTTCTTTGCCGAGCAACTGCGCATACGTGTTGATCGCGATCGGTTGCTGGTTTAATCCGACCATCACGGCGCGCCCTAAATTGCCAACGCATTCAATTGCCTGCTCCATCGTTTTCCGCAAGCCGATCATCTCCACTGAAACATTCACACCATTGCCCTTCGTCAACTTGCGGATCTCCTCCACCGCATCGACGCGGCTCGCGTCGATCGGGATGGCGTTGTATTCCGAGGCGAGTTCGAGCTTATCCCGCTTGATGTCCACCGCGTAAACCTCCACCGCGCCCATGGCACGCGCCAACTGAATGGCGGAAAGACCGAGTCCTCCCACGCCGAAAACTGCCACAGTTTCCCCCGCCTTTATCCGGCCTTTGGTCAGCGCGTGCAGCGCAGTCGCCGACGCGCACATCAAAGTTGCACCTTGCTCGAATGGAATCTCGTCCGGCAAGCGAATCGCATTCCGTGCCGGGACGGCGATGTACTCCGCGTAACCGCCGTCCACGTGATGACCGAGCATCTTCACAGTATTGCAGAACTGCTCATTGCCTGTACTGCAATAACGACAATCGCCGCAGGTGATGTTGTAATGCAAACAGACTCGCTCTCCGACATTGACATTCGTTACTTGTGAGCCTGTCTTTTCCACGATACCTGCGACCTCATGCCCGAGTGTGATCGGCATGAACCCCATGGCAGATCGCCCCGCGCGGTAATGCGCGTCCGAATGACAAATTCCCGCCGCGCGCACGCGTACGAGGATGTCGTGTTCCCCGATGGTTGGAATCGGAATCTCATGAAGTTCTAGCGGCTTGCCAAATTGGGTCAATCGGACGGCTTTCACTCAAACTCCTTTTGCCTTGCGCTGCCAATTTCATAACGCTCCACCCACCACAAGCCGAAACGATAACCGATCCATGCGTACACGGTGCCTCCGACCACATCGAGGATGTAGTGTTGTTGCGTGAACAACGTGGATAACGCGATCATGATATAGATGAACCACCAGAGCCGGCGGTATCTTGGAAACCATCGATCGAAAAACAGCACCAGAATGACCGTTACATAGATGTGCGCGCTGGGGAAGGCGGCGTAATCACCATCTATCGATTGGAGGAACAGCAGGGTCTTCGAGAAGATGTCAGTGCCGGGCAGTGCGGGGTCGATGATGTACGTGGGGAACATATAAAAGGTCAAAACCCCCAGGGTGCAAGTCAGGATGAACCCTGCAGAAAACGCGCGGAAGAGTCGCTCTTCGCTTTTCAGCACCAGCCAAAGGCCCGCGGTTGCAACAAGTGGATACCACAGAATATAGGGAACCACCCAGATTACCGAAAGCGGAAAGACATCGATCGGTAACTTTGGAATGATCCCACCCTGCATGACGCGGGTCGCGATCGAATAATTGAATTGAATTAAACACGCCACAACAATGATCAGGATTCGGTTTTTCAACGGCGGTTGCATGCACAAAACTCTCTTTTCAGGCGACTAGCATCGATGCCCCTCTTGCCCATCCCGCGATGACGCGGATATCTTCCGGTGAAGTGCGGCAACACCCGCCGATCAGGCGCGCCCCCGCCTGATACCACGCCTTTGCCTCCTCCCCGAAGGATTCGGTCGCGGGCTTGCCATCCCAGTCGTTTTTGTCTGCATCGTACATTTCGCCAAGGTTAGGATACACCAAAATGGGTTTGTCTGTTTCTTGTTTGCCTTCACGGATCAATGAGGGGATGTACTTCGGCGATGTGCAATTGATTCCAATTGCCGCGATCTGCGGGTTGCCCTCCAGCACACGGACACAATCCGCAAAGGATTGACCTTCTGAAATGTGCTTTTCATCGCGCGCGGAGAAACTGAACCATGCCGTGATGGTCGGGAATTCCTTCAGCAATTTTGAAAGCGCCTGCGCTTCGATCAGGGATGGAATGGTTTCACAGGCGAGCATGTCGGGCTGGGCTTCCAACAGCGCACTCATGCGTGGGCGGTGAAAATCCATCAGTTCTTTTTCTGTTAAACCATACTTCCCGCGATACTCGGAACCATCTGCCAGGAATGCGCCGTACGGTCCGACCGAGGCGGCGATGAACGGTTTGACGCGCCCATTGCGATTCGATCCGACTGACCAGAACTCATCCCGTGCTTGTGCCGCCAGAGCAACGGATTTTTGAATCAAGGTAATTGCTTCTTTTTCGCCCAACCCGCGTTTTTTGAAACCCTCGATGGTGGCTTGATAGCTGGCGGTGATGGCGCAGTCCGCGCCTGCGTTGAAATAATCGAAATGGAGTTGTCGGATCGCTTCAGGCTGTTCGAGCAGGATTTTCGCCGACCACAAGTCATCTTTCAAGTCGTAGCCGCGACGTTCGAGTTCGGTGGCGAGTGCGCCGTCGATGACGAGGGCGGGTTGACGGTCAAGAATCGAAGCGATGGGATTCATGCTCGCGAGGATACCATGAAATTAAACAAGACTTCCGAAGTCTGTCAGACTTCGGAAGTCTTTTATCATTTATTTCTTCGCCACTTTACGCGGGGTGGGCTTGGGTTTGGCGGGAGCCTCAGCCGGGGGAGCGGGGACTTCCTCCACCGCTGGGGCAGGCTTGCCCTGAGCAGGGTCGAAGGGCTCGGGTTCCGGTAAGGATGCGGGTGCCACGGGCATCACTCTCATCGGGTCCGCCGTCCCGTTCAGGCGGGCAAAGTAATCCTTGACGATGGTGTCGTTGTAAAAGACGAGCGACAGGATGCCCACCGCCATCGAAAAGACGTTGCCGAACAGGATGCAGGCTAGTTCGAAGACGGCGATATTGGTGGATGGCTTGATCGGTTGTGTACCGAATAGTTTGGCGGCATAGACCAGTTCGAACGCGCCGAGGATGATCGGCAGGATCGAGAACGGCGCGCAAATAAAACCGATGAACGTGCTGAGCGCGGTGATTCCAAAAAGGATGTTCACCACACCGCTGGCGAGGGTGGTCCATGCGATGACGTGGACGAGGGCGGGTTTGGTTGTGTTCATAAGGATCTCCTGATTTGATCTCTATGGCTTATACGGTAGACCGGGAGAATGGTTGCAATGAAAAAAGCCTTCGAGAGATCGAAGGCTTTTATGGGTTGGCGGTTCGCGAGTTACCCGGTGAGAGTCTTGCGCACCCAGTCACCGACGAGCCAGTATTTGAAGTCCTGCCCCTGGCTGGTTTGGATGCCGCCGTAAATTCCATAGCCAAGCGCGACGAGGGGCATGGCGCTGATCACACAAGCGAATGGGATGCAGAGAATACCGATCAATACTGCCGAGAGAATGCTGGTGACGAACCACGCCACACCCGTGAGAATGCCGCCTCCGACCCACCAGATCAATTGAAAGATCAGCGCTTGCAGCGATTGATATGCCACGTAGCGCGAACGGTCTTTGTACACCATGTAAATGATGAGGGGCACGAGCGGACCCAAAAAGCCCGAAAACAAATTTGCCAGCACGCCCAAATGGGCGAACATGGCGAACTGACGCTCATCGTTTTGCGAGAGCGGCGGCTGGCTTGCGTTGGGTATGAAGGAAACAGGTTCGTTGCTCATGAGGGCTCCTTTTATGAAGGCAGATGATTTCGTGAGTGTATCATAATTTAAAGCAAAAGGCTCACTGTAACCAGTGAGCCTTGGGAGTACAGCTTGCTCTTACGCCCAGCCCTGATTTCGGATGAAATCGGAGATGAACGGTACGCGCACATCCTGACCCTGGTACGCCTGGTATGCCCAGTAGAGCATGACGAAGAACAGTACAGTGCCGCAGCCCAGCGTGACCGAGGAGATGATGGTGAGCACGACGGTGGCGACAAGCGATTGCACGGCGTTGAATTTAATATAGGGGCGGGACTTTTTGTCCTCCATGAATAGGACCACGAGTGCGATCAACGGTATCACGTAGCCGAGCGCAGCCCAGAGTCTGTCATCACTGTTTGTTTCCATGGTTCATTCCTCCGAAAAATTCTAGGTTTGGATTTGCATTATTGTACAACCAATCAGGGCAAAGCGCAACCGGAGTTTAGAGCGAATTTGTTACTATGCTAGAATCTGCCCCATGACCAGAGTCGTTTTCATGGGTTCGCCGGAGTTCGCCCTGCCGGGTCTGCGCGCATTGGTCGGTAGGGGCGAGTCTCAGACTCGCCCCTACGATGTGGTGGGCGTGGTCTCACAGCCCGATCGCGCCTCGGGGCGGGGGCGTGAACTGAAGCCGCCGCCGGTCAAAACCCTTGCGCTTGATCTTGGCATCCCGGTCATCCAGCCTGAAAGATTACGTGCCCCCGATGCAATGGAGCAACTCCGCACGTGGGCTCCCGATGTGATTATCGTCGCGGCGTATGGTCAGATTCTCAAACAGGATGTGTTGGATTTGCCGCGTTTTGGATGCCTAAACGTACACGCCTCGCTCCTGCCGCGTTGGAGAGGTGCGGCGCCGATTCAAGCTGCGATCCTGCATGGTGACGAAGAAACCGGCGTTACCATCATGAAAATGGACGCGGGACTCGACACCGGCGCGATGCTGGCGAAACGGGCGATGCGCCTCACACCGGACGACACGGCTGGTTCGGTCACCGACGCGTTATCGCGTCTCGGGGCAGACCTGCTGATCGAATCCCTGCCGCGTTGGCTCGCCGGTGAGATTCAACCGGAACCACAAAATGATTCGCAATCGACCTACGCTCCCATGTTGAAAAAAGAGGAAGGGCGGCTCGACTTCACGCGCGAGGCAGTTGAACTTGAACGACGCGTGCGCGCCTTCAATCCGTGGCCCGGCGCGTTCATGGATTTCGAGGGGTCGATTCTCAAAATCCATCGTGTGCAGGTTGCCCCTCTCCCAGCGGGAGAGGAGGGAGGGGTGAGGGTCGTAGAGGCGGGGCAGAGGCTGGTCGTGCAGAATCAGCCTGCGGTTGGGGCGGGAGGCGGGCTTCTGATCCTTGATGAGGTTCAACCTGCCGGGAAGAAATCCATGAGCGGCAAGTCCTTTCTTGCCGGCGCGCGAAACTGGGATTGATGTATCAACTGGTGGTCGGATGGCGAAGCGTATCGAGACCATCCGTGTTTAACTTTCATATCTGTTTTCCGGAGGAAACATGTTTAATTCAAAAGTATTCGCCGCCGAATTGATCGGGACATTTGCCCTCGTGTTCATCGGGGCAGGCGCAGGAATGGCGGGGGCGGGCTTGCTTGGTGTGGCCTTGGCGCACGGTCTTACGCTGGCGGTTTTTGCTTACGCGTACGGCCATATTTCAGGCACGCACGTCAATCCTGCGGTGACCTTTGGTTTGGCGATGAATGGAAGTATCTCATGGGGCGATGCCGTGGTTTCGTATTGGATTCCACAGTTCAGCGGCGCGGCGCTGGCGGGGTTTCTGCTAAATGTATTGGCCGGCGCATCGGGCGCAACATTGTTGGATGGCGCGACTATTGGGTCGCTGACAACTTCAGCGCCCATTCTCGCCGCCGTGGTGGAAGGCATCTTGACCTTCTTCCTCGTGAATACGGTCCTGCATGCCGCCGTGGGAGGAAAAGCCGGGCAATTTGCCGGGTGGGCAATCGGCACAACGCTGGCCGTTTCCATCCTGGCGGGCGGATCGTTAACCGGCGCGTCGTTGAACCCGGCGCGCACATTCGGCACTGCCATATTTGCGGGACCGAGTCTTGCCAACACCTTTACCTATCTGATTTACTTCGTTGCGCCGCTGATCGGCTCGACGCTGGCTGTGATGGCGTACCAATTTTTTACGGCTGAAGGTGCCTCAGAGGAACCTGCGCCGGCGCCAAAGAAGACAGCACGCAGACCGGCAGTAAAAAAAGCAATCAAAAAGTAGGATACGGTTTGTTGAAAATCAGTCCCCGCCAATTGGCGGGGACTGATTTTCATTTGACAAGTATTTCTTCGGGCGGACAGATCTCTTGCGCAGCGGCAAGCATCTCGGGCGACGAGCCGACCTCCTTGAAATATCTTTTCTGAAAGAAGAACGCTACATTCACCAGACCGATCATCACAGGCACTTCGATCAACGGACCGATGACTGCCGCGAACGCGGCGCCTGAGTTGATGCCGAAGACGGCGACAGCAACGGCAATTGCCAATTCAAAATTGTTGCTGGCGGCGGTGAAGGAAAGTGTGGTTGTTTTTGAATAGTCCGCGCCGACCGCCTTGCCCATGAAGAACGAGACCAGGAACATCACCACGAAATAGATCAGAAGGGGGATGGCGATCCGTACCACATCGAACGGGAGTTCCACGATCACATCCCCCTTGAGCGAGAACATGACCATGATGGTGAACAACAGGGCGATCAATGTCATGGGGCTGATCTTCGGCACGAAGACCTTGTGGTACCAATCCTTCCCTTTCGCGCGGACGAGGAAAAAACGTGTGAGAAACCCCGCGATAAAGGGAATGCCGAGGTAGATGAACACGCTTGTGGCAATCTCGCCGATGGTAATTTCCACGATGTTTCCGGTCAGCCCAAACCAGGTGGGTAATACGGTGATGAACACATAGGCGTAGACACTGTAGAACAAAACCTGAAAGATGCTGTTGAACGCGACCAACCCCGCCGCATATTCGGTGTCGCCTTTTGCCAGTTCGTTCCAGACGATGACCATCGCAATACAGCGCGCAATGCCGATCAGGATCAAGCCAGTCATGTATTCAGGGTAGCCGCGCAGGAAGATGATCGCCAGCACGAACATCAGGATGGGGCCGATGATCCAATTCTGAACAAGTGATAAACCGAGAATTTTCCAATTGCGGAACACATCGCCCAATTCGTCGTAGTGCACTTTTGCGAGCGGCGGATACATCATCAGGATCAAGCCGATCGCAATCGGGATGTTGGTCGTGCCAACGGATACCGCTTTGTTGAAATCAGCGACAGCCTTGGGGAAAAGAAAACCGATCCCCACGCCGACGGCCATCGCGAGAAATATCCACAGGGTCAGGTAGCGATCGAGGAACGAAAGCCCCTTGCGCGTCTCTTTTTTCATCATGCCTCCTTTAGCAGTTCGAGCATCACTTTTTCAATATCATCGCGCACCGCACGGAAATCATTCATATCGTCGGTCATCGCAGGATCAAAGAAACTGTGATGAATCTTTTTTCCTTTTCCGAGCCAGATGGGACATTCCTCCGCCGCCGAATCGCAGACAGTGACCACGAGATCGAAATCCACATCCCGGAATTCATCCGGCCGCTTCGACCTGCCCTCGTGCCTGATCCCGATTTCTGACAATGCTGCCAACGCCTTGGGGTGGACGTAACCCGCAGGCTGTGTCCCTGCACTGACGGCTTGCCACGAATCTCCCAGTCGCGCGTTGATAATTGCCTCCGCCATTTGCGAACGACATGAATTCCCGGTACATAGAAATAAAACTTTTTTCATGTGTATTTCCTCGCTCGTGGTTTTACCATGAGCGGGCGAAATGAAAGTTATTAACGCGTTAACGATTATGCGGTCTCCAGCGCGTTTGCCAGCCACGTTTTCACTTCGGCTGGGGTGGGGATGCGTCCCGATAAAACGACTTTATCGTTGATGACCAGCCCAGGTGTGGAAAGAACGTTGTACGTCATGATGTCGTTGTAGTCGGTCACTTTGACCACTTCCGCTTCGATACTCATTTCGGTGACCACTTTATAAGCGATCTGCTCCAGCCGTTTGCAGTTGGCACAGCCAGAACCTAAAACTTTGATGGTTAACATTTCAAAAGCTCCTTTGTGATTATGTTGCTGAAATTTACATGACCAGATTGAACAGATAGCCAGTCAGAGTGATCGCTACGGCGATTATGGCGATGAAGATGACGATCAGTTGCGGTTTGAGAACACGGCGCAAAATAATAATCTCTGGCAGGCTCAAGCCCACCACCGACATCATGAATGCCAAGGCCGTGCCCAGTGACGCGCCCTTATCGAGCAGAGCACTGACGATGGGAATCACACCCGCCGCGTTGGAATACAACGGTATGCCAACCAGCACTGAAACGGGCACGCTCCACCACGCGCTCTCGCCCATAATGCCTGTCAATGCGTCCTGCGGCACGTAACCGTGGATGAATGCGCCTATGGCGATGCCAATGATGACGAACCAAAAGACCTTGCCGACGATTCCCTTGGTGCTTTCCCATGAGCGGCTGATGCGTTCAGACCAGGTCAATTTCTCATCGAGTTTCAGGTCGATAATGCCACGCGGTTTGATGTCATATACAAAGCCTTCGACATAACGTTCCAGTTTAAGCCGCCCCAAAATCAGCCCGCTGACCAAACCGATCGCCACACCAGAAAGCAGGTACAACCCTGCAACCTTCCAGCCGAATAAGCCGATGAGCAGGACGAATGCCACTTCGTTCATGAGCGGTGAAGTGATGAGAAATGAGAAGGTAACGCCCAGCGGAATTCCAGCCTGGACAAAGCCAACGAACAACGGGACGGATGAACATGAGCAGAAGGGCGTGATCGCGCCGAACATTGACGCCATAATATTGCCAATCCCTTCGCCGCGTTTTTCCACCAATGCGCGTACTTTTTGAGTGTCAATAAATGTCTGAAAGAGCGAAATAACAAAGATCATGCCGCTCAACAAAAGCAGCAATTTTGGAACGTCGTAGAAAAAGAAAGCCAACGCTTCGCCTGGATGTGAGCCTTGCGGAAGGGCAAGCAAGCCGTACGCCATCCAATCTGCAAAAGGTTGGATGATGTTGTAGAGAATGATCCACAGCATGGCGGCAAGCGCGACCAGAACCCATGAACGCAGGTCGGTATTTTTTTGCAGGGGAAGTTTAGTCAGGTTGAGTTGCATACATTTGTCCTTTATGCTGCCCGGAGGCTTACCACGGAAATGAGCGCTGACGTGCAATGCGGACATTCGCAGGACGGATAAGTTTGGGTGTTGATGACCGCCGAAACAGTTTCAGCGGAGAGCCCACTGAAGATGGCTGAAGCAGTCAGGAGATTGAGGATCGAAGTTTCTTTCAGCCGGTAAAAAATGTACCGACCTTCGCGCCGATCTTGCAGGATGCCCGCTTTGCGTAACGCCATCAGGTGCTGGGAGATGTATGCCTGCCGCCAGCCGAGGGCGGTTTCGAGATGGCAAACGCAGGCCTCGCCCTCGCCGATTGCGAGCAGGATGGCGACACGCGGCGGCGAGGCAATGGCGGCCAGGGGTATGGCTACGAGTTCGGACACCCGGGAAATGGTCATCTTTTTCATATTCATAAATCTGAATATATTCTACCAATATATTCAGATTTATGAATATAATTTAGATCACAGGATTTTCTGTCAAATGTCATTTCGGTCTTACAATTATCACGGAGAGTGAGTCATGCCGAAATTCGCTGCCGCCATCGATCAGGGTACGACCAGCACTCGCTTTATTATTTTCGATCATGGTGGGAATGTGGTGGCTTTTGACCAGAAGGAACACAGACAGATCTACCCCAAGCCGGGCTGGGTGGAGCATGATCCGTTGGAGATTTGGGTAAATACCCTGGAGGTGATGCGAGGGGTGGTTGAAAAGGTCCGAGGACTTCAGTCCGCCGATATTGCCGCCATTGGAATCACGAATCAACGCGAGACGACGGTGGTGTGGGATAAATCCACGGGCAAGCCGATCTGTAACGCAATCGTCTGGCAGGATACGCGGACGGATGCCGTCATCAATGAACTAGTTAAAGACGGCGGACAAGACCGCTTCCGACTCAAAACGGGCCTGCCTCTGGCAACCTATTTTTCTGGTCCCAAGCTGAAATGGATTCTCGAAAACGTGGACGGCGCGCGCGCCAAAGCCGAAAACGGGGATTTGTTATTTGGAACGATCGATACATGGTTGATCTGGAATTTGACAGGTGAGCACATTACGGATGTGACCAACGCCTCGCGCACGATGTTGATGAATATCAATTCATTGGATTGGGACGAGGAAATTTTGAAAGCGATGGGTATTCCTCGTGCAATGTTGCCGCAAATTAAATCATCTTCCGAAATTTATGGAACCGTAAGGGAGATGTCAGCCCGCCCCGCAATGGGTGGGGTCTCCCCGCCCTTACACGGCATACCGGTCTCCGGCGATCTCGGCGATCAGCAAGCCGCTCTGTTCGGGCAGGCTTGTTTCAACCCCGGCGAGGCGAAGAATACGTATGGTACGGGTTGCTTCATGTTGTTGAACACAGGTGAAAAACCCGTTCCTTCGAAGGCGGGGCTCCTCACAACAATGGGGTACAAGATCGGTGACCAGAAAGCCGTCTACGCGCTCGAAGGTTCGATTGCGATCGCCGGTGCGCTTGTCCAGTGGCTGAGGGACAACCTGGGGCTGATCCAATCGTCGGCGGAGGTGGAGGCGTTGGCGAATTCCGTGGAGGATAACGGCGGCATTTATTTCGTCCCCGCATTCAGCGGACTCTATGCTCCGTATTGGAAATCCGATGCAAGAGGTGTGATCGCGGGGATGACCCGTTACGTTACAAAGGGACACATTGCGCGTGCGGCGCTGGAAGCGACCGTGTATCAGACGCGTGAAGTGCTCGATGCAATGGAGACAGACTCTGGTGTGAAATTGACCGCCCTCAAAGTGGATGGGGGAATGGTGTTCAACGAACTGCTCATGCAATTTCAGGCGGATATGCTCGGTGTGCCGGTCATCCGCCCGAAGGTGACAGAGACGACCGCGCTGGGGGCGGCCTATGCGGCTGGGCTGGCTGTGGGCTTTTGGAAAAATTACGATGAACTTCGTGCCAATTGGGGTAGGGATAAAGAGTGGCAGCCCTGTATGAGCGAGGAAAATCGAAAGAAGTTATACTCGGGTTGGAAGAAAGCAGTCACTCGTACGTTTGATTGGATGGAATAATAAAAGACCTGACAGGTCTGTGAATTTATATGAATCGACAGGAAATCCTTTCTCATCTTCGCGACCATCCTGAAGTATCCGTATTGATCGTGGGCGGCGGGATCAATGGTATTGGGGCATTTCGTGATCTCGCCATCAACGGCGTGGATGTGTTGCTGGTCGAACGCGGGGATTTTTGTTCAGGTGCCTCCGCGGCTTCGTCACATATGGCGCACGGTGGAATCCGCTACCTCGAAAATGGAGAGTTCCGTCTCGTGCGCGAGGCGGTGCGCGAACGCAATCTCATGCTGCAGAATGCGCCGCATCTGGTCAAGCCCCTGCCTACCGCGGTGCCGATCTTTAAGTGGTTTTCAGGTTTGATGAATGCGCCGCTAAAATTTTTCGGAGTGCTCGATAAACCCGGTGAACGCGGTTCGCTCGTCATCAAGATCGGTTTGATGTTCTACGACGCGTTCACAGGAAAACAACGCACGGTTCCACGCCATACATTTCTGTCGCGCGCGAAAGCCCTGTCCAAGTGGAACAAGTTGAGCAAGGAGATCGTGAATACGGCGGTGTATTACGATGGCGCCATCCTCAACCCGGAGCGGCTCGGCGTGGAAGCCCTGCTTGATGCCGAATCTGAAAACCCGAACGCACGCGCGCTCAACTACGTCAGTATGGTAGGCGGGACGGAAGATACGATCATCCTGCGCGATGAACTCACAGACGAATCGTACGATGTACATCCGAAACTCGTCATCAACGCGGCGGGTCCGTGGATCGACCATGCCAATAAGAAACTCGGCTTATCCTCGCACTACATCGGCGGCACGAAGGGATCGCACATCGTGGTGAACCACCCCGAACTGCGTGCAGCGATCGGCGACCACGAATTCTTCTTCGAAAATAACGATGGCCGCATCGTGCTGATCTTTCCGCTTTTCGACAAGGTGCTCATTGGCACCTCCGATATTCCCGTGGATCATCCGGACGAGGTGCAATGCACGGAGGAGGAAGTGGATTACTTCCTGACGCTGACGCGCCGCATCTTTCCGGACGTCAAGCTGACTCGCGAACACATCGTTTTTCGCTTCTCCGGCGTACGCCCGCTCCCGCGCTCCACCGCAAAGACGGTCAGCCAGATCTCACGCGATCATAGTATTGAAGTGTTGAGCGGTGACTGGACGAACCTCACATTTCCAATCTACTCGCTCGTCGGCGGCAAGTGGACATCCTTCCGCGCGTTCGGCGAACAGGTGACGGATAAAGTCCTCGCGCAACTTGGTTTGACTCGCAGGCGCGATACGCGTTCCCTGCCGATCGGCGGCGGACGCGGTTTTCCGCGTGATGCGGAGGAGTTGAGACGCCAGGTTGAAAGCATCTCTGCGTGGACAGGTGTTGCGCGTGAGCGCGTGCAATTGCTGTTCGAGCGCTACGGCGCGCGTGCCGAAGCCATTGCCACGTTCATGAACGGCGGAACGGACTTCTTGATCAAGTCTTTGCCCGATTTTTCCTATCGTGAGATCGCTCATCTTGTGCTGTATGAAAAGGTTCACCATCTGGACGATCTGCTCTTGAGGCGATCCATGCTGGCGATGCTCGGGCGTGTCACACGTGAGATGGTGGACGAACTTGCGAACACGCTGGGTAACATCCTCGGCTGGGATACCGCGAAGAAACAGGCTGAGGCGGCGCGTACACTGTCCATTTTGGCAAACAGGCATGGGGTCGTCTTGAGCGGTGTGGCGCAAGGCGCCTCGAAGTCGACGAATGAAGTGGATGGTAGGATAGCCTCCCCATGAATGTTTCTGTTGTTGTCCCAGTCTATCGCGGTGCGACCTTGATCGAGCCGCTGGTCGACCGTCTCGCAAAAGCGCTGCCAAAGTTTTCCAAGAGATATGAAGTGTTGCTGGTCAACGATGGCAGTCCCGACAATAGCTGGACTGTGATCAAGAATCTGACCCGTAAATATAAATGGGTGCGGGGCATTCGTCTGATGCGTAATTACGGACAACACAACGCCACCCTTTGCGGTGTGCGCGCCGCACGATACGAAACCACCGTCACGCTCGATCAGGATCTGCAGCATCCCCCGGAGGAAATTCCGGTTCTTCTCGCAGAACTCGAGAGAGGTTTCGATGTGGTATATGGCTCGCCGAGGCGATTACCACAGGGGTTTTGGCGCAACCTGTTGACCGCCAACATTAAGCGGATATTGGCGCGGGTGATGGGTATATCGTCGGTGAAGAATATTTCTGCCTTTCGCGCCTTTCGCACCGAGTTGCGCGACGCGTTCGCCAATTTTCAAAGCCCAACGTTGATCATCGACGTATTGCTTTCGTGGGGGACCACTCGTTTCACCTCGGTGCCTGTGGAGATCGAGAAACCCGAAGAACGCTCGAACTACGGGTTTACTGCGTTGGTGAGAGCCGCCCTGTTGATCCTCACCGGCTACAGCACTGCGCCCTTGCGACTGGCAAGCATAATCGGATTCGTGATGACCCTTTTTGGCCTGGGTGTCTTCCTCTATGTTTTGTACGTGTACTTTGCATTGGGCAGCCTGCCCGGTTTCCCGTTCCTCGCATCGATCATCGCCTTGTTCAGCGGCGCGCAACTGTTCGCGCTGGGTATTTTTGGCGAATATCTCGCGCGCATGTTCGACCGGAGCATGGATCGGCCTGCGTATGTCGTGAATGAAACGGTGGGAAAATGAACGTTGTCATTTTGCAGCCGTCGTACATCCCATGGCGCGGCTACTTCGACCAGGTCCGCCGGGCGGATCTCTTCATTTTTTACGACGATATTCAATACGACAAGCACGGCTGGCGCAACCGCAACCAGATCAAAACGCATCAGGGAAAACAATGGCTGACCATCCCCGTCCATTCGAAAGGTGTCACTCAAGGTGTTCTTATCAAGGATGTGCGCATCGACTGGTCGAAGCCGTGGGCGAAAAGTCACCTCAAGTCGTTGACGATTTCGTACTCCAAAGCGCCTCATTTCAAACGATACCAGCCTTTGTTGGAGGAAATCTACCATCGCCGCGACGACTTCCTCGCCGATTTCACCATTGAGACCTCGATACGACTCGCGCGGGAAATGGGAATCACTTCCACGCAATTTATGCGTTCCTCCGAGTTATCGAACATCGAAGGGCAAAAAACCGACCGTGTGATCAGCGTGCTGCAGCAGGTTGGCGCGACACATTACATATGCGGTCCATCGGCAAGCTCCTACATGGAGCCGGAAAAGTTCGACGCGGCGGGAATCACTTTTGAATATATGGAATATGTCTATCCTGAATATCCGCAGTTGTACCCGCCGTATGACCCATTTGTTTCGATCCTTGACCTGTTATTCATGACCGGAGCCAGGGCGGGCGAATATTTTGAACTGCAGAAGGTACGCGAGCATGAGCGTGGATGAAACCCAAAAGAAACTCGGTGAATATTTTGCTGAAAAACTCGAAGAGTTTGGCGCCACCCCGAAAGGCGTGGACTACAACGGACCCGAATCGCAGGAACTTCGCTTTGAACAACTGGTGAAGGTGATCGACCCTGCACGCCCATTTTCCGTCATTGACTATGGATGCGGCTACGGCGCGATGTTCGATTTTTTGGATCGGAAAGGCTGGACGTTCGATTATTACGGCATCGATCTCA
This sequence comes from uncultured Anaerolinea sp., assembly GCA_964517905.1. Taxonomy (GTDB): domain Bacteria; phylum Chloroflexota; class Anaerolineae; order Anaerolineales; family Villigracilaceae; genus Defluviilinea. The sequence goes on along the minus strand of CAZFDL010000012.1, from coordinate 10,413 downwards.
TCGAAAAAATGGTTATCGCTGGGCGTGAGGCGCATAAGGATTTTCCAAACGCGCACTTCACGATGAATGAAAATGAAGTTGCCGCCGCAGACTATCTTCTGGCAGGCTCTATCTTCAATATCAGACTTGAAGAGTCGTATGAAAACTGGAAAGAGTTTACTTGCGAAACTCTGAAGCGAATGAATACGCTGTGCTCAAAGGGTTTCGCCTTCAACATGCTTACCAAGTATTCGGATAGCGATCGCATGGCGCAGCGCCCCGACCTGTTCTATGGCGATCCGCTGTTTTTCTTTGATTTCTGCAAACGGTATTTTTCGCGTAATGTGGCGTTGCTCCATGATTATGGGTTGTACGATTTTACGATCCTCGTTCGCAAAAATGTGTGACCTTCGAATCTCCTCTCCCTGTGGGAGAGGGCTAGGGTGAGAGAAATGAAAACAATCCAAGCCCCGCGTGCGTCGGCGATCCTCTACAACTTGTTGGTCAGTCAGAAGGACAAGCGACCATGGCTTCTACCTGCGAACATCTGCCCGATCGTGCCGATCACGTTCATGAAGGCAAAGGTTTCATTTGAGTTTGTGGACATTTCGCCAGATTCCCTGCACATGGATCTGGAGCAGGCCGAGGCGCAGTTCACGAAGCGTGAGTTCGGCGGCTTGCTGTACGCGCACACCTACGGGGATGAATCCACACCGGATGATTTTTTCGCCCGGGTAAAATCGTTGAATCCGGAAATGCTGATCGTCGATGACCGCTGTCTATGTATTCCCGCCTTCGGCGCGAATTCCTCAGCCGATCTGGTTTTGTTCAGCACTGGGTACGCCAAGGTGGTTGAACTCAACTCCGGCGGATACGCATTCGTGCAAGACGGCGTGGATTTCGAACCGGTTCGATTGAAATTCGATCCCGCACATCTCGAGGAACTCGAGAGATCGTATAAAGCCGCCATCCAGAATCGGACTCGATTCGAATATTACGACACGGATTGGCTGCAAGCGGAATCAGAGATGTCAGACTGGAAAATATATCGTCGTATGATCGATGTCGGATCGGAGGTGTCTCTGCTCCAGCGGAGAATGCTTAATGCCATCTATTCCTCCCGGTTGCCCTCAGAAATTCAGTTGTCGCCGCAATTCCAGGTCTGGCGGTTCAACATCCGCGTGAAAAATAAACAGCAGATCATGGATGAGATCTTCGCACGAGGTCTGTTCGCCAGTTCGCACTACGCCTCGCTGGCGGGAGTCATGTCTGATGGACGCGCGCCTCAAGCGGAAGCGCTGGCAGAGGAAACGATCAATCTGTTCAACGATCATCACTTCACGGCAGAGATGGCGGAGCGAGTCTGCGAAATTATTGTGAAAATGGCGAAGTGGTAGAATCATCCCGATGCCCTCCAAAAAACGCAGATTCACCGTTGACCTGGTCATACCCGTCTTCAACGAAGCCGGCGTGATCGAATCGATTCACCAACACATCCGCCTCGTGGTGGACAAACTCCCGCATGAGTTCCGCTTCCTCTATGTGGACGACGGTTCAGACGACGGGACGGCGGAGTCGCTCCAGTCGATGAAGCATGCTGACCGGCGCGTGACCGTGCTGTCGCTGAGCCGAAATTTCGGTCACCAGGCCGCGCTCACCGCGGGACTCGATCGATCCGCAGGCGATATTGTCATCACCATGGACGGCGACGGTCAGCATCCGCCGGAGTTGATCCCGGAGATGATCCAACTGGTGGCACAGGGTTACGACATTGTGCAGGGACAACGCGCTGCAGAAGCGCACCCGTCGTTTTTCAAAAAGTGGACATCTGATACGTTTTACAAGTTCATCAACACCATCAGCGGCACGCATATGGTGGCGGGCGCGGCGGACTTCCGCGCCATGAGCCGCCAAGCCGTGGACGCGCTCAAGACGATGCCTGAGTATCATCGCTTCCTGCGCGGCATGATCTCATGGATGGGTTACCGAAGCGTCATACTCCCGTACCACCAGCCCGCCCGCGTGGCGGGTAGATCGAAGTATTCGCTGGGTAAGATGCTCCGCCTCGCGTCCGATGCAGTCTTTTCATTCTCGCTCATCCCGCTCTACATTGGCTTGAGTTCGGGCCTGGTCTTCTTTGCGCTGGCTTTCGTTCAGTTGAGCTGGGTGTTATGGCTTTCGATCACGAAGAACACGGAGTATTATGTGGCGCCCGGTTGGAGTTCGCTAATGGGCGTCCTGCTGATCGCCAGCGGCATCATCATGATCCTGCTCGGCTTTATCGGGGTGTATGTTGGGTACATCTTTCAGGAAGTGAAACGCAGGCCTGTCTACCTGCTCAAGAAAGGGGAGTAGGTTGAGTTCATCTCTCAAACCTGTATATCAATTCGTGTTCCTGCGCCACGGTGAGTCGACCGGCAATGCCGAATCGCGCTGGCAGGGGCAGTCCGATTATCCGCTGACGGCGCGCGGTCGCGCGCAGGCAAAAGCGCTTGCGGATCGGTGGAAGGAGGAGGGTGCAACATTCGATCTTGCGGTTTCCAGCACGCTCCAACGCGCGAGGGAAACGGCGGAGATCATCGCTGCGGCGTTGAATGTGCCTCTTGAATTCGACGAGGTGTGGCTCGAACGCGATATCGGTGAGATGGAAGGACTGACCAACGACGAAGTGCGGCAAAAACCGCGCCCGGCATACGTCACGCCGTACGATTCGATCGGCGGCGACGGCGAAGGCGATTGGGAGTTGTTCCTGCGCGCGGGTCGCGCCCTGCACAGCCTATTGAAACGGCCTGCGGGAAGTTATCTCATCGTGTCGCACGGAGGCTTGCTCAACCAGTTGATGCACGCCGTTGTGGGCGTTTCGCACCATGCCGACCCGTCCGGTGTGCGTTTTCGTTTTGAAAACACATCGTTTGCGCGCGTCATCTATCAACCTCATTTACATCGCTGGGTGATCGATGCGCTCAACGATCACGCGCATACAAAATCCTTGAAATAAACTTGTGGAGCGGGATGTCCCTTCGACAAACTCAAGGCGAGCATCCCGCACCGCGAAAACCAAAAAAGAATTATGTCCCTCTCTGAATCGGCAAGTCACGTGAACACAAAAATGAAGATCCTCACACTCGGTGCGGGAGCCATCGGCACATATGTCGGCGGCAGTCTTGCGCTGGCGGGAAGTCAAATCGTCTTCCTCGAACGCGCCGATAAAGTGGATGAACTGCGGGCGCGCGGCTTGCGCCTGGATCTCACGGCGGATCCGCGCCGGGGAACGAACGAAGCGACCGTCGTGAATCCGCGCGCGGTGGTCTTTGTTTCCACCCTCGAGGATGCGCTTCGGTACGGACCGTTCGACCTGGTCCTGTTTGCCTTGAAGTCGTACGACACGTCTGCCGCGCTTGAGATGCTAAAACCCTACGCAGACAAGATGCCGCCGTTCTTGTGTCTCTCCAACGGAGTCTCGAATGAGCGATCGATCGCCGAGGTGCTGGGCAAAGACAAGGTCATCCCCGGAACGGTGACCACCGCGATCGGCCGCCGCAGCGTCGGTGATATCGTATTGGAGAGATTGCGCGGCATTGGTATTGCGAAAGTCCACCCGCTTGCCGGCGAATTATTCGTCGCATTCGATAATGCCCTGCTCAACCCGCGCCTCTACGACGATGCGGCTTCAATGAAGTGGTCGAAGTTGTTGACAAATCTGATCGCCAACCCGACGTCCGCGATCCTCGATATGACCGCCGGTGAGATCCTTGCCAATAAGCGACTGTACAAACTCGAAGTGGAGATGTTGCGCGAATGTCTCGCGGTGATGCAGGCACAGGGAATCCAAGCCGTGGACCTGCCCGGCACGCCGGTCCGTGCGCTGGCGTTTGCGACGCGTTTGCCGTTGTGGTTATCCAAGCCCTTCCTCAGCCGTGCGGCAGGTGCTGGACGCGGCAACAAAATGCCCTCCTTCCATATTGACCTGCACGCAGGCCGCCCTAACAGCGAAGTGGAGTATCTGCACGGCGAGGTCGTCCGTGCGGGCGTACAATTCAAGGTGCCAACCCCGGTGAACAAGATATTGACCGAAACCCTGCTCGCATTGGTCCGCAAGGAGATTCCAATGGAAGAGTTTGCGAAGAAGCCGGAGATGTTGTTGGAAAGGCGCTCAGAGATTGAGTAGGGCGGGTGCTTTTTCCCGCCCGTATAGAAACCAAAAGTGTGCGAGCTATTTTTTTACAAAAGTATTCTTGAAAGTGGTGGTCTCGATACGGTCTTGGGTTTCGCTCCGCTGCGCTCCTCAACCCTCGACCTACTCGACCACCGTCATATGAATGAACATGAAAGATAAATTTCAACTCGTACAACCCCGAAATGAAATCGAGATCCACCTCCCGGATGGACGCGTGCTGTCCGGTCCGCGAGGGGCGGCGGTGGGGGATTTCCTTTCTGCCATCGAGCATGATTCGCAGCTTGTCGGGGCGGTGGTCAACGGCGACCTGCGCGAATTAACCTTCCCCGTCGAAATGGATTCGCGCGTCAAGCCGATCACCATGTCCACGCCGGATGGCACACGCATCTACCGCCGCTCCCTGACCTTCCTGCTCGAAATGGTGTTTGCGGATATGTATCCGCATGCCACGTTGTTCATCGACCACTCCGTTGCGTCGGGCGGATATTACTGCGAGGTGAAGGGACGCCAACCGTTCTCTGAATCGGAACTGGGTGTGTTGAAGGTCTTGATGCAAAAGGTGGTCAAGGACGACCTGCCGTTCGTGCGCAAAGAAGTCCCGTTGAACGAAGCGATGGAATATTTTCTCGCGCGCGGCGAAGAAGACAAAGTCCAATTGCTGAAATATCGCAAGAAGGGGTATCTCACGCTCTATAGCCTCAACGAGCGCATGGACTATCACCACGGCTACATGGTGCCGTCCACCGGTTATTTGCGCTGGTTCGATCTCGTTCCCACCGGCGATGGCTTTACTTTGTTGTATCCGAGCCGTAGAAACCCCAACGAACTTTTGCCGATGCCCGAATACCCGAAATTGCTCGCGACCTTTCTGCAATACGGCGGCTGGCTCGAAAAACTAGGCATCTCGAACGTCGGTTCGTTGAACGATGCCATCGAGAGCGGACGCGGCGATGAGATCGTGCTGGTCTCGGAGGCATTTCACGAACAGCGGCTTTCACAAATTGCGCGGCAGGTGGCGGATCATCTCGAGCATGCGCATTTGATCCTGGTGTCGGGTCCATCCTCCGCAGGCAAAACGACCTTTTCAAAACGGCTGATGGTGCAACTGCTCGCGCTCGGCATTTCGCCGTTCCCGCTCGAACTCGACAATTATTTCCTGCCGCGCGATAAAACCCCGCTCGGTGAGGATGGCAAACCCGATTTTGAAGCCCTCGAAGCCCTCGACCTGCCCGTGCTCGCCGATCATCTGCAAAAACTGATCCACGGCGACGAAGTCCAACTGCCGCGCTACAACTTCAGGACCGGGCTGAGGGAGGTGGGGGAGGTCATCCGGCTGGCGCGCGGACAACCGATCATCCTCGAAGGGATTCATGGACTCGAACCACGGCTCATCCCGGAAAGCTTGAGCGGCGAGGCGTATCGCATCTACATCTCGGCTCTTACCCAGTTGAACCTGGATCGCCACAACCGCGTCTCCACCACCGACACGCGCCTGCTGCGGCGCATCGTGCGCGATGCGCGCGAACGCGGCTACACCGCGTCGCAGACCATCGCGCGCTGGGAGTCTGTCCGGCGCGGCGAAGCGAAATACATCTTCCCGAATCAGGAAAATGCAGATGTGATGTTCAACTCTGCCTTGGTCTATGAAATGGCGGCGCTCAAGCCGCTCGCCGAGCCGTTGATCCGGCAGGTGCAACACGGCACGCCTGAATACATCGAAGCCAAACGATTGCTCGCGTTTCTGGAATGGTTCATTCCGCTCGATATTAATTTGGTGCCAGAGACTTCAATTATGAGGGAATTTCTTGGAGGTTCGATCCTGAAAGACTTTACAGTGTGGAAGAATAAGTAGGGGCGACTCTCAGAGTCGCCCCTACAAAAATTTTCAAAACAACTTACTCCCCAACGGCACGGACTTATCCGGAACGCACAGTGCGACATCGCCGTTCTCATTGGCAAACCCGGTGACCAGACACTCAGACATGATCGGACCGATCTGCTTTTTGGTGAAATTCACCACCGCAACGACCAATCTCCCAACCAAATCTTCGGGCTTATACAACACAGTCAGTTGCGCGCTCGATTTTTTGACGCCCAACTCCTCGCCGAAGTCCACTTCGAGGATGTAAGCCGGCTTCCGCGCTTCGGGGAAGGGCTTGGCGGAGATCACCCTCCCCACGCGCAGTTCGACTTTGGTGAATTCGTCCCAGGTTATGGTTTCCACAGTTTATCCATTCTTGCTTGGGCAATCACATTTCCATGACTGATCACAGCCATCGGCGCGGAATGTTCGCGCAGGGCTTCCAGCACATCCGGCTGATTCAACACAACCAGATTTGCATTTCCTCCAACTTTCAACTCGTGATCCTTCAGATTCATCGCCTTCGCCGCGTGGATCGTGATCATGTCATACAACGTTTCCATTTCAGCGCGGGTCGTCATCCACAGTAAATGTGAGGCGAGAAAGGCGACTTCGAGCATATTGTTCCGCCCGAATGGATAGTACGCGTCCGAGATGTCATCCTGCCCCAAACAAACGGACGCACCTTCTGCCAGTAACTCCTTCACCCGCGCGTGGAGCGGCCCTGTGTGCGGGTCGGTGACGACGGTCATGCCTGCCTGTTTCAACAACGAGGCGAGTTTTTGAAAATAGGGCATGGGATACAACGCCATCGCCCGCGCGTGATGGGCAAGGGCGCGTCCATGCCAGCCGCGTTTTATCGCCTCGATTGCCATTAATTCCAACGACCGCAAACCGGGGTCACCCGCATCGTCTACCAACATCGAAACATCCTTGTCGAATTTCACGGCGAGATCGAAGATTTCCTTGACGTGTTTCTGAATGTCCGCGTCGGTGAACTCGATCCACGGGATGCCGCCGACCACGTCCGCGCCGAGTTTCATCGCCTCGCGCATCAAGCGGTCGGTGCCGGGTTCGCGCACCCAACCATCCTGCGCGAACGCGACGACTTGAATATCCACGATGCCCTTGAATTCCTCGCGTGCGCGGAGCAACGCTTTGACGCCTTCGAGTTTCGCTTTGCTGTCCACATCGGCGAAGGCGCGGATGTGCGTGTTGCCGTACAGCGCGGCTTGCGCCACCGCTTTGCGCACGTTTTCGATGATCCATGTCTCGTCGTATTTATCCTTCACGCGCGCCGCGAGCTCGATGGCGGTCATTGCTTTGCCCATCCCTTCGCCTTGATACGCCGTGAGCGCTTCCTCGTCCATCATGGATAGCGTGTAGACTTTACACAGATGCAGGTGCGGATTGACGAACGATTCGGTGACCAGATTTCCGCCTGCTTCGACCGCTTCAGCCGCATCGCCCTTCAAGCCTTTCCCGATCGCGGAGATTTTCCCGCCTGCGATGCCGATGTCGGTGATGGATTCTTTTCCGCGCAATTTGGCGTTCTTGATGAGGATGTCAAATTGGATTGGCATGTTATTTTCCTTTTCTCGAGGCATGTCATTCTGAGCGGAGCGAAGAATCTCCAACACGACAAAGTAACCTTTTGGTTGTGGCGCGAAACGCCCACTTCCTCAGGCCGACACATCTCCGCTCGAGACGTTCGTATATTTATTTTTGAAATTCAAGAAATACGTTTCGAAATATTTGTATGAAACCCCTGCGAGGAGAACCGTCAACGCGAGGGCGAGGGGGTAGAGCAACGCATCCACAGGCGCACCCAACCAGACAGCGGTACGAAGCGCAAGCACGATGGCGATGGGATGGTACATGTACAGTCCGTACGAAATTTTACCAAGATAGCGGATGAATGGTTGTTCCAAGGAGATGACATTCTCCCTGTTCGCGGCGAAGTTCAAAATGATGATGCCGAACCAGATCGAATAGAACTCCTTGTACAGGTATGGGAATTGCAGGTCGTTCACCGTGATGTGCGGGAAATATACGCCGCGATACAGCATCATGGACGTGAACCCGAGCACGAAGTAAAACAGATATTTGTTGAGGAATATTTTGAGCGCGCCATGTTGGGAATGGAGCAATAACGCGAAGAAACCACCGATGGCCATGCTGGCAATGTTGAACGTCTGCCAAAACGCATTAAGCTCGTATTTGAGCGGGATGAGATCGGTGCGACTCGAAAACAACGCGCGCGCGAACATCAGGTAGCCGACGACGATGAACAGCATCAGATGCAGTCGGTACTTCTTGAAGAATTTCAGTATGGGGGGCCAGATCAGGTAGAACTGTTCCTCGGTGCCGATGGACCACAAATGGGACGCGTACGGCACAATGCCGAACAGCGGAGTGACGAGGTTGGGCAGGAAAAAAACATACAGTAGAATTTTCGAGGACAGGTTTTCGTACACGCGCAGCTTGTCGTATTCGGGAAGTGTGAACCACGAAATATTGGGAAGCAGGAACAAGGCAAGGACGACGATCAAAAAATACAGGGGCCAGATGCGCAGGATCCTGCGGACGTAAAAATTATTTACCGCGATGGTCTGCGTCCGTTTTTCCTCCTCCAGCAGGAGGTAGGTGATGAGAAACCCGCTCAGCACGAAGAACAGGATGACGCCCAACTCGCCAATGATCTGAACGAACGAGGAGGAAAAATTATTCGGCAGGTCGTAGAGATATTTGAGCTGCTCGACGTGATGAACGATCACCAGCAGCGCGGCGATCAACCTCAAACCGTTGAGGTTGGGAAAATAAATTCGGTCTCTGGTCAGCACTTCTCTTCCATCCCCGGTTATTTAGAGCAGAACCTGAACAAGGATCATCGCGCAGAAACCGATGGAAAACGCCCACGCCACTCGAATTGGCGATGATGAGTGTAAGGCTTCCGGAATCAATTCAAGGATGACGAGGAAGATCATCGCCCCGGCAGCGAATCCCATGAGGATGGGCATGATGGGTTGAAAAAGCCACGAAACGTACGCAGCAGGGACCGCCGCCACGGGCTGGGGGAGGCTGGTGAAGAACGCCGCCCAAAAGCACCGCCAGATCGAAGCACCGGCTGCGCGCATGGGGATGGCGACGGCCAGCCCTTCAGGGATATTGTGAAGCGCAATGGCAAGCGCAATGTAATTTCCGAGATTATTTTCATACACCGCGGAGGACGCATAACCAACCCCCACTGCCACTCCCTCCGGGATGCTATGCACCGCCATTGCCACGAAGATCAGTATCTGGGCTTTGTTGCCCCAGCGCTTCCAGCTACCTTCCTCGAGCCGTTGGGGTGAAAAATACTTATCTACTTGCGAGAGAAACAACGCGCCCATGAGAATTCCAAAAACGACCGGGATCGCATCGGCGAGTTCAATGTGCTCCGAAGAGAGGGTTAGCCCCGGCAGGATTAAGTTGTAAACCGAAGCCGCGAACATCAGTCCGCCTGCGGCGGAGTAGGCAAGCCCCGTATGCCGGCGAAGATCGATGGCTCTAAATGCCAGCGGCAGTGCACCCAACCCGCAGGCGAAACTCGCTAGTATTCCGGCGATAAGACTTTGTGCAATAAAGGGTTCCATGGCTGATTATCCTGATTGATGTCAACGATCCAGATTCATGTCTTCCATCGAGAGTTCATCTTCCACGGGTTCGAGATGGGTGAAGACCGTCACCACGCCACCCAGTGTGGCGCGGATGTCAGACTCGAAGTCCTCCGCCATGTGATGCGCGTCGTGCACGCTCCAGTCGCCGGGCACGAGCATATGGACCGAGACGAACTGCCGCGCCGCGGCCTGACGCGTCCGCAGTGCATGAAAGGTCACGCGCTTCGCACGGTACTTTTTCATCACCGCCTCGATCAACTTCAGTTCCTTCGCAGGCAACGATGCGTCCATCAAGCCTGAAACCGAACGGCTGACGAGCTGAATCCCTGTCCAGATGATGTTCAGCGCCACCGCGATGGCGATGAGCGGATCGAGAAGCACCCAACCTGTAAGTGCGACAGTTCCGACCGCCGCGATGACCCCGATAGACGTCCACACATCCGTCATCAAATGCTGCGCGTCCGCTTCGAGCGAGATGGAATTTCTCCGAGTCCCCTCGACCTTCAATCTGCGAGCCACCAGGAAGTTGATCACCGAGGCCGACACGGATACCGCCAAGCCCAACCCCAATTGTTCGAGCGGCTGCGGATTCAAAAACCGCTGGAGTGCCGCGGCGACAATTCCCGTCGCCGCCCCGAGGATGAGCAATCCCTCGGTGGCGCTGGCGAAATACTCCGCTTTACTGTGCCCATACACATGGCTCTCGTCCGCGGGGCGCGCGGCGATGATCAACATTC
>CAZFDL010000011.1:0-29994 GCA_964517905.1 uncultured Anaerolinea sp. | reverse complement strand
GGCGCTGTTGGTCAACGATCCCAAAGTCGAGGCCGCGAATCGGACGGCGCACGAGAGGTTCTTGTCCGCGCAGCCGGTCTTGGTGGGAGTCGATTCGGCGCGGAAGGCCATTCCGAATTTGGGCGAACGGACTCTGCTCCATGCTGGTCCTCCCATCGAATGGAGCCGCATGTGCGGACCGATGCAAGGGGCGGTCATCGGCGCGATTCTCTTGGAGGGGTGGGCGGAGAGTCACGAGGCCGCGCGCGTACTCGCGGGCAGCGGTGAGATCCGCTTTGCGCCCTGTCATCACTACGGCGCGGTCGGACCGATGTCCGGGGTCATCAGCCCTTCGATGCCGGTCTGGATCGTGAAGAATCAAGACCGCGGCAATATGTCGTTCAGCAACTTGAACGAAGGGCTTGGTAAAGTGTTGCGCTTCGGCGCGAACGACGTATCGGTGTTGGACAGACTCAAATGGATGGGATCCGTTCTGGGTCCTGCGATGGATGCGACTGTAAAAGTATTGGGCGGAATCGAACTGCGTCCCATCATCGCGCAAGCCCTGCACATGGGCGACGAGTGTCACAATCGGAATGCCGCGGCTTCAGGACTGTTGTTCAAGAAATTGACGCCCGCGTTATTGAAAACGGATTTGCCGCAAAGCGATATTGCAAAAGTTTTGGAATTCATCGCGGGCAACGACCATTTCTTTTTGAATATTTCGATGGCGTGCTGCAAGTCCATGCTCGACGCGGCTCACGGCGTGGAACACAGCACGCTGGTCACTGCCATGGCGCGCAACGGTGTGGATTTTGGGATTCGAGTCAGCGGTACCGGGGATGCCTGGTTCACGGCTCCCGCCCCGATGGTGGATGGTCTCTTCTTCCCCGGCTATTCGCAAGCCGACGCCGCGCCCGACCTCGGCGACAGCGCCATCACCGAAACAGCTGGCATCGGCGGGTTTGCCATGGGTGCCGCGCCCGCGATCGTGCAATTCGTTGGCGGCACGCCGCAGGATGCGATCGCCTACACACGTGAGATGTTCCACATCACCATGGGAGTCAACGGCGGCTTCACGTTGCCGCCCTTGAACTTCGATGCTTCGCCGGCCGGCATCGACGTCCGAAAAGTCGTTGACACCGGCATCGCGCCGGTTATCAACACCGGCATTGCGCACAGGGATGCGGGCGTGGGGCAGGTGGGTGCAGGGATCACACGTGCGCCGCTGGAATGTTTTGAGCAGGCGATCTTGTCATTGCGAGGAGGGCAGTAGCCCGACGAGGCAATCTTCCTCAATGATTTGAGGATTAACATGCCGCATTGGTCTCGATATGAGCCGACGAACACGGCACTACTCGACCAACGGCGGTTCGCAATAAAAGTACATTTATAGGAGACTCTCAGTGACTGAAAAACGCAAAGTTGCAGTAGTGGCGGTCGGCGGAAACGCTTTAGTACGCGAGAAGGGCAAAGAGACATTGCCCGATCAATATGCGGCAGTTTGTTTGACGATGCCTCATATTGTGGACATGATCCAGGATGGGTGGAATGTGATCGTCACCCATGGGAATGGTCCGCAGGTTGGTTTTATCTTAAGACGGTCAGAGCTATCAATCAGCGAGGTGCATCCCATCCCGCTCGATTATGCCGGTTCGAATACACAGGGCTCCATCGGTTACATGTTCCAAACTGCGTTAATGAATGAATTCAAACGGCGCGGCATGCCCAATCAAGCCGTGACCGTGGTCACTGAAACGCTGGTGGATAAGAACGATCCCGCTTTCAAGAATCCCACCAAGCCGATTGGCTCCTTCATGGATGAAAAGACCGCGCTCCAACACCGCGACGCAGACGGCTGGTCTGTCATGGAAGACGCGGGCCGCGGCTGGAGGCGTGTGGTCGCCTCGCCGGCGCCCGTCAAGATCCTCCAGCAGGATGCGATCATGAGCCTGGTCGGCGCGGGATTCACCGTCGTAGCCGTGGGTGGAGGGGGCATTCCCGTCGTCGAAAATAGCCGTGGTGAGATCGAAGGCGTCGAAGCGGTGATCGATAAGGACCTGTCTTCAGCCTTGTTCGCTTCAAGCATTAATGCCGACTCGTTCATTATTTCAACGGAAGTGGAAAAGGTCGCCATTAACTTCAACAAACCGGATGTGCAATGGCTGGATAAACTCAGCGTTGCCGATTCGAAGAAATACCTGGCAGAGGGTCAATTTGGCAAGGGCAGTATGGAGCCGAAGGTCAGGGCTGTTCTAAATTTTCTCGAACGCGGCGGGAAAAAAGCATTGATCACCAACCCCGATAACATGGTGCGCGCCTTGCGCGGAGAAACCGGAACGCATTTCGAAGCGTGAGCGTGGTCCAAAATTCTTAATCAAAAGGCGCCTGAGGGATGGGGGCGCTTTTTGATTTGGGATTGGATAGATCATCCCTCCATGATCTTCGGTCTATACTCGAGCGCCTCCGCCAGATGCGTGGAGAGGGTCTCAGCCTCTAACAGATTCTCGGCAACATTTCCCCGGGCAGCATATCTACCAATCTCGTTCCTCCGATGGCTGTCCGCAATCGTACTTGTGATTTGCCCGTTGCAGTGACTCTACCGATGACGGCGGCACCCGCGCCGTATTTTGTTTTTTTCATCACTTGCAAAACCGCATGCGCATCATCTTCCTTCACAAAGGCGGCCAACTTTCCCTCATTCGCCACATACATCGGGTCAAACCCCAACATCTCACACGCGGCTCGCACAGCAGGCTTCACCGGCAAGGAGGACTCATCAATCTCCACGGTCACGTTTGATTGCCCGGCAATTTCAACGAGCGCAGTGGCGAGTCCGCCGCGCGTGGGGTCGCGCAGTGCATGGATTTGACCAGCCGCCAACATCTCATCAACCAAACGATTGAGCGGGGCAATGTCACTTTCGAGTGCGGTTTCAAACCCCAAATTCTCGCGCGCAGACAAAACCGCAATACCGTGATCACCGATCGTCCCTGAAACGATAACGACATCGCCTACACACGCATTCGCGCCTGAAAGATCTATCCCCTCAGCGATTCGCCCCACGCCCGACGTATTGATGAACAACCGATCAACTCCGCCCTTCTGCACCACCTTAGTATCACCGGCCGCAATATATACACCTGCTTCCTGCGCCGCCTCTTTCATGGAAGCAACAACACGCCGCAACACATCAAACGACAATCCTTCCTCCAAAACAAATCCGCATGTCAATGCAACAGGCGCTGCGCCAATCATCGCAAGATCGTTTACCGTGCCGCAAATGGCCAATCGTCCTATGTCGCCGCCGGGGAAGAACAACGGCGAGACCACCTGCGAATCGGTTGTAAGCGCGTATCGCTGTCCATTCATGATCACAACCGCCGAATCATCCAACGCGCGCGGAGCGGCTTTGCCCAATTCGGGGAGAAAGAGGCGGGTGAGCAGATCCCGGCTCAAGGTCCCGCCGGAGCCGTGGCCGAGAATCACTTTGTCGGTTGAGCGAAACGGCGCGGGGCAGGTCCATCCCTCGAATTCAAAATCATCCATAGGCCGCATCCCGATGATATTTGTAATATGCCGCGCACGCGCCTTCCGCCGAAACCATCGGCGCACCGAGCGGCGCTTGTTGAGTGCATTGTTTTCCAAACGCCGCGCACTCAAACGGTTTTTTCATCCCCTGTAAAATTTCACCCGCAATGCAAAGCGGCGACTCTTGTGTGAAAATATTTTGCACATCAAATTTTTTTTCGGCATCGAATTCTGCAAACGATGAATTCAATCCCCAGCCGCTTTGTGGGATGACTCCGATGCCGCGCCATTTCCGGTCCACGGATTCAAAGACACTTCGTATCGCCCTTTGGGCTGATTCGTTTCCTTCAAATTTGACAGCCCGCTGATATTGGTTCTCAGCCACTGCCTTCCCTGAATCCAATTGTTTGATCGCGGCATGTAAGCCATTCAACAGGTCGATTGGCTCAAAGCCGGTCACGATGATAGGCACACGGTATTTTTCAGCGATAGGCGGATACTCGTGAAATCCCATCACTGCGCAGACGTGTCCCGCCGCTAGAAAGGCCTGCACGCGATTCAACTTTGAACTTAGAATTGCTTCCATCGCGGGCGGCACACGCACATGGGATACAAGCGCGGAAAAGTTTTTGATGTTTTTATTTTTCGCCTGCAACACCGCCATTGCATTGGCGGGTGCGGTAGTCTCAAACCCAATCGCAAAGAAGACAACCTGCTTATCCGGGTTTGCTTCCGCGATTTGGACAGCTTCCAACGGCGAATAGACCACGCGCACATCACCGCCGCCTGCGCGGACGGCGAACAAATCCTTCGACGAGCCCGGCACGCGCAGCATGTCGCCGTATGATGTGAAAATGATATCCGGCCGGGAAGCGATTGCAATGGCGCGGTCGATCTGCTCGAGTGGTGTGACGCAAACGGGACAGCCAGGTCCATGAACCAGTTCGATTTGTGGGGGAAGCATGGCGTCCAGGCCATGATGGAGGAAGGCGTGAGTCTGTCCGCCGCAGATTTCCATAATGACCCAGTTTTGAGTCGTAACGGATCCAATCTCGCGGAGCAGAGATCTTACTTTTTCAGGATTACGGTATTCGTCAAGATATTTCATTCTCAAACTCTGACACTTCCTTGATCAAATTCAAGGTTTCCTGCGCTTCCTCTTCATCCATCAAGCTGATGGCAAAGCCGACATGGATGAGCGCGTAGTCTCCCACCTCGGCTTCGGGTGTATACGCCAGGCATATTTCCTTGGCAATGCCGCCGAAGTCAATTTTTGCCATGCGAAGCGATTCTTTTTGGTAGATTTCTGTTATTTTTCCGGGAATTGCCAGGCACATAAAAAGCTCCTTACCGCCAATCAAGTCAAGGACGATATACGTTTTCTTCGTGGTTCTTTCCTTGAAAGTTCGCAACCACAGCCTGACCCAAGGCCAGGCCTCCGTCATTGGTTGGGACCTGCTTGTGGAAATAAACAATAAAACCTTCCTGTTGCAGCCCAAAACGCACCAGGTTGAGCAAAATTTCGTTTTGCCAGACTCCTCCCGATAGCGCGACTTCGTTCAGGTCTGTTCTGGTTCGTGCGCGTTTGCTTATGTCCACTGCCATTGAGGCGATCGTTTTATGGAAGCGTGCACCGATCATGCCGGCGGATTCGTTTTCGCGAACATCCTGGACAATGGCATCTAACAAATCCTTTAGACAGACAATATCTGCCTCATCAATGACATAAGGATATGGTTCTGCTGATTCAATATAGGGTCTGGATAGGACTTCCATTTCCATGGCGGCTTGTGCTTCGTACGTGACGTCCTCTCGAATGCCGATCAGGCTGGCCACGGCATCAAAGAGACGACCCATCGAAGAAGTGAGCGGTGCGTTTATGTGTTTATCCACTTGTTGTTTAATGATGTTGACGGCTTGTTGATCCAGCTTTTGCAGGAAGGGCAGTCCATCAGTTTCAATCCCTAACGCATGGGCGTACCCAACCGCAATGCGCCAGGGATGATGGATGGCGGAGTCGCTGCCGGGGAGGGGGAGGTACTCAAGGTGACTGAACCGTTCAAAATCCGTGTAAGAGACGATCAATACTTCTCCGCCCCAGACCGCGCCGTCTGTTCCGTATCCAGTGCCATCGAAGGAGAGTCCGATCAGATTTCTGTTATCCAAGCCGTTATCTGCCATGCAGGCGGCAATGTGCGCGTGATGATGTGGAACGGCAATTTGTGGAACGTCCATTTTTTTTGCATACTGTGTGGTGAAATAATTTGGGTGAAGATCGTGCGCGATGATTTCAGGTTGCACGCGGAAGACGTGCGAGAGATGTTGCACGCCCTGCTCAAAAGACTCGTAGGTTTCCACATTTTCCATATCGCCAATGTGGTGACTGAGAAAAGCGTAATGATCGCGCGCGAGGCAGAACGTATTTTTTAGTTCCCCGCCCACCGCGAGGGTTGACATTATTGTAAAAGGAAGTTGCAGAGGATAGGGTGCGTAGCCGCGTGAGCGTCTTAAATATATCGTCGAGGTTTGAAGGTCAGACCCTTTTGGGCGTTTGAGATTTGACTCTTCGACAGGCTCAGGGAGGCGCTTTTGAGTGCTTACTCTGACAACCGAATCGTCACAGCGTATGCCGATTTCGCGGTTGTGCAGAAGGAAAGCATCTGCAAGAGGCGAAAGTCGTTGGAGTGCCTCCAAATTGTCGGTGGCAATGGGTTCTTCGCTGAGGTTGCCGCTGGTCATCACCAAAACTGGCGGGACAGGTTCCTTCGTCAGAACAGGATCGGTTTGATTCAACAAAAGATGATGCAATGGCGTGTATGGCAACATCATTCCAAGAGTATCCATGTTTGGGGCAACTTCATCACTACTTCTGAAATTCTTTAAAGCTTTTGGGCTTCTCTTGGTTAGCAGAGCAATTGGTTTTTGAGGGCTCGTGAGTAAACTGCATTCTGTGTCGTTGACGTCGCAAAATAATTTTATTGTCTCCAGACCTGCGGCCATAAGAGCAAACGGCTTACCCGCACGTCCTTTACGACGACGCAATTCTTCGACCGCGAATGGATTTGACGCGTCGCATGCCAGATGGAATCCGCCTAAACCTTTTATTGCAATGATATGCCCCTCCCTCAGCAAACGGCGGGTTTTGAGTATGGCTGATGTGCGAAATTCGATGCTGGATATTTTTGTTTTGATCGCGGAGATTTCAGAATGAGACTTTCGCAACTCAACAAAGGGGCCGCATTCCGGGCAGGCGATGGGCTGCGCATGGAAACGCCTATCCAGCGGATTTTGGTATTCCGACTGGCATTCATCGCACATGGGAAAATCTGCCATGGTTGTCATCGGACGATCGTATGGAATATCCTTGATGATCGTGAATCGCGGCCCACAATTCGTGCAGTTAATAAATGGATAAAGGTACCGTTTATCGTCCCGGTCGAATAATTCTCGTTCGCAATCCAGGCAGACCGCCACATCCGCGGAAATGGGTTGGTATTCGCCTGCGGTGGTAGTGGAAGCCCGAATTTCGAAACTCGAGTATTCAATATCCGCTGATCCGGCTTGCACGTTGATGGAGTCGATTCTTGCCAGCGGGGGAGCTCCCGTTGTTAGGATGTGAATAAAACTTTCGACCTTTGATTTTTGACCCTGTACTTCGATTTCCACCCCTCCGGAAGTATTACACACCCAACCGTGCAGATTCAGACGAGTCGCCAACCCGTAAATGAACGGGCGAAACCCAACTCCTTGCACAATGCCTGTAACGGAAATGTGTTTTGCCATTGGACAAACCCAAACCCTAAAGGTGTTTGCAAAAACCCAGGCGGTAAATTTTTAATTGGGATCCTTGTTCAAATTACCAGTCTGCGGAACCTTTAGGGCGTTGCTTACGACTTATTCCACATCAATGCTTTCGATCTTTACATCGTCTCCACTTAATAACGTCAAGCGACGACTCTGGCAGGACGGGCACAATGTCGTCTCTTCCCTCGGATGAAAAACAGTGCCGCACTCAAGGCACTTCATTTTCGCATCCACGTATTGGAAATGTAATTTTGCTCCCTCTGCAATTGTGTCTTTGGCGAGATCCTCCCAATAAAATTGGATCGACTCTTCTCGTTCATCGGAGAATTGGCCGATCAACAGATTTACCTGCAGGATCTTCATGGGTCCTGCATGTTTCAACGCAGTATCTAGAATATTCCGGGTAAGAGAAAGTTCGTGCATATCTGCCTTAAACGTACTCCCTTTAATGATTGTATCCAAGATGGAGAAAGTCACCCTTGTGGCTGACTTTCATCTTTATCAGGGGAATCCAGTTAGATTTAGCAAATTCAGTACAATAATGCCGCCTGTGGAACTGCTTCCACCACGGGCGGTGAGAGTTCCTGTAATCATCGTCCCCGACGTTCCTGTGAATGGCTGATTAAGTATATCCAAGTGGAGGACTCCTTTGGAAACTTCACCATGACCAGATTTCCGATGCCGGAGTCTGATCTTGCCATCAGTGTTTTCTATAGCCTGCCCTAACTCATTAGAAAGACCTCGATGACACTTATTACTGGCTATTCCCATGCAAAAGAGCTATCCTTTCAGTGAGGTTCTGCATCAGGCAAGCCTGTTGTCGGGTTTGGATGATGCCAGACCCAAGGAGGTTGGCATGTCTGTCGCGATGTTTGCAGGCGCGATTACCGGAGCATTATTGGGGTTTGCCGCCCAAAACAGGAGTTTGGCGATCTGCAAGTATCTGTTTGGACAGCATTCCAGTCTTGCGAAAGCAATCGGAGTGATTGCCGTATTTGTATTGGTGTTGATTCCTTCCATGGCATTGTCAGGAGCTATTACCATCAGTGCCATACCCTTTTTTTGGGGTGGTTGCTTCGCTTATAGTTTACTCATCTGCTTCACGTTGACCATTTGCATGACGGCACAATCCCCACAAGAGTCGTAACCTGCCGTTCCCAAAATCATTGGATCGGGGAGGTTTTACTGTTTAACGGGCGGTGCCATAAGGTCCGCATTTTCCGGGGCGTGGATGAACCCCCAAAACACATCCCTGGGACGATGAGGAGGACTGGTATGTTTCCGCACCATGTATGTGGTGCGGTGCACGTTTAGGCCATCCATAGCCACGGTCACGACATGCCCCAATTCCCGCAGACGTCTGCTTGCCAGGTGGGAAACAAAAGAGACCCCATATCCTGATGATATTGCCTCGACGATCCCTTCGGCGTTGCCAATTTCCATGAAAACATTGAGATCCTCGAGGCTGATATCAAACTTTAACAGTTCTGACAGCATTGCCCATCGTGTGCCTGAGGTTTCCTCCCTGATAAATAACGGTTCATGCACGATATCCGCTGGTTCGATGGAAGCTTTCGAAGCCCACGGATGATTCGCCGGTACGATCAATCCAATCGTGTCGCGGTAAAATTCCTGAGACTCCAACCTCTGATCGTTCACCTGTGTGCTTACAATGCCAAGATGCGCCGCGCCGTCCAGCAGATTTAAGACAATGGTATGCAGATTGGATGCGAGAATGCGAACCTTGATTTTTGGATAGAGCAGACAAAAACGGGTTGCCAGTTGGGGCAGGATGTATTTCCCTATCGCAGTACTATACATAATATGCAATTCACCAACAGCCACCTCTTGCAGCGACGCCATCATATCTTCGATTTCGTCCATGTTATGCAACAGGCGGCGCGCCCAGGGCAATAATATATGGCCGGCTTCGGTCATGCGAAGACCGGTGCTGCTGCGTGTGAAAAGACAGACGCCCAGTTCCTGCTCAAGTAATTTGATCTGATGACTCACAGCCGGTTGGCTGAGGTGCAGTTGTCTTGCCGCCTCGGTCAGGCTTAAATTTTCAGCCGCACAGATAAAAGTTTCAATTTTCTGTGTATCGATCATTCCTGTCTCCTCGCAAGGACAGATGAACGGGTTGGGTTAATTCCCCCTCTGGCGAAGCGGAGCAGCAAGGCATGATCCGCTGGGCGCTTGTCGTTGTTTCTAAACCTCCAACAAATCGAGGGTCGCTTTCGTCGCAATCGGAACAGCCGCCTGCACATCGGAAGTCAGATTCTCGCTGAACTCAAAACTTTTTTCCGTGGTGATCCCCACCACCATTACGTCATCCGGCAGGTGCGCGCCCATTGACCTTCCCAATTCGATCGCATTCTGCAAAGATGTATCATGTGTACTGGTTGTATGAAAGGCGGAGTAATTTGGCAGGTCACTTAACTTCAAAACCAGGATCGAACCGACCCGCTCATCCAATCCAAAAGCATCGATCAGGATGGCGCGGTCATAACCGATCAGGTGTTCCATCAGGCTGATGCCGCCCAGCGAAAGACAATCCACATCGACCCCCTGACTGGCTGCAGGTAGTTGTTTCTTCACTTCCTGCGCGACTCTCCAACCGACCCCATCGTCACCGAGGATGGGATTACCGAGTCCGACCACAATCGTCTTCATGCCAACTTCCGTTTCGTTACTGGTGGTTGGGTAATATGCACTACGTTCTTCTCTGCTTATGGAGATGGAACCTTGCAAAGAATGGTCAGGTCTGCCTCTTCTGCGATCACTTGCAGAGTATTCTCCTGGAACTTCACCAGGTAGACTTGAGTGCCGAGGTCGAATATCTCCAGGTGGAAGGTGCTGTCGTCTTCCCAATACCCAAGTAGAGCATCTCCAGCGGGAGATAACTGGCGGTAGTGTCCATCCATACCAATCTCCCAAACCAGATCTTGACCGAAGGATTTTTGATGGAGCACTGCCACTTTCTGATCAGTGAAATCGAATTGTGCGGATTCCAAACCTGCTGGATTACTCTCACATTGGTAGGTTCTGCCAGAGATGACCTTGGCTATCTCTGGGGTGGTGAGTTCTGATGGAATCGTGTCTTTCTTCTGAATGTTGGACAGGGTTTCCTGGAGCGCTGTCTGCCCCTCGGGGTTGGCTGGTCTCGGCCAGTTGGATCCAAGCACGAGCGGGGTCAGAAAGCCTTGAATCTCAGGGTATTCAAAGCCTCCACCTGTGGTCACCACCACCGTATTTAGAACTGGGATCACGAGAATGTTTTGGCCTAGTCTTCCTGCGGCGAAGTAATAGCTGTTAGTGATCCACCAGCCGTAACCATAACCGCTATCGTGATCCACCTGTGTGCTATGACGTCGAACTGAGTCCAGCACCCAGTCCCTGGATACAATTTGCTTTCCATTCCAATTCCCTTGGTGCATCCACAGGTAACCAATCTTGGCGGCAGATTCGGGTGTTAGATGCAGGTCGCCCCAACCACGACTGTAGCCTTGAGGGTCAACATCCCAGATCGCATCCTGAATGCCCAAGGGGTCAAACAAATTTTGCTGTGCAAAATCCATCGCTGTCATGCCGGTGGATTCTTGCAATATCGCCGAGAGGATATGCATCCCTGGGCTGTCGTAGCAAAATTTTGTTCCCGGCTCTGAGACCACTGGTCGGTCAAGCGCCGCCTGCACCCAATCGGGCTGGGTGCGTATGGCATCCACGGTTCCAAGATCATCTGCGTAGCAGCCGGATTGCATCCCGTTACGCATTTCGGTCAAATGTCGGACGGTTATGTGGGCTTTACGCTCATCGAAGTTGGCAATCGTCCGGTTTGGGAAGAACGAGACCATCGGCTGGTCGAGATCGATCTTCCCCTGGTCTGCCGCAATGCCAATTAGAGTGGTCATCACGCTTTTAGTCACTGATGCCAGATTATGCGGGAAAGTGCCATCATATGGAGCAAAATGGGCATCCAGCGCCACGTACCCATTGTGGATGATAAGCAGGCTGTCAATGGCAATCCCTTTTTCCTGGATATCCCGCAATCCTTCTGCCAGTTTTGCCGAGTTATACCCCTGTACCTCCGGTGAACTGCTTCGCCAGCCTGTCGTCGGCCAATAATCCGGCTCCGGCACCTGGACCGGTGGGCGCAAACCCGATATCGCGAACCAGATCACTGTCGCAACCCCGATCAGTAGCAGCACCAAAAATGACCACAGACCTGCTCGGATAATTCTCTTTACTCTTGAATTTGGATATAGGTTATTCATCTCTCGCTCCACCTATTAGACACATAATATTTCCATTTGACTTCCTCAGCGACTTTCCAGCCGACTCCATCGTCGCCGATGATGGGATTACCGAGTCCGACCACCAAAGTTTTCAATGGATAAAGCTCCGCTTCCTTATGACATCAAGCCTGTTCGCGATTAACAAAATTGTTTCAACACCTCAACAGGATTCCCATCCGCATTCCGAATGGTGATCTCCAAAGGCATTTGGCCCGGCAATGAATGGGTTGCACACCCAAAGCATGGGTCATAGGCACGGAACGCCATCTCCACCATGTTGAGCAGCCCTTCGGTCACATGGCCATCCTTGATCAGACTTGTGGCGGCTTTGTGTGTGGACATCTGGATCGGCGCGTAGTTGTTGGTGGTGCCTACGATGAGATTCGCTTTGGTCACAACACCCCGCTCATCGGTCCAGTAATGATGCGTGAGGGTCCCGCGAGGCGCTTCGACGATGCCAATCCCTTCTGTCGGAATCTGAGTCGGCTTGGTGTGAATGTTCGGGGAGGTGATCTCAGGATCGGTTACCAGTTCCACCCAGCGTTCCGCGGCATAGAGCAATTCGATCAGGCGCGCCCAGTGAGTTGCAAGGCGTTGATGCACAGGTTTGCCGCCCAGTGTGACATAGAACTTTTCATACTGTTCCTGCGCGAGCGGGGTTGCCATGCCATCTGCGGCATTCAATCGTGAGAGCGGCGTTGCCATGTACACCCCTGAGTCTATACCATCCACAAAGCCCTTCCAGCCAACTTTCTTGAGATACGGGAATTTAAGATAGGTCCACGGTTCGACGTGCTCGGCAAAATGCTCTGCGTAATCCATCGGTGCATACTTGATGAACTCTTTGCCGTTCGGGTCAACCACGCGGACTTTGCCGTCATAGAAATTGACCTTGTTGTTCTCATCCACCATGCCCATATAATACGTGTGATGTGTGTACACATCGCCAAGGATCAGATCGACATAGCCTTTATTGCCAAGCACAATATCGTTGAAGATCTTCAGGCTGAACTGCGCGAACTCAATTGCCCAGCGACCCATCGCTTCGATCTCTTTGCGCTGTTCTTCAGTTATGCCCTTAGTCATGCCGCCAGGAATCGAAGTGCACGGATGCACTTTGCGCCCGCCGATCATCTCGACGACGGTGTGTCCATACTTTCGCATTTGAATCACTTTGCCGCCGATCTCCAGCCCCACCTTATGGATCACACCCAGAATATTCCTTTCGGCAACCGGCGCGTCAGGTCCCATCACAAAATCAGGCCCACCCAATGCATAGAAGTGGGTTGTATGGTCTGTACAATAGAAGGCGGAGTAAAGTAACTCACGCAACATCTTCGCTGCACGCGGTGGTTCCACTTTATAAACTGCATCTGCCGCTTTGGAAGCCGCCATGTTATGAGCTTCAGGGCAGACGCCACAGATGCGGTTCGTAATTAGCGGCATTTCCTCAATTGGGCGCCCTACAACGAAACGCTCAAAGCCGCGCAGTTCGGGAATCTGGAAATATGAATTTGCCACATTCCCCTTGTCATCCAGAAAAATCTCGATTTTACCGTGACCTTCGAGACGAGTAATGGGATCAATTGAAATTCTCTGCATAGTTGTCATCCTTTCGCAAGCATGTTCCTGCAAGAATTGATTCAAAGACTATTCACGTGAGGAACCACTATCATGTATTTCATCAACGAAGTGCGCCCGCGCTTTAATCTCCTCCAGCTTGAGCGACGCATACCTCGTTGCATCCTTCATCAGTTGTTCAACCATCTCTTGTGGTAATTCCTTTAATTTCTTAAGTGAATAGCCGCGCTCATGCAGATACTCTTCCATCAGCGCTCTCTCGAGAACAGCATTGGGGTCCTCCATTTGTTGATACTCCATGTCAACCTCCATCGGTGACCGTGGGATCATCGAAGGACTAATTCTCCTTCGCGCTCCAGGCGTTTTTATTTGCTTTGAGGAGTGAGCCTGCCATATTAAAGCGATAGACCTGTCCGGTTGGGTCAGGAATGCCATCGAGAATTCTTTCGATCTCCTCCGGTTCCTTCGCATCAATTACGGAGGAGAAGGCTGTGATCAAACGTGCGCCGTAATCCATCACACCAGCGGCGGGACCGTAACAGCCAATACACTGTGCCCCCGCCTGTGGACAGCGTGCATTGCATCCGCTGCATGTGGCGGGGCCGTTGCACGGGATTCCCTGTTCGAGCAGACACAGATCAGGGTCAACAGGTGCAATATCTTGAATGCGTTTGAACTCCTTGATCGATTTCACATTTCTCGCCCGCGGACATTCATCACACACAGTGGAATCTCCTACGCCGATCACCGAACCCTTCGGCGGCAATTCCGCCTCACCTTTGATTACTTTAATGACCAGATCAATCACCGCTGCAATCTGGTGACTCTCCGGCGGACAGCCCGGCATGAAATAATCCACATCCACCACCTGTTCGAGAGGACGCAAAACCTTCGCAAGCTTTGGAATATGCAATTCACCTTCGGGCACATCGAAACTCGTGCGCGGATAAATTTCGTTTGGATTGTCGGTTGTGATGGTGTTGAACGCCGTGTGAACGATCTCTCCTACAGGACTGAGATTTGCCAGCCCGGGGATGCATCCCTCACAGGCACATGAGCCGAACGCAACCAACAGTTTCGATTTCTGCCGCAGAAGTTTGGCAAGATTCTCGTTTTCGTCGTTGCGGATACCACCATTGAAAAGCGTAAGCAGGATCGAGCCGTCCTCCATGGCTTCCACATCTTTGTATTTTGCATCCATAGCCACAGGCCAGAAGACAACGTCAAAATTGGCGTCCACATCCAGAATCTTCTCGTGGGTGTTCAACACGGCGATCTCACAGCCGCCACAGGAGGCTGCCCAATACATAGCAAATTTCGGTTTTGCGGTCATGCAGGCACCTCCACTTCTTTTTCGTGGGCAAAGGTTGGTTGATCTTGATCTGTCGACTGGAGTCCATCGTCCGCTTTGCCCCAATTCAACGGACCCAGCTTCCGTATCTCTTCCACAAAGGTGGTAGTCTCTGCTGCGAACCTTGCCCCTTCCGCCGCACTTGCCCAAACGAGTTTGACTCTTTCCGGCTCGATGCCCAGACCGCAGAGCACTCTTCGCAGGAGGAGAAAACGGCGCAGCGCCTTGTAATTCTGCTCGATGTAATGACATTCACCGGGGTGACAGCCTGTGATCATGACCCCGTCTGCGCCGCTTGAAAGCGCACGCAGCACAAAGGTCGGGTCGAGGCGGCCGGAACACATCAAGCGGATCAGGCGCACATTCGGCGCATATTTCATGCGGGCGGTCCCGGCCAAATCCGAAGCGCGGTAGCTACACCAGTTGCAGGTGAAGCCGATGATGGTGGGTTCAAATTGATCAGTCATGGGGTCCGCTCCTTACACAACCGCGGGCTCGAGGTTACGCAGCAGCAAGCCGTCGATCTGCGCGATGATCTGTTCATTGCTAAAGCCAGTGCCGCTGATCGCGCCCGCGGGACAAGCCGCCACACAAGTACCGCAGCCCTGACAAAGCGCGGGATTGATATAGGAAATCTTGTCATCTTCGATGAACGCGATGGCGTTGAACGGGCATAGTCCATTGCAAATTTTGCAGCCTGAACATTTGGCTTGATCCACGGTGGCCTTGATCGGTTCAAGCGCAACTTCTTTTTGCAATATCTTATCCAACACCCGCGCCGAAGCCGCCGCCCCCTGCGCCACACTGGACGGAATATCCTTTGGCCCCTGCGCACAGCCAACGATGTAAATGCCTTCGGTCATCGTTGAGACGGGATCGAGCTTAGAATGTTTTTCCGTGAACCAGCCATCCATCGAACAGGAAATGCCGAACAATTTGCCGACTTCCTTTGCATCTTTGCGCGGCTGTAACCCGCTGGAGAGAATCACCATATCCACTGGGATGCGGCGCTGTTTGCCTGCCAGGGTATCTTCCACCTGGATGATGAGCTTCCCTTTCTCACGATCGTTGCGCGCCGCATTTGTGACCTCCGCCACTTTGCCGCGGACAAAGAGAGTCCCTTCTTCGAGCACGCGCTGATAGAACTCATCGTAGGCTTTGTATGCCGTACGCATATCGATATAGAAGTTATAAACCGTCGCGCCGGTGCGTTCGTGGACGAGGTGCGCGAACTTCAATCCCTGCATGCAACAAATGACCGAGCAGTAATTATTGAAATTCTTGTCGCGCGAACCCACGCAATGGATAATGCCCACACTCTTCGGGGTGGTCTTTCCATCGCGCATAACGATATTGCCTGATGTCGGCCCTGCCGCATTGGACAATCTTTCAAATTCCAAACTGGTGAACACATTTGGCAAACGTCCATAACCATAGTTGCTCACACGCCGCGCATCGAACAGGTCATAGCCTGTGGCGAGCACGATATTGCCCACATCGATAATCAGCATCTGATCCTGTTGGGTAAAGTCAATCGCATTGGTTGGGCAGAACTTCTCGCAAGCCTTGCATGTGCCTTTGATGAAGTACGTGCAATTCTCCTTATCCATCACGGGGAAATTCGGCACGGCTTGCGCAAACGGCGTATACACCGCCTTGCGATACCCAAGCCCCGCTTCATACACATCGTCAATCACTTTCTTCGGGCATTTCTCCTGGCAAATCCCGCAACCCGTGCAAAGTTCTTCGTTGACAAAGCGCGCCTTCTTTTTGATCGTCACATGGAAGTTGCCCACGTAGCCCGAAACATTTACGACTTCACTCCAAGTCAACAGCGTGATGTTCGGATGCGTTCCAGCCTCCACCATGCGCGGAGTGAGAATACATGCGGAACAATCCAGCGTGGGGAAAGTCTTATCGAACTGCGCCATGTGTCCGCCAATGGACGGTTCGCGCTCCACCAGATAAACATGGAATCCCGCATTTGCAATTTCCAACGCAGATTGGATTCCCGCAATGCCGCCGCCAACGATCAATGTATCTGGATTGATCGGGACTTTGATCTCATCCAGCGCGCGATTCTCGATCACTCTCGACACCGCGCCGGATACCACCGCCTTCGATTTTGCCGTGGCGACAACTTTATCGGTATGCACCCACGAAACCTGCTCACGGATCGAAGCCAGTTCCACCAAATAGGGATTCAATCCCGCATTCTTTGCCGCCGTGCGAAACGTCTTCTCGTGTAAATGCGGCGAACAAGCTGCGACAACCACACGGGTCAAACCCTGTTCTTTAATATCCTTCTCGATCAGCTCCTGCCCGAGGCTGGAGCACATGAATTTATAGTCGCGCGCAATAACCACACCCTGCCGCCCAAGTTTTTCAGCAGCCCAATTTGCGACATCCACCACATCCACCGTCCCAGCGATGTTCGTACCACAATGACAGACATAGACTCCGATTTTCTCCGTCATTTCACGGCCTCCTTGTCCTCATGCTTGGTCCAGCGACGCGGCATTGGCAAGCCTTCATCCTTCTTGCGTGGAGCGGCTGGTTCCTGTGTGACAGGCACTTCCACGCCAATATTTGCCAGCGCATTCCGCGAGCTGACCAACTCAATACCAATACCCAGCTCACCAGGTTCCTTGCCAAAAGCGAGTCCCATCAATTGGGTGAAGAACAAGATTGGCATGTGGTAATTCGTGTGAAAGAAATGATTCATTTCGTTTTGATATGCGTCAATATTCATCTGGCACATCGGGCAAACGGTGACCATCATATGCGCACCGCGTTCGTCTGCGTCCGATACAAGTCTGCGGATCAACTCGAAGGCAGTTTCGGGTCCGATCTGAGTCATATGTCCGCCGCAGCAACTGGTCGTGAGCGGATAATTGATCACATCCGCACCCAATGCGCGCAGCAAGTCATCCAATTCCGTAGGATGTTCATGATCTGACCAGCGGTGTTGATAATCTGGCCGTGGCAACATGCAGCCCATGTACGGCGCAACCTTGAGTCCGCTCAAAGGGCGAACCACTTTACTTCGGATGGCATCCAGCCCCACGTCATAGACAAGAACGTCAATGAGGTGACGCACATCGAGCGTGCCCGCTTTATATTCCAATCCGCCAGCCGCGAGCGCCTCATTAACCTTCACGCCTAATGTAGGACGTTCCTGCATGTAGTAATCCGCTTTGGCAAGGTTGAGATAACAAGCCGAACACGGTGCAACGACGGTGTGTGTGCCATTCATCTGTTTCGTTGCCAGCGCAAGGTTGCGTGCGATCAACGAGTAAGCGGGAATGAGATTGATGCCGAGATATTCCGTCGCGCCGCAGCAATTCCAATCTTCGATCTCTTCCAAATGCAGGTCAAGCGGCTCGACAATCGAATTAAGCGATTCCATATAAGCCTTCGCGCTGGAATCCATCGAACAACCTGGGTACAAAAGATATTTGTTCATAAGGTCAACTCCAGTTCCTTGGCGCGATGAAGAATGGTTTTTAATTGGTCAAGATGTTTGATTTTTTTCGGCGTGATCGCCATGCGTCCCTTGGAAATCATGCCCAACCCCATCGGCATCATGCCAGGCAGGCGTAATGGGAAGTGTTTGAGGTAATGGCGGGATGCCAGTCCCATTTCAAAACTGCGGCCAAATGTCTCCACCATATCCACAAAGGTCCGCGAAAAATCAGGCGCAGTGGAATCGCGGTACAACTTTGCATTGATCGCCATCCCCTTAAGTGTGTACATCACATCTGCGATATGCACCTCCTGCGGACAACGCACCACGCAGTGATAGCACGATACGCACAGCCACGGGGTATTACTGCGCAGCACTTCTTCGCGCATGCCCGCCCGCAACATCGCGAACAACATGCGCGGTGTGTGGTCCATATCTTCCGCAACAGGGCAGGAGCCGCCGCAGGTTCCGCATTGGATGCACATCTCCAAATGCGAAACGCCAGCAGTCTTTATGCTAACCTCGTGTAATAGGGAAAGGTCTTCTTCGCGGGTCAATCCCGCGCGTACTCTTTCATCGGTCATATGAGGCATGGCTCCTCCGATCCTTCTGCCTGATGTCCCCGGTTCAGCAGTGTATCAAACCATACATCCACGTTATTCCTGTACAGGAACAACACCAAAAAATCTAGCCCACCAATTTATATTATTTGTGATTTTTTTCACAAATCCGAGTACTAAATGTCATTTGGCAGTACTGTATATTGTCATACTCATTCAGGAATAAAAGAGTGATTTTGAGAGCAATTCTCATGCAAAATGCGCAGGAGGGGATGACCAGTATCATCCCCCATCACTTCGTCTTTCCTGAATCAATCCTTTTTAATCAACCCCTCTTGCAGAGCAAACTTGACCAATGCAGCTCGCGTGCGTAACCCAAGTTTTTCCATCCCTCTGGCGCGATAAGTTTCCACAGTCTTGGCGCTCAAACTCAGTTGGTCAGCGATCTCTGCGCTGGTATGACCGAGCGCCACCATTTTAAGAACTTCCTGTTCCCGTTCACTCAGACTTGCCCAGGTCAGGTCTGCGCTGAATGATTTCGCTTCAGGCAGGATATCTTCCAATAAAACACGGGTCATCGATGGGTGGACATACAGCTCGCCCCGCAAGACTGACCGAATGGCAGAGATCAATTCTGCATCCGCTGCCTTTTTCAGAACATATCCGCTCGCCCCATGTCTTAATGCCTGGCGCAGATATTGTGGATCATCGTGCATGGTTAATATCAGGATTTTTGTGGACGGAACCATCCTTCGCAGGGTGGGTAATACGTCCATGCCGCCCAGACCTGGCATACTGAGATCGAGTAGGATCAGATCGGGTTGCATTTTTTCCGCCGACGATAACGCATCAGACCCCGTGGAGGCTTCCGCCACAACCTCAAATTCGTTTTGCCCTGTCAAAAGCAGGCGCAAGCCGGCACGTAAAACAGCATGGTCATCGGCAAGGAGAACGCGTATTGGAGAATTCATGCTGCCGCCGTGATACCTTCACCCCTGCCCTCTCCCGATGGAAGAGGGGGAGAAATTGGAATTTCGATGAACACACTGGTTCCATGGTCAACCGAAGATTCAATGGTTACCGTTCCATTTAACAATTCTGCCCGCTCACGCATACCCAGTAGACCCAGATGACGTTCACTATGATTTTCCTGGGCATCAAATCCGATACCATTGTCTTCCACAATGGCACGAACCATATCACCATATCGCTCTATAAGGATGCTGGCAGATTTTGCCTTGGCATGGCGGGCGATGTTTGTAAGGGTTTCCTGGATGATACGGTATAAAGCGGTTTCTACTTCACCAGAGAGGCGTTCTCCCAATTGGATGGCGACATCCACAGGGATCTTATAGCGAGCCTGCCATTCCGATACCAATCTTTCGAGAGCGGCGGATAAACCCAAGTCATCCAGCACACGCGGACGCAGGCGCATGGAAAGGTCGTGAACTTCGTCCAGCGTTTTGGATGCGACATCGCGCAAGTCTGTAGCTTTCGTTTGGGAAGCACAATTGGCACAGTTGGTTTCCATGATGCGCAGACCAACAATGAGGGAGGTTAAGTTCTGAGAGGTGGAATCATGCAGTTCACGCGCGATGCGGCGGCGTTCATCTTCCTGGGTCGCGATTACTTTTTCAAGCAACTGGCGGCGCAGAACTTCGCGCTCTTTGCGCAGTTCATCGGTACGCGCCAATTCTTCGGTCATGGCGTTGAATGCTTCCGCAAGGTCGCCGATCTCATCGTTTGCCCAGCGCGGGACACGCGGTGAGAAGTCCCCTTTTGCCACGGCCTGCGTGGCGCGTGCCAAAGCAATGATCGGACGGGTGAGGATCCAGGTCAGGAAGACCGCCACCAGCACACCAGCTATGGAAACCAACAGGATGGTCAGGATGAGTTGAGCCGTCAGCGTGGAAACTGCCGCTCGGACGGAAGCATCTGAAAGTCCGATACGAGCCGTGCCAATTTTTCCATCCAGAATCGGGACAGCACTATCCCACACCAGACCTTCATCAGTTTGTATCAAGGCGGTCTGATGATGTTCGCTGGTTTGCGCTGTGTTGAGCGAAATCAGGTCGAGCGGAAAGCCGCCCTCAAATGTATGCGCGATGACCTGCCCGAGGTCGTCCACGATAAACGCATAGCGGATATTTGGGTTGTTGGCAGTCGTTTCCTTGAGCAGGTCATGCAAGCCAAGCAGGTCGTTGAGCAGGATCGGGTCTGTGGAACGGGCGGCAAGGTCGCGCGCAGCGGAGACGCTCTGTTCTTCCAATTGCGCGTTCATGGTGGCGGTCAAGGCATAGCGCGCCTGGATCGTTACCCCCATGCCCAACAAGATCACCAGTCCCAACACGATGCCAAGTATCTTCGTGCGGACGCTGACCCCGCCCGCAATATCCCAAATGCGCTGGGAGAGCCTCTGCATGTTCATGGTATTTCTGGAATGGGAATGATGCCGAGCAGTTCACGAACACCGTCATAGGCGCTGTCGTCGATCAATACAAAATCTTCCACGCCGATGGATGCCATGGCATCTTTTGCGGCGGGGTCATTGGACATTTCAAGCAGGAGCGTTTGCAGGTCCATCTTTACCTGTGGACGGGTAAAGGGGCTGACCACAACGGGGGGGATGCCGAAATCGGGCGAACGATGGATGATGCGAAGTTTATCGGCAAGGGATGGGTCTCGCGCAACAGCAAAATCATAGACCAGTGAGTCCACGGCGGCTCCATCTGCCACGCCGCTTGCCACGGCACGAATGGCTTCGTCGTGGCTGTAGGTGAAGAACGTGCGCGCGAAAAATTCCTCGGAGGTGAAGCCAAGCTCATGCACAAGATAAGTTGGGTACATCCTCCCGCTCAGTGAAATCGGATCAGTAAAGGCGAAGACCTTGCCGCGCATGTCGGACATGCTTTTTGCCGCACTTGACGTTGGCACGATCAATACCGAGTTATAGACCGTCCCCCCATTGACTTGCGGCGCAGCCAGCAATTCCATGCCGAAGGTATCGTGTCCTTCCACATAGGCGCTGGTGCAAACGAACGCCACATCTACTTCGCCGTGCTCGATCAGGTCATTCACTTCCATATAGGTCTTGCGCTGTACCAACACAACAGGGCGGTTGAGTTTTTCTTCCAGATATAAAAGAAGCGGCGCATACGATTGCACTGTCCCTTTGGGTGAGATCACCGCGGCAACCGCCACACGCAATGGTACGGCGTCATGTCCTGCGGGGGTGGGCAGCGGTTGCAGATCGTTCAAATCCACATTGCCTGCCACCTGCGTTTCGGAAACCGGCGAGCAGGATGCCAGCAGCACCACAAATAATAAAAGAAGTGATTTCTTCATGGCGCTCCTTTCTACTGGAAATGTAGCAAATCGGGTAGAAGTTGTCCAGTGATGAATATCACCGAATTCGTTACTTTGGATATAACCCCGCTTCTTTCTGACCTGATGCCTGATTCTGTGCCCAAGCCTTTCCCCCACCCCGATAAATTCATTACAGAAGGTTGACCCAATAGACGCCCACTGCAATGAAAAGGACTGCGCCCAATGCGCGGCGGACGTTTGCGCTCGAAAATTTGACCGCGCCCAGGCGGCTGCCGATGAGCGCGCCCGCCAGCCCGACAACCAGCAGGGGAATCTGCGCCGTGCCGAAGGCAAAGGTCCCGCCACTGATACGCCCGATCAGTCCGCTCACGGAATTGATGGCGATGAACGCGCCAGCGGATGCGGCAGCCTGCTTGGAGTTGCCCCACCCCATCAGAATGATGAGCGGTGAAAGAAAAATTCCGCCGCCGATGCCGATCATGCCCGAAAGCAGACCAATAACCGCACCGCTTGCGAGCGCCGCCCACAGCGGGACGGGCCGCGGGGTCCAATCCGATTTGTCGGAGAGAACGGGGAGGAAGGTCATGCGCAAAGCAAGGTAGGTGAGAACGGCATAGAGCAGGGATGTGTAGGTCTGCTGGGTCAGTTTGAAGGTCCCGCCGAGAAACGCCGCAGGGATGGAAGTAATCAAAAAGGGGATGAGCAGTTTGGGGCTGAAATGTCCCGCTCGGGCATAGTTGGTAAAAGAGATACTGGCGACAAAAACGTTTATCACCAGCGCCGTGCTGGACATGACGTCCGCGGGGATGCCGAAGAAACTCATCGCCAGCAGATAGCCCGAGGCGCCGCCAAAACCCGCGCTGGAATACACCACAGCGACAATGAATATCAACAGGTAAAGCAAGGGGTTAAGCAAGGGCATTCTCTTGTTCGAGGGGAATGGAAACAGGCAGATGATAATACGAATTGCCTGCGCAGGCGCGGCACAACGTGAAACCTTCACGTTGAATCTCGCGCTCGTTGATGATTTCTTCGCCGCAACCCTCACAGTTGACGCGTACCCCGGGGCGGGAGACGATTTCGGTGATTGAAGTTGCGAGATGTACTTCTGTTAGTGTGAACATCTCTTCATCCGGCATGACTTGGTATGCCTGCATCTGGGCAAAATAATGACGGGGTTCGTCCGGGGTGTATTGATATGCCCGTTCGCGAATTCCCAAAGCAGGTACGACACGAATCGCCAGCCCGGTCTTGGTATCCACGAAGGTTGCTGCCGCTTTGCCATAATCCTCCACGCGCAAGGTGCGATGTCCGACCGTGCAATCCGTTGCGGCAGTCAGACCATCGGCAAAACAACCGTCCGTTTCGGTGATGACCAGCAGGCGTCTACCGCCCTGATTGGCAGGCAAGCCCAATGCCTTGAGTCCGCATAACCCCATGCGCACGCCAAGGATCTGGCGCGGGCAGAGGTGGGAGTGATGCGAGGCGGATTTTTGGAAGAGGAAGTCTAATGGTCTCATAGTCGTAGTCCTGTCGCGCAAATCCACGATTTGCGAGCAAGTCGGAAACGTGCTCCACAAAAAAAGCCGTCTCTGGAAAAGAGACGGCGCAAGAGGGTAAGGCTGCGACGGGTCTCCTTTCCAAATTACTCCCCTCTCCCCTCGGGAGAGGGGTTGGGGTGAGGGCGGGGAGCAAAAGCGTTTCCACTTTTACCTGGTAAGACAGACTTAAGTTTGTCCTACTGTCCTGTTGCCATGGCAACGCATAATAAATTTTGCGATACGTTAGGCAGTCAGGCTTCGGAGAGATGGTTCAACTATATCGGGTTTGTGACGATTCAAACAGTGACTAGTATCACTACTTCTCGTCCTGATTGGCATTCAAGCCTGCCTTGAAGGAACGGACGCCGGAGCCAAGTTCACCGGCGATCTTGCCGATGCGCCCGGCGCCAAACAACAAAACGACAACGACGAGGATAACGATCAAATCGGTTTGTCCGAGATGAAACATTTTATTTCTCCTGATGATTTTCCAGGGCTTCCCAAGCCCAACTCAGGGCGGTCATCATGGTTGGAAATCCGAGTGTGTTGATGCCGAGCATGAGCGCATGTTCCACCTCGTCCGCTTTTGCGCCCGCTTCGAGGGCGCGGTGGACGTGCGACTGCACCGCGCTCTCTGCGCCGCGCGCCGCCGCCATGCCGAGTTTG
This sequence comes from uncultured Anaerolinea sp., assembly GCA_964517905.1. Classification (GTDB taxonomy): domain Bacteria; phylum Chloroflexota; class Anaerolineae; order Anaerolineales; family Villigracilaceae; genus Defluviilinea. Next base: position 5,893 of record CAZFDL010000011.1, on the reverse strand, counting down.
ATCAACTCACGGGTCTTCTCTTCCAACGGACCAATTTCGGCGGTAGTTTTACCAAGCGTTTCGTAGGCGGCATAGACCTGGGGGTATTTTTCCTGAAATTTGCGATAGCCTTTGGGGAAGCTGGGCATGGAATTCTCCTCTTTTGCAAAGTGAATTTGGCGTGATACAGTGAATTTGAGATATGCGAGTATTGCATAATCAAACGGGGGATGAGGCGTTTTTACGCTTCATCCCCCAATACCTAATTACCGACTACACCTTTTTCACTTTCACTTGCGTATCATAGAACACCGCCGAAGCGCCGATGGGGTCGAGCAGGCAGGTGTTCGTCACGAGCGGGTCGGTGCGCATGGCGGCATTGGCATGGAAGCCTTCGTAGCGCCGTTCGTCGCCGGCGATGGTGATCCCGTCAATGCTGATGTCTTGTGAACCGTACGCCCAGTGACCGAACCCAAGTGGGAAGGAGACCACGCCGGGGCGCATCCCCTCGACCACTTTGAGTTTGCCCGCAATGGCGCGTTTCTGTCCGTTGCCGAAGTCCCACTCTCCATCGGGGTTGGAAGCGGAAGTGATGTGAACGGTTTCGCCGTCTTTCAGTCCGCGTTCTGCGGCGTCGCCGGCGTTCATGAGCAGGAAGTTTTCAGGCAGGAGCGCCTTGAGCCAGTAGTTGCCCTGCGTGCGGCTCTTGGTCTGTGCGATCTCGCGATAGGTGATGAGTTTCATGTCGTACCCATCCGCCGAGTCGTCGATCACGGTGCCGTCGAAGCCGGTGGCGGGCTCGATGTAGGTGGCAATGGGGGAGATCGTCTTGCCGGTCCCCGAGTATTTAACGCCGGTATTCTTCTCCAGGTACATGTTGATCAACTTGCCAAACTTGGTGCCCGTCGGCGTAACATACGGTTCATCGAACGAGCCAGCGCGCACACCGTCGCCGGGGTAGCCCTTTTCGTAGGCTTGGAAGCGCCCGCCGCGGGCAAGCACCGTCACCACGCGCGACCAAAGGTCACCCGTGATCGCCTGCCAACGATCAGGATCAAACACTGCCTTGGGAAGATGCGCGCGGGCTTTGAGGAAAATGTCGATCTCTTCAGGAGTCGCCTCAGGCACCGCGTCCTCAAATTCCTTCTTTTCACCGTAGGCAAGGTTCATCACCATGCGCAGGTAGAGGTCGTCGGGGTGTGTAAAGTCCACGCCTTCGCCGAGTCCGTTCGGACCGAAGTTGGGCAGTTCGAGTTTTTCCGCAACCGCGAGCAACATGGCTTCCCATTGCAACGCCATTTCCTGCCCATACACTTTGACCGTGCCAGTGAGCGGCGCGATGACGGGGTTGCGGACACCCTGCACCTTGAAGGTAATGCTCGGGTGCGAACCGCCGAATTCCCAGCGTTCGAGATAGGAGACGTCGGGGAAGATGTAATCGGCGTACATGCTGGTTTCGCCGACGAGTATGTCGCTGGCGACGAAGAGCGGAAGTTTTTCCACATCCTGCAAAATTTCGATCCACTTGTGACCGCCGGGCAGTGAGTACACGGGAGAGCCCATATACATGAAAGCGGCTTTGATTCCGTAGGGATACATGTCACCCGCCGAGGGGATGATCTCCTGGTACACATCCGAGGCAAGCGGATACCAATTGCGCTTGGCGGGGTAACGCTGATCTTCGGGCAGGTCCATGAAGATTGTGGACTCTTCGTATTTAACATCATGGCGGATGAGGCTCAACCCAAACGGGGCGAGCGCGCCGGGGTCTGCCTTGCTGAACACGAACGGACCTTCGGCTTTTGCGCCAGAGAGGTCGTAGGTGCTTGCCCACACCTGACCGCCGCGCCAGTCGAAGTTGCCGATGAGCAGGGCGAGGTTGTACCATGCGAGCACGTTGTAGTAACCGTTTGTGTGCTGGCTGACGCCGCGATGAATATCGACGCAGGCATTCTTGCCGTGCGAGGTGAACTCGAACGCCAGTTCTTCGATGTCCTTTGCGCGCATTCCCGCGATCTCTGCCCATTCTTCGATGGTCTTTTGGTTGGCAGATTCTTTCAGGATCTGCAGACTGCTCTTGACGGTGAACTCGCCGACGGTGACGTTCTCAACAAAAAGCTGACCAGCGGTGACGGGATTCTCGGCATCGTTCGGGTCGAAAATCACAGGATTAGAATCCGCATCAAGCACGACGAAGGGGTCTGTCGCGTACACTACGGGCGCTTCCTCTGCCGACGCGGTGAAAGTCTCGTACGTGACGACTTTCTTGCCATCCACTTCGGTTTCTTTCTTCTCGACCAGCTTGAGTTCGGAGCCGCGCAGGAACTTGCCGGGCGCGCCTTTTTCGGGGTCGATCTTCACCAGCCAGGGGGCGTTGCTCCAGTTCGGTTCCTTTGCCTTGGAGGATGCCGCCTTATTGGCGAGCGCAAGATATTTCGCATCGTAGCGTTCATTGGCAATAACCCATTGAATCATCGCCAGCGCAATCGCGCCTTCGGTGCCAGGTTTGTTGGGCAGCCACTTCCACGCCTTGCCGCCGATCTTGGAAAGACGAGGGTCGATCACAGCGAATTTCAAGTCGCCGCTCGCCAGTCGATCGGTGATGCGCGGCACGCGGTTCGTGGGACCGTAATTGCCTTCAAACGGCGAAGAGCCCACGAAGATGACAAAGTCCGCGCTAGCGGTATCGCCCTGCCAATAGGCTTTCGCGCCGCCTGTGAACTTGGCTGTCGCCGCATCCCACTGATCGCTCATGGATTTGCCGGAGAAATACAGTGAGCCCTGGCAGACGGTGGTGTGTCCGTGGCGGTTGGTGGTTCCAAGCCCCGAGCCGAACAGGCGATGCACGAAGTCGGCACGTCCGCCCTTTTGGCGACCCCAGAAATAAAGGATCTGGTTATTCTTTGGTCCGAAATCAGGATGATTGGGGTCGATCATCTTGTCCATGTCAGCGGCGAAGTCGGTCTTGAACTGTTCGATCAACGCCTTCTTCTTTTCAACATCTTTTTCGGATCTGATCTTACCGATGGCGGCGTTCATATCTTTCATGACCTTCGCATCGGTCAGGGCACGCAGAGTGCGCAGACCTTCCACCTCGCGAGATTCTTCACCCGCAACATCTGCGAATAATTTTCCGCCTTCCACGATCTCGGTAATCGCCTGATCGAAAGGAACGGTGACCCATTTGTTTTGGCCGCGTTTTCCGGCGCGCTTCAACACCTGCTTGATGCGGAAGGGGTCATAAACAGATTGCATCCCTGCCTGTCCTTTGGGGCAGAGCGGAGCATCCACAGTTCCCATATCCGCTACAGGGATTTCGTAAGCCAGGTGAGGCACCATGTTCCACGGCGAGTAGGGGTTGCCTTCGATCTTGACGATCACGCCGTCCACAACTTTGACCTTGATGCCGCACTGTGTATTGCACTGCTGGCAGATCGAGTAAAGTTGCTTGGCGGGGTCGGTCAAGTTATAGGCAGAGCCTTCCGCTTTGGCGAAGGCTTTCTGCACATGAGGCATGTTGCCTACAAAAGCCGCTGCCGCACTGCCCGCGCCTGCGAGTTTCAAAAAGTCACGGCGGGAGATCTTGCAACCTTCAGGTTGTTTAGCGTTCATTAATTCACCTCCTTCGAGGTTTCATCAAAACGTGGGCGCAGGCGTAGAACGGTGAACCCGAACAGGAACACCAGGAAACCAAACGCCAGCGCAAATAAAGTGACGAGCCATTCGGCAGAGGTCGGGAAGTAACCCGCGTTCAAGGTGGGACCAAAGAACGAGTTGACCAGGTCTGCTTCGACGATGCCAATGACGGTTTGTGCAGGGACGACGATATTGAGCGGCACGGCAATGAAGGTTGCGATCAACAACCCGGCAGCCACACCGATCTGCCTTGGTGAAGGCATTCTTGCCAGCAACAGGAAAATCGGGATGATCACGCCGATACCGATATGCAAAATCCAGTACAGCCACCACAACGGACCAAAGAGAGTTATCTTCAGCGCTTCTGCCTGAGCGGGAATGCCCGGGTAGAGCAGCACCATGCCGCCCAGTGCTGCGGCAGTCAAGCCGACGGTGAGCAAGCCCAATAGCAATTTGCCCATCCAACGCACAGTGTCAATGTAATCCTGTTCCTGCTTGTTCGGGTAGAACCAGACGAAGAGGAAGGTCAACAACCCCGTGCCAACCACGAGCGAGTTGACCAGGAAGTACAGCGGAAGCCCGTTGCCCTGCCATGCAGGACGCCCGACCACCACACTGAACACGGAACCGGCGATCGCTACCAGCGCAATGCCGAGGGGAATGCTGATGTATGAAAGCCAGACGCCAAACTTCTTGAGTCCAACCGATTTGCCGTAGGCTTCGATCAGTAATTTGACAACCAGCACTACCATGTAGATCATGTGCGCCCAGATCATCCATGTCAGCAGGGAATTCCACTGGGGCCAAACCATCACATGCCAGAAGCGGAATGGGTGCCCAAGATCGAGACCGATGAGGATCAAAGCCATCGCAAGGATCGCAAGCGCGGTCAGGTAGAGGGTCAATGCCATTTTGTGCAATATGGGGTGAATTTTGAACACATACACCATCAGGGTGAAGACCACCAACGAACCGATCTCCAGCCAGACGAAATACTCATAGGTAGCCACCCACAGTCCCCAGGGTACAAAAGAGCCGAGCGCCGTCGGGCGCAATCCCTCTGTGAAGCGTTGAACCATTCCAATGCCGCCGATCAACAGGGCAAGAATTCCAACGATCCACAACACTTGGTTGGTGGTCAGTTTGAATTCCTTGCGCGGCGCGGCGGGTTTCTGAGGGGCATTCTGTTCTTGTTCAGCTTCAGGCGCAGGTTTTGTCTTTTTCTTTGCCATGTCTTCCTCCGCTATACCAGATAATAGACTTTGGGCTTGGTGCCGAGTTCTTCACGCAGACGTATGGCGTTGCTCTGCGCGATCAATTCGGAGACCAGGCTGTCGGGATCGTTGGCGTCGCCATAGAAGGTTGCGCGCCCGATACAAGTGGTTGTACAGGCTGGCAGTTCGCCTTCATGCACGCGGTGCAAACAGAAGTGGCATTTGCGCGCATTCCCTACCGGAGACTGTAAACCGCCGCTTCGCTCCCATTCCCTGCCGTATTCGTAATTGGCGGCGCGTTCGTAATCATCGGCTTGGTCACGTCCTACAAGCACACCATCCATAACAGGCAGGCTTTGGTCCACATAGGTGTACCCAAAGTCGGTGGTGCGTGCGCTGTAGGGGCAGGCATTCAAACAGTAGCGGCAGCCAATACAGCGGTCGTAATCCATTACCACCACGCCTTCTTCATTGGCATACGTGGCATTGACAGGGCAGACCGGCACACAGGGCGGTTCATCGCATTGCATACACGGTCGCGGAATGAACTGTCTTTTCACGTTGGGGTATGTCCCTATTTCCTTTTCCACCACCGGGCGATAGACCACTCCGGGGGGAAGTTTGTTTTCTGCCACACAAGCAATCGTACAGGCATGGCAGCCCACGCATTTGCGCAGGTCGATCACCATTACCCAGCGGCGTTCTCCAGGCGCTTTTTGCAAAGCGCGTTGGAGATCTTCCTTCATTCGCACGAGAACATCTTTCGGTTCCAGAGCCATTGAGAAGCCTCCTTGAAAATTGAATCGGAAAAGTCCGATAGTGCCAGCGTTATTTTCTCTCTTTCGATGAATTCCTTATAGCGGGGAAAGTCCGCATCTATTTGGGAGATTGTCGGGGAAACCCCTACATGGGCATGACAAACATGTATTTAAATTGTGAGTAAAGTCATAGAATCAAAAAGCGGCAGAGGTAACTCTCTGCCGCCGGGTAAATCTTGCGAAATCACTTCACCCCATCATGATCTTCGGGCGATATTGCAGCGCCTCCGCCAGATGCGCGGACTG
>CAZFDL010000010.1:8131-32942 GCA_964517905.1 uncultured Anaerolinea sp. | reverse complement strand
CCCGGCAATTCTTTGCCCCAAACAATTCTGTTAGCGTTACGGACTCGGCGCCTTCAGCCCGCATTTTGCAATTCTGTGGAATAATTGACCTTGCCATGCTGAAGGTCATCCTTAATGCAACCAACCTGATCACGCCGTTCAATGAACCGGCGCGCGATCTGCGCATCCAGAACCAGCCTTTATGGCTTCATCAGCGGAATGTGCTTGCACCGTACACCACTCGCGAACTGGAATTGAAACAGGGTCAGCGCATGCCGCCGGAACGCGAAGAGACGATCGTCTATCGCGACAACCTATTCTTCGATGAAGAATACATTCGGATGTTCATCGCCGCGGCGCGCAAAAAGGGACGCGCCTGCCGCGCTGCATTCTCCGCTGATGACCCGGCGTTCAAGGAACATGCCCTACCGCTTGCCACTTCCTACACCCCGGCGGGCGGCGTCTTTCTTGCCGACCTGTGGTATTACCCGCGCGGTCCCGTTGCCGACGTGGATCCGCTGGTGATCGACCTCGAAGCGCGCGAAGTCGGTTATTACCATGTGCCGACGTACATGGCAGACCAAAGCGGCGACCTGACGTTTCAAGTTCCCTTGCGCGCCTGTCTTGCGATCGACTCGTGGGTGCATGTTTTCATCGCAGATGAAGTGTTTGGCTTGTTCTCGCGCGGCGCACGGTTTGAAAAACGCCTCGCCGAAGACCTCGGTTTCAAATTGAGAATTCTCGCGGGGGCGTTGTACGAAGGCAGGCAAATTCTTGAAAGTTCTTCATTGGTAAAGGTGGGAAAGAACTGTGTGATCGACCCGCACGCCATCATCCACGGACCGACGACCATTGGCGATAACGTGACCATCAACGCCGGGGCGGTGATCGAGAATTGCATCATCGGCAACAATGTCAACATTTCGCAGGATGTGCAGTTGATGCTCTCTGTTGTGGGCGATGGCGCGTTTCTTCCCTTCCGCACGGCAATGTTTATGACGACCGTGATGGAAAACAGCATGATCGCCCAAAATACGTGTCTGCAGATGTGCGTGATCGGGCGGAATACGTTCATCGGCGCCGGTTCCACATTCACCGATTACAACCTCATCCCGGCGCCTCTCCGCGCGCTGGATGGAAAAGGCAAATTGAATTACTCGAATCGCCCGGTCATGGGAAGCGCGGTCGGTCACAACTGCCGCCTCGGCTCCGGGTTGATCGTATATCCCGCGCGCACGATCGAATCGGATGTGGTGCTGGTTGCGTCAAAAGAAAGACGCGTGATAGACAGGGACGTCCGCTACGAGGATAGCGATCATCACAAACTCAAGTTCGCCAGCCTGCATAAGCGGCTGTATCCCCGTCCTGGTGAGGCGGTTAAGGAATCGTGGTAGCGCCGTTGTCGATCCCGTCGAGACATGGACACTTTTGCTTTTATCATTCACCCGATTGACCCGAAACGGGATGTCAGTCGCAAATATCCATTGCTTGGCAGGGTACTGAGCGAACGGCAGATCGATTTCTTCTCCACGTTTTTTCCGCCTGTATACATTTCTGAGATCGAAGGCATAAAGTCCGAATCGACAGGCAAAGAGATCAAGGGCTGGTTCATTGCCTGCCCCTATACGCCACGGCGGATGATGCAATTGCCCGAAAAGACGGTGTACCGCAAGATCATCCAAACGGGGCGGCTGGCGGAAAAATTAGGAGCGCAAATATTGGGATTAGGCGCGTTCACCTCGGTGGTGGGGGATGCCGGAGTCACGATTGCGAATGCACTGGATGTGCCGGTCACCACCGGCGATTCGTACACCGTGATGGTGGCGGTGGATGCGCTGCGTGAAGCGGCGCGTATCATGGATATCCCGTTTCATTCCTCGACGGTCGCTTTGGTCGGCGCGACAGGCGCGATCGGACAGGTCTGTGCTGAATTGCTGGCAGATGAAGTCGCTTGCCTGCATCTGATCGGCCGCAGGATGGATAAACTCGAAGAGTTGCGAGACAGGCTGAAGTTCGGTGCAAGAGCCGAGTTGACGGTCAGTACGAAGATGGACTTCCTGGCATCCGCCCAGTTAATTCTTACGGTCACCAGCGCCATACACGATATCATCAGGCCGGAATTCCTCCAGCCGGGCAGTGTGATTTGTGATGTAGCCCGCCCTCGTGATGTTTCTGCAATGGTCGCCCGTGCGAGAGATGATATATTAGTGATTGACGGCGGAATGGTTGACGTGCCTGGTTCCGTTGATTTCCATTTTAATTTCGGATTTCCGCCGGGCAAGGCATATGCCTGCATGGCTGAGACGATCGCCCTGGCTTTGGAAGGTCGCTTCGAGGATTACACGCTGGGCAAACATCTGACGCGGGAGCGCGTGGAAGAGATCGATACGATCTGCCGAAAACACGGCTTTCGCTTGAGCGGTTTTCGCTCTTTCGAAAAAGAAGTGACAGAAAAGCACATCGAAACAGTGCGCCGCAACGCAAAACACGCCAGCAGGATGCGCGCGGTGCAACAGTAATTTTGGAGGCCGTTATGGGAAAAGCCCGCTTGTTGATCGTGGAAGATGACATAGACATCGGCAACATGTTGAAGATCTATTTTGCCGGCATGGATTTCGACGTCGATGTTGCCGTGCGCGGCGCGGATGCGCTTGAAAAGACGAAACACGCCCTGCCGCATTTGATCGTGCTCGATATCATGTTGCCGGACATCGACGGTTATGAGGTTTGTCGTAACCTGCGTACGAACATGCGCACGAGTCATATCCCGGTCATCTTCCTCACGCAAAAAGATGAACGGAGCGATAAGCTGCAGGGGCTCGAACTCGGCGCGGACGATTACATTACCAAACCGTTCGACATCGAGGAGCTCAAACTGCGCGTGCAGGGTGCGATCAAGCGCGCGGAACGCGAGAGTCTGACCGACCCGCGCTCGGGTCTTCCGGCGGGACGGCTGATCGAGGAACAACTCCGGCGCATCATCCGGGAAACGGGGTGGTCGTTGCTCGATGCCCGAGTGAACGAGTTCGAGCCGTTCAAGGATGTGTACGGGTTTGTGGCGGGCGACGATGTGCTTCGGTTCGCCTCCATGCTGATTAACGAGGTGGTGGATGAGGCCGGGAACGCTTCGGATTTTGTGGGTCACGCCGGCGGCGATAATTTTGTCATTATCACCACCGAGGAGAAAGCCGCGGCGATCAAAGCGCGGCTCAAGGAACGATTTGATAAAGAGGTGCAGACCCACTACAATTTCATTGACCGTCAGCAGGGATTCGTGCAGGCTCCCTCCGGTGATGGCCCAACGGTCAAAGTCCCATTCATGACCATGTCGGTCGGTTTGATCTCGGCGAGCGGGAATTCCTTTGCCGATATCCGCGAAATTACGGAACTCGCGGCTGAATCACGCCGACAGGATTCTGCGGCTGGCGGATAAGGCGCCGGACGAAGATGTTTGTCGGGCTGGATGTCGGCTTCTGGTTGATCTCGGTAGCGCTCGTACTGCTGGCGGTGGTACTCGGCGTGGCCTGGCTGCGCCGGTTGCCCGGGGCAACGCCCCAGCCTGTGCGAACCACTGAAACCCAAAACTTTTCCCCGATATCAAATTCGAATGAAGCGGTGATTACTGTCCAACCTGGCGGGCGGGTGGATTTCATCAACGAGCTTGCGCGAGAGTGGTTCGGCTTGCGCGAGGGCGAAGAGCCGGAACTCGAACGGCTGATTCGCAAGGCACGTCCTGCCGAGGATTTTCTGAACCTGTGCGCCAACGCGGGTCAAAAGAGATTGTCTGTAGCCGGTAAATTGATCGAAGTCACTTCGTATCAAGTGCCGGGACCGTATCCGTTGATGCTGCTGACCATGCGCAGCGTGGAACTGTATTCCGGCGCCGCCGAGACTGCCGCGGATGCCTCCTTGCTGAAAATTCTCTCCGACTTCGGCAGGGGGGTGACCGAGAGCCTCGAGCTCGAAGAGACTCTCTACTCCATCCTGCTGAATATCTCCCATCTCGTGCCAGCCGATCTCCTCGAAGTGAAGATCCGGGACTCGTCGAATGGGAACCTCACAACGTATATGATCGATGCTTCCGGTTCGTCGCGCGTATCGCGCGTCGCGGACTCACAGTTTGGCGGGCTTACAGACTTGCTAGTCTCGCGACGCAAGCCCTTGCTCATACCCGATACGCGGACCGCAGAAATGGATTTGGCACAACGGGGAGGTGGATCGTCCGTCCAATCGTATATCGGTCTGCCATTGATGGCGCGCAATGAATTTGTCGGCGCGCTTGAGATCGGTCACCTGACACCGGGTGTGCTGGCGCAACCAGACCTCGATATGCTCCAATTGATTTCCTCACAAGCCGCATCCGGCATTCAAAATGCACTGATGTATGCGAGCGAAAAGAATCGTTCCGCCGAACTCAGCGGACTGGTTAATCTCACACAGGCGGTTGGCGCCGTGCAAGACTATACAGGCCTGGTGAACAGGCTGGTCGAAAGCATTAGCCCGCTCTTTGACGTGGAGATTTTGGGCTTTCTTCTGTACGACGCGAGTAAGAACACCCTCGAGGGGCAGATTCCGTTCCAGGGGCTACCTCGGCACATTGTTGAAATCTACCGTACGACGATTCGCCCGGGGAGCGTCGCGGAAAGAATGTTACTGGAGAGAAAGACCTTGTCCACGCGCAATGCCGCCGAGGACCAAGCCTGGAGTGAACTGGGTCTTCAAACCATTGCCCAAGCCGCGAGTTTGCGCGAGTCCATACTCGCGCCGATGATCGCAGGCGATCTATTTGTCGGCTATGTTCAGATCTCCAATCACCGGGGGGCGTCTGTTGAATTTTCCGACCGGGAATTACGGTTGCTCGAAACGGTTGCCAGCCAGGCGGCGGGACTAATTCAGAATTCATCTGTTGTAGAGCGGGCACGACAACGCGCTCTCCGCGCGGATGGATTACGCCGCATTGCCACTCTTTCCTCTTCTGCCGCCACACTGGATGAAACGTTTCAACATTCCGTCAATGAATTGGCGAGGTTGCTAAAATGTGACCTCGCGGCTTTGTTCCGTGTGGATGAAAGGGATGGCACGCTTCATTTGCACCAGGGCTCTGTATTCGGCATATCCGTTGATCCGGCAAGCCCATTGATACGCCTTCACGGAGACCTGCCGTTTCGGGTGACCGTTGCCGGGAGCGGAAAGGCTTTGTTTTCGGGCAGGTTGAGTTTGGAGAGGAACATCTCACCGGCGTATCACCTGCTGTATTCGAATCTGCAAATGGAATCAGTGATCGTTGTTCCCCTTGCCGTGCGCGAGAGGAATTTTGGCGAGTTGATCCTCGCCAGCCGGAAAACGGATTATTTCGGTAACTACGATTTTGAAGTGGTGCTTGGTGCGGCAGGTCTGATCGCAGATGCGATCGAATCGAGATCGCGCTCGGCTGAGACCGATGACAACCTTCGTCGCCGCGTCGAACAGTTGACGTCGCTTGCGCGCGTCAGCCGCGAACTGAACACCGCCACAGACCTGAAGTCATTGCTCGAACTCGTGCGCGAAGAAAGTCTGCGCGTCACGCGCGCAGATTGCGGCACGATCCTGCTGTTCGACGCGAATGACACTTCGTTTCCGCCTCATGTCTCCCTTTCGATCGGTTGCCCTCTTCCCGAGGTGTTCCCGCTTATCGAGCGGACAGTCATTGAGGCTGGCAAGCCAGAGCTGGTGGCCGATTACACCGAGAACGGGAAGGTGCCGATCCACGACGGAGTGATTTCTGCGTTGATCGTGCCCATTGTGATTCAGGATAAGACTTTGGGCTTGATGCATCTGCATTCCAGCCAGCCGGGTTTTTTCGACCAGGCCTCCCTTGAGATCGCGCAGACGCTGGCGTCTCAGGCTGCTGTGGCGATCGGAAACGTGAAAAATTTCCAGGCACAACGCGAAAGCGCCGAGCTCCTGCGCCGCCGCGCCGAAACCCTCACTCGCTTATCCGAGATAACAACCGAACTTAACTTCGACCAATCTCTCGAACAGTTGCTGCGCACGATCTTGTCCAGTATGCGCGACGCAACGCCGTTTCAGGCGATTCTCGCCAGCATTTATGAACCGGATACCGGTTTGCTGCGCCGGGTGGCTGGCGTGGGCTTTTCTGCTGAGACTCTCAACGAATTGCTGGCACGGAAGCAACCGCTTTCCAGTCTGCAGCAAATGCTCAAACCCCAGTTCCGAATCAGCCGATCGTATTTCATACCCGTAGACCAGGCTCCGATCATCCCCAATGATGTGCACATGGTTACCCTTGATTTGACAAGCCCGGCGGAGCGGTCGGCAAATGCGTGGGATCCGGACGATATTCTCATCCTGCCGCTTGAAGATTCGGCGGGCAAGCCGCTCGGAATTATCAGCGTGGATTCACCACGCAACGGACTACGCCCGGACCGGGCTGCCATTGAAACACTCGAGATCTTCGCCACACAAGCATCGATCGCTGTTGCGAATCACATCCGTTATAGCGAACTTCGTACAAAAGCCGAGCTGCTGACTTCGGGTCTGGAACGTCAACAACGGTTCATCAGTCTCACGCAAAAAGATCTGCCCGTTCTACTTCGCAAAGATCTCGATCAAACGATCGCCATCCATAATCTCGATCAACGCGGTCAGCGGGTTCGCGCGGGTCTCGCCATCACCGAATCGGTCAGCCGCCAGTTGGATGCCTCCTCGGCGCTTCAAGCCCTCGGACGCGAAACGTTGACTCAACTGGGTATGTCGGTGGCCATGATCGCCGAACTCGCGGTCGAAGGTCCGAAGTTGGTGAATGTGCTTGGGAACGTGCCGCGCGCGACCAGCCCGGAAGCGTTGTTTGGGCAGAGAAATCCGCTGCGCGCTTGTTTGCAGAACGGCGAAGCGATCCTGATCCCAAGCCTGGATGAGAACCTTGAATGGCGCGAAACACCACTCCTCACTGCATTACGGGCAAAGTCATTGATCTGCCTGCCGATCAAGATCGATAAGCGTACTGTCGCGGCGATGCTGGCGGTGAGCCCGGAGCCGATGGCTTCGTTCACCGATGAAGACCGCCAGGTATACAACCAGATCGCGCGCCAGACCTCTGTGATCCTGCAAAACATCTCGTTGCTCAATGAAACACGCAAACGTCTGCAGGAAGTGAACCTGCTCCTTGATTTCAGTCGTCAGCTGCGCGGGTTGGAAGCGGACCATATTGTCCGCTCACTGCTCGAAAGCGCACGGCGCGCGTTGCCTGCGGCACATGCGGGTGTGGTGTTGGTATGGGACGAGCCGACCAATCAACTTTATCCGCATGCCGTTGCAGGCTACGCCGATAGTGACACCATGAAGCGGATCTCGTACCATTCCGGCGATTCCCTGCCCGGGCTGGTCTTCGAACAGAAGAAACCCATGCGCGTGGATGAGGTCCAATTCACCCGCGATTACACATTCTCCACCGAAGGGCAGCTGTTGTATCGTCAAGCAACGGGTGGGCGGTTGCCGGTTTCGAGTCTTTTGATTCCCATTCAAACCGGCGATCAGATCGTAGGCGTTCTCGTGCTGGATAATTTCAACACACCCGCCGCATTCACACCGGAAGACGAGGCTCTGCTGCTCTCGCTTTCGCAACAAGTCGGCCTCTCCCTTCAAAACGTCCGTTTGGTGAAAACTACGCAGGAACGCGCCGTTCAGCTGGAGGCGTTGACCGATGCGGCGTCCACGCTGGCATCCAGTTTGCAGCGCAGCGAATTGATCGCGTCGCTGCTTGACCGCCTCGAACCCGTTATTCCGTACGACACAGCCGCTCTTTGGCTGCGCGACCGCGACCGGCTGACAGTGGCGGCTGCGCGCGGATTCCCGGATACTGAACGCCGCCTTGGATTGACGATCGCAACCGAGGACAGTGCGCTCTTCAATGAAATGATTCGTACCGGGCACGGAATCGTCGTGGGCGATGTGCGGCAGGACCCGCGCTTCCCTGTGTTGGAAGCACCGCGTCTATCCTGGATGGGCATGCCGTTGATCTCACAGAACGAAGTGATCGGGGTGCTGGCACTCGAAAAGTGGCAGGCTCATTTTTACACGCGCGACCATGTCCAGGTCGGACGAACATTTTCATCGCAGGCGGCGGTGGCCATGGAGAACGCGCGCTTGTATGAGGAAAGCATAGGCCGCGCTACAGAATTGGATGAGCGGTCACAGCGTTTGGCGTTGTTGAACCGGTTCTCGTCGGCGTTAGGCGGTTTGCTCGACGAGGGTAGGATCTTCCAGCTCACCGCACAGGAACTGTTGGACGCATTGATCGCGCCGCGCGTATCGGTGGTGACGTTCGACCGAGGCAACCCCGTATGGAAGTACGATATCCCGCGTGCGAGGATCAAGTTGCCGCAGAAATTACCAGACGCGCCGATCTTCCGTCGTCTGCGAGAATCGCTTGGTGTGTTCATGACGGATTCCGTCGGCGGCGAGCCCGACCTGGGTCCGTTGATCAACTTTCTCGGGGCGGGAACCAAGTCGGTGTTGATCCTGCCGCTGGTGAGCGGCGCGAACCTGCGGGCACTGATCTTCATCCATCAGGGAGAGTCCATCCGCTTCAGCCTGACGGAAGTGGAGTTGGCGCGCACACTGACGAATCAAGCCTCCATCGCGCTGGAAAACGCACGCTTGTATCAATCTACATTGTTAACAGCGGAACGATTCTCGCTGCTCAACCAGGCAAGTTTTGAAGTAGGCGCCAATCTTGACCCGGAACAGGTCTACATGGCGGTACACAAGGCCGCCCAAAGACTGATGCCGGTCGAATCGTTCGTGATCAGCCTGCTGGATTCGGAAACGAACGAAATCGAGGGCGTCTATCTTATGGATGGCAACTCGCGCGAGCCGCCGACGCGTATCCCGCGCGACACAGGCTTGAGCGGACATGTAATTTCGACCGGCGAAGCGGTGTTGATCCATGATCGCGCGAAGGCGGAATCCCTCGGCGCGGTCCGTTTTGGGAAGCCAGATACGCCAGTTTCCATTCTTGCCGTGCCCATGACCTTGAGCGGAAAGAGCATTGGCATGTTGTCAGCGCAAAGCTACCAGTCCAATGTATACACGGAAGAAGACCTGCAGATCCTCAGCACGCTGGCGAATCAGGCCGCAGTGGCCATCCAGAACGGAAGGTTGTTCAAGGAAACGCAGCGTCTCGCGCAGGAACTCGAGCAACGCGTCATCGAGCGCACCGCGCAACTACAACGCGAACAACAAAACACCGAGACCCTACTGCGCATCCTCACGGAAGTGTCTTCGAGTCTCGATTTGGATCGCGCCTTAAACCGAACCTTGGCCTTGCTCAATGATGCGGTAGGCGCGGAACAGGGCACGATCATGCTGTTGAGCGCGGAGGACAATCTTCTGCATTATCGGGCAGGTTATGGCTACTTGTCAGACAGAGTTTCTGCGGAAGGACGCGGGTTTACGCTGAAGATCGGCGAAGGTCTGGCCGGCTGGGTGCTCGAAAATCGCGAGCCGGCGCTCATCGACGACCTGCTCGGCGATGCACGCTGGGTTAGAACCGCCGCCACATCACGCGAGCACAGAAGTGCCATTGCCATGCCTCTTCTGGTGGCTGAAGATGTGATCGGCGTTTTGATGGTTTTTCACCGCAAGCCGGGGTTCTTCAGCGGTGAGCTGTTGAGTCTGGTGAAGGCGATCGCCGGTCAGGTAGCGGTCGCGATCAACAATGCCCACCTCTACGAATTGATTCGCGACCAGGCAGAACGACTCGGCAGTATGCTTCGGCGCGAACAGGAAGATGCGAGCCGTTCACAAGCGATCCTCGAAGCTGTGGCCGACGGTGTGCTCGTCACCGGCGCGAACAACCGCATTTCATTCCTGAACCGTTCAGCGGAGCAAATCCTTAGCCTTGAATCCGGAAAAGTCATCGGGCAGACGCTGGATGTGTTCGGTGGGTTATTCGGGAAATCCGCCAGCTCCTGGATGCGGACGATCAGCACCTGGTCGGAGACGCCTTCTTCGTATCGGGAGGGTGAAACGTTCGCCGAACAATTGGCGCTCGAGAACGGATTGATCGTTCTGGTGCACCTTGCCCCCGTGATCCTGCAAAACGATTTTCTGGGCACGGTTTCGATCTTCCGTGATATTACCCATGAAGTGGAAGTGGACCGCCTTAAATCGGAATTTGTTGCCACCGTGAGTCACGAATTACGCACGCCGATGACGTCCATTCGCGGCTATGTAGATGTCCTGCTTATGGGCGCAGCGGGAGCCATGAACGAAAATCAAGCTCACTTCCTTAAGATCGTCAAAGGCAATACCGAAAGACTCAACATTCTCGTCAACGACCTGTTGGACATTTCACGTCTTGAGTCGGGGCGCATCACCCTCTCGCCTCAAGCGCTGGATATGCGGGAAGTGGCGGAAGATATCATCGCTGATGTACTCCGGCGTTCACAAGAGGAAAACAAGGCAGTTGCATTGTCTCTCGATGCGCCGAAAAAACTTCCCCTGGTGCTCGGCGATGCGGAGCGGGTAAGACAGATTCTGGGCAACCTCGTAGACAATGCTTACAACTACACTCCTGAAAACGGGACCATCACCGTGCGGATTCATCCGCTGAACGGGGGGCATGAAGTGCAGGTGGATGTTCGAGACAATGGCGTTGGGATCGGGCTCGGTGATCAGGCGCGCGTTTTCGAACGGTTTTATCGCGGCGAGCATCCATTGGTATTGGCAACGCCGGGAACCGGGCTGGGCTTGTCGATCGTCAAAGAACTCGTGGAAATGCACAAAGGTCGTATCTGGGTGCACAGTCCAGGTGTGCCCGGCGAGGGTAGTGTTTTCTCGTTTACCCTGCCCGTGTACAAAACTCAATGAGGCGTGAATGGCAAAAATATTGATTGCAGAAGACGAACGAGACATACGCGATCTGGTGGCATTCACCCTGCGTTTTGCAGGGCATGAAGTGTTCGCCGCATCCAATGGGGAGGAGGCGGTCGAACTCGCGCCGAAGGTAAACCCCGACCTCATTCTGATGGATGTCCGCATGCCGCGCATGACCGGTTACGAAGCCTGCAAGGTCTTGAAAGCCGACGCTCAGATGAAAGATATCCCGGTGGTATTCCTCTCCGCCAAGGGACAGGAGAGTGAAATTCAACAAGGCATGGAAGCCGGCGCGGAGGCGTACCTGCTGAAGCCTTTTGCGCCGGACCAATTGACGACTCGTGTGAAAGACATACTCGCCAAATTCGGAAAATAACTTGAGCGCGATTCTTCTCGATGGCTCGATCGTGCATTATGAGGTGCTTGGGCGGGGTCGCCCTGTCATCTTTCTGCACGGCTGGGTGGGCTCCTGGCGGTATTGGATTTCCTCCATGCAGGTGACGTCCACCTCCTATCGCGCCTACGCGCTCGATCTCTGGGGCTTCGGGGATACAGCCCACGTCGGTGCAAATTACACGCTGGAGCAGCAGGCATCTCTGATCGACCGCTTTCTCATCGAAATGGGTATTGGCAAGGTCGCGCTCGTGGGTCACGGCATGGGCGCGCTCGTGAGCATGACCTTCGCGCAGCATTTCTCGCACAGTGTGGATCGGGTAATGGCAGTCAGTTGCCCATTGACATATGATGCGATCAACACGCGCCTGCGGACTTCGCCCGCAGCGGACATCGTGGATTGGTTGTCGAATCGCACGCCCGAAGCAACGACCGCACTCGCAGACGCTTCGAAAGCCGACCTTGAGGCTGTCACCAAATCCATCGAGGGTCTCCGCGCTGACGGATTTTTCACCGCCTATCGTGCGCTCAACATTCCCACGCTGCTTGTCTATGGCGAGCGCGATCAGGCGATCACGATACCCACCGAGGAGACATCGAACTCCACCATGACTCAGCAGATCACTCTGGAAGAGTCGGGTCACTTTCCCATGCTGGATGAAACGGTCAAATTCAACCGTTTGCTGACCGATTTTCTCGCCCTTGAACCCGGCGCCAGCCCCAGCGAGCTCGAATTAAGAGAGGAATGGCGCCGAAGGGTCAGATGATTCTCAGCTGACATTTATTCGTTCGGCAGGCAACTGCTGAACAAATAGGTTTTCGTGTTGACAAAATAGCCGACAGGTTTTATAAACAACTCAATAACTGAACGGGGCGTCCCACGATGCGGGACTGAGAGGAGCGGGCCGCGCTCAACCCGAATTACCTGATCCAGATCATGCTGGCGGAGGGAATATACTTTTGCTTCTCATCCATCCTCCGCCTCCGGAGGATTTTCCTTTAACTCTCTCTCCCAGCGGGAGATGGCTGGAGTGAAGGAGTATCAAACTTATGCAACGCATCATCCTCTTCGCCAATGGCGAACTACCCGACCTCGAAAAAGCCCGCACCATCCTGCGCTCCGACGATTTCATCATCTGCGCGGACGGCGGAACGCGGCACGCTCTGGCTTTGAACGTCTTGCCAAACCTCGTTATCGGTGATATGGACTCCGTTGAAAGCCATGAATGGAAAAGGCTCGAGGAAGAAAATGTCCCCGTTGAACTCTTCCCGCGCGACAAGAACGAAACTGACCTCGAACTTGCCCTCAATTCTGCCCTCCAGTTGAGCCCGTCCGAGATCATCATCATGGCTGCCCTCGGTGGCCGCATCGATCAGACTCTCGCCAACATCACCTTGCTCGCGAATCTTGAACTTTCAACCTTCAACATCAAACTTGATGATGGCGTGGAGCAGATCTTCTTCTGCCGCGACCGCGCACAGGTCCGCGGAGGAAGCGGCGATATCGTCTCCCTGATACCCTGGGGGGGTCCTGTTCACCGAGTCCGAACCGAAAACTTGAAATGGCAACTCAATGCCGAGACTTTGTACCCCGAAAAAACGCGTGGCATCAGCAATGAAATGACTTCAGAGACCGCCTTCGTCACTATCGAATCGGGACTTCTGCTCGTGATCCATGATCGCAGATCGCAGATTGAAACTCGGCCATCGAAAGGTTCGCAATGAAGCGTCCAGCCTCTGTTCTCTTATCTTTTCTTTTGCTTTTTGCATCCTGCATGCCTCAAGAAGCCGCCGTTCTCACCATCATGACCCACGACTCATTTGCGGTTAGTGAAGACGTCATCCGAACATTTGAAGAATCGAACAACGTGACAATTGTTTTTCTCCCCAGCGGCGACGCCGGCTCGATGCTCAACAAAGCCATTCTCACAAAAGATGCGCCGTTTGCCGACGTGCTCTTCGGCGTGGATAACACCTTCCTTTCGCGTGCTCTCGAGGAAGGCATTTTTGAGTCGTACGCCTCGCCCGAACTGCGATTTATTCCGGACGAGTTCAAACTCGATCCAACGAATAGCGTGACCCCGGTCGATTACGGCGATGTCTGCATTAACTATGACAAAAAGTATTTTACTGAGAATGATCTGGCGGTCCCGCAAAGCCTTGAAGATCTGACGAAACCTGAATACAACGGCTTGCTGGTTGTCGAAAATCCCGCCACCTCCTCCACAGGATTGGCTTTCCTGCTGGCTACTGTGGCGCATTTCGGCGATTCATTCACCGAGTATTGGCGGGCCTTGAAAGAGAACGGAGTTGTGGTTGTGGACGGTTGGGAAACGGCGTATTACACCAACTTTAGCGGTTCCTCCGGTAAGGGACCACAACCACTGGTCGTCTCGTATCGAACTTCACCGGTGGCTGAGGTCGTATTTGCGGATCCGCCAATTGACGATGCTCCAACCGCTTCGATTGATTCACCCGGAAGCTGTTTCCGCCAAATCGAATTTGTCGGCATCCTCAAAGGGACACGGAACCGCGCGCTGGCTGAAATCTTCATCGATTTCGTTCTCAGTGCACGATTTCAGCAAGACATGCCTTTGCAGATGTTTGTGTTCCCCGTAAATCCCAATGCGTCTGTGCCCTTGGAATTCAACAAGTACATCAGCAGCGGAATCCAGCCTGCGACTCTTGACCACACCATCATCGCCGCCAACCGGGACGCGTGGATCCAGGCCTGGACGAGCGTGGTGCTGAAATAAGTATGAATACAGCCAATTCCTCCACAGACTCAGCGTGGGTGTGGTTACGCCGCCCGTTCCTCTGGCTCCTCCCGCTAAGCTTTCTTGCGGTATTTTTCTTTTTTCCCCTTTCCAATATTCTATCCTTAACATTTTCCCTCAATTCTCTCACGCCTGATAACTTGCGAATTGCGGGTTACGCCTTGCGGTTTACTGTTATTCAAGCCGCGCTTTCCACAATCCTCACCCTTGCACTCGGAATGATCTCCGCTGTTCTTTTCGCCCGGTACAGGTTTCGCGGCAAGACCATTCTTCGTACCCTCACTGCTGTTCCATTTTTGCTCCCAACGGTTGTTGTTGCCGCATCCTTCAACTCCCTGCTTGGTCCAAGCGGACTGCTTTCCACTTTTCACTCATTCTTCTTTCCTCATTCGTCTGATGCGTATCTTTCAACCTTCCTGACTCATCCCCTTGCTGCCATACTCCTCGCTCACATTTTTTACAACACCACCATCGTGATCCGAATCGTCGGCGCGGCGCTCTCCAACCTTGACCCAAAACTCGAACAGAGTGCCCGCTCCCTCGGTGCGGACTCGCTTCGCGTCTGGACGAACATCACACTGCCGCTTATTCGTCCCTCCATTCTTGCCGCCTCCCTTCTAGTCTTTCTGTTTGACTTTACTTCCTTCGGTGTGATCCTCCTTCTAGGCGGTGCGCAATTCTCCACACTCGAAACGGAAATTTACTTCCAGGCTGTGAGGCAGTTCGACCTGCCGCTTGCTGCGTTGCTCGCGATGATCCAACTTGTCTGCACTCTCGTCGTATCCATGTTTTACTCGAAATACGCAGTCCGCAACCCGCAACACGCTCCTCGTTCTACGCCTCCGCTCAAGCCTAAAACATTTAAACAAAAGCTTCTCGTCACGTTATTCATCGTTCTTCTTTCCTCATTCTTTATTTTCCCACTCTCCTCCCTGCCCATCCGCTCCCTATTCCGCCTCGAAGCGGATCGCGGTCAGCGCGGCGAAGTTCAGTATGGATTCACCACTGATTACTACAAAGAACTATTCATTAACCGCCGAAACTCGGTCTTCTATGTGCCGCCATTTCAGGCAATTTTTAACTCGATCATCTACGCTTCTGCAACGATGATACTCTCGCTTCTCCTTGGGTTTCCAGCGGCGTTTGCGCTCGCCACTCCAACCCGCCTCGAAAAAATTCTTGATCCGCTCATCATGCTGCCGCTGGGGTCATCGGCGGTCATGCTCGGGTTGGGATTCATCATCACGTATGGCAAGTGGCTTGCATCGCCGTGGCTTGTTCCATTCGCGCACACGTTGGTGGCACTGCCTTTTGTCATACGCACCCTTCAGCCTGCGATCGCATCCATCCCGCAACGATTACGCCTGGCCGCGTCATCGCTCGGCGCATCGCCTCTGCAGGTTTGGCAGACCATTGACTTCCCAATTCTTCGCCGCGCAGCACTGGCAGCCGCGACATTTGCATTCACCATTTCCCTCGGTGAGTTCGGCGCGACCCTGCTTATCGCTCGCCCCGAATATCCGACCATACCTGTGGCCATAGAAAGATTCCTTTCACAACCCGGCGGACTCAATTATGGTCAGGCAATGGCGATGGCGACCATCCTCATGGCGCTGGCGATTGCGAGCATTTTGCTCATCGAAAAATTCCGCCCAACCAACGCAAGAGAATTCTAATGCTCGAAGTTCGGAATATCTCAAAAAGCTACGATGGCGTGCCGCTTCTCGCCGACATTTCCTTCACCATTGCGGAGGGGGAGACGGTGTGCCTGCTGGGCGCGTCGGGCAGCGGCAAGTCCACACTTCTGCAGATGATCGCGGGTCTTGAATCACCCGACTCCGGATTCATTTCTTTCAATGGACTCGATCTTGCCTCCACGCCGCCTCACCTCCGCGACTTCGGCTTGGTCTTCCAGGATTACGCGCTTTTCCCGCACCTAAACGTCAAAGACAATATCGCCTTCGGATTGCAAATGCGACGAATGGAACAATCGGAGATTGCGAAGCGCGTAGCCAATGTATTGGAATTAGTCAATCTGAAAGGATTTGAAGATAGAAACGTAACCGATCTATCTGGTGGAGAACAACAACGCGTGGCACTCGCCCGCGCGCTGGCGATCCGTCCGCGCTTATTGATGTTCGATGAACCTCTGGGAGCGCTGGATAGAACTCTCCGAGAGGATTTGCTCAATGAATTGCGCACCATTTTGCAGAGGACAAATGTCCCGGCGATCTATGTCACCCACGATCAGGAAGAAGCGTTTGCCATTGCCGATCGGGTGTTGATCTTGCATGAAGGCAGGATCATTCGCGACGGGACTCCATCTGCTGTGTGGGAGGATCCGCGATCAAGATATGTGGCGGAGTTATTAGGGTTGGGGAATGTGATCGAGGGGAGGGAAAGAGGCAGGACGAAAGATGGAAGGTGGAAGGTTGAAAGTGAGGTTGGTGAGATGGTTGTCAGGTGTAATCACAAACACTCAAAGGGCGAGAAGGTCCATTTGTTGGTGTACCCGTTGAAAGCCAGAGGAGAAGCGAACGTTCTGCGTGGTATTGTTGCCGATGTCCTGTTCCACCCGAATGGATACAAAGTCACACTTGACAATGGTTTGTACATCCACTCGATGAGTGCACCGGAGATCGGGAAGAAGATCTCGTTGCGCGTAAAGGTAGAATGTCTGGGATGAGGATCAGGGTCCAGAAAAGAAATCTGGAGAATGAAGTGTTGTACGAATATGAGGGAGACGAATTGCGCCGGGACGACACGACCATAGTGCTCGAAGCTCTATTCACCCGCGATGACATGCCCTTCATGGATGTGGTCTTCAAAAAGGGCGACCGCTTCGTGGAATATTATTTTTCCGATCGGTGGTACAACATCTTTGCCGTCTATGATCGCGACGATGGGCAAATCAAAGGCTGGTATTGCAACGTTGGTAAACCCGCGGTCATCGAAGATGACGTGGTGTCCTATGTTGATTTGGCTCTGGATTTGTGGATTTCAGCGGACGGTAAACAAACCGTACTGGATGAAGATGAATTCGAAACCCTCGATCTGCCTGCCGAATTGAAAACCGCCGCGCACAGGGGGCTGGCTGAGTTGAAACAATCCTTCTTAAACAACAAACCTCCGGGTTGAACCGGAGGTTTGTGCAAGGATTGACGGTCGTTTAGAAGTTCAATGCTTGCATGATCGCATCGCCATATGTCCACACCGCGGCGGCGCCGGCACAACAGCAACATAACACCACTACGGCGACCACTACAATGACGAGTGTGTTGTTCTTCTTGGGTTCGGCAGGCATTTGATCGTTCATGATTTCGACTCCTCTTTTGAAATAAATTTGATTTGCTGGATTATATCAGGTAGTGACGCGGTTCGCGCGCCCGTATAGCCAGTAGATGACAAATGCGACAACCACGATGATCAACGTTCCGATGAGAATCGGCAGGAGTATGGCGAGGATGGACAGTACTGTGGAAACGATATCCTCCGCGATGCTCACGGGGACGTTTCCTGCGCCGCCCGTGGTAGCCGTTACCACTGGCCGTAGTGCCCCTGCCTTTGCCACGTGGACCGTGCCCGCCACAAGCAAACCAGCAGCCAATGCCAACACCGGACTCATATCCGTAACCACGTTCGCGCTTGCGGCGAAGGCGATCGCCCCAGCCGTGGGGCGGATGAAGGTTTGGATCACATCGTTAATATGGTTGACCGCTGGCACTTTATCTGCCAGCATCTCGATGATGACCAAAACGCACAGCATGAGTATGATCCAAGGATTGGCTAGCGTATCCCACGGGGCGTTTAATTTGAGCAAATCGGTATAGCGCGCGACGAGACCCACGATGAGTAGTGGTATATAAGCGTTCAGCCCCGCGCTGGCAGATAGCCCGAAGGCGGTGAAGATTCCAGTTAATAGTTCCATGTATTTTTTCCTTATCTTTTATCAAGGTGGTTGACAAGCCACGAAGCTTTGTATCGAAACCACCATTGCATCAATCAATATCAAATGATGGGATTCAACCCAAAGGCAAGCCACCCCAGGTTCCCGTCAGGTTGAAGCGGAGCAGGTCGATCGCTGCGATCATCAAAAAGGTGAGGGTCGTCCCGGCAAGAAAGGGCATCCACATTTCGCGGAGATCGCTAAACGCGTTTTCCTGCCTCATGATCATCAGCCATGCCATGGTAAAGACCAGGGTCAGCAGGGCGAGCACTCCAGACACGCTCACTATCGAGACGATGTAAAGAACGGTTTCGATATCGGTGAGGACGAGCAAGTCAACGAGAATGATAATGCCGGTCAAGGTGCCGAGTTTCTTCCAATCGAGCGCGCGGTCAGGATGCGACGTTCGCCATGCTGTTTGGTTGAAGGCAGGGAAAAGGATCGACGCCAGCGCGATTCCCATGCCGCTTCCGGTGAAGAGGCGCAGTGTGTTATTTGGCGTGTATAGATTGGGGATGCTCTCGAAGGCGCTGCCGGAGGCCTGCTTGAGTAGATAGAGATATGAATTGGAGCCGTCCACCCCGAAGGCGATGAAAAACAGGATTAGAGGCGCGCCGAGCTTCCAGCCGGGCATGCCGCTTTTCTTTCCGCTGACGAGGGCGAAAAAGAGCAGCGAGATGGCTGCGGCGTTGAATTCGCCTGTGCAGCGCGCGCACAACGGAAGTTGCCGGTCGTCAATGTGGAACGACCGTTCATCGATGCGATGGCAGATCGCATATCCCACGGCATCCGCTTTACCCAACAGACCTGGTGGTGCAATAAAAAACCATCCAGCGAATGCCAGCAATGCTGCGCTGGGGATGAACCAACGGAGCAGCCCCCGCAATTTTGAGTGTGAAGATACTTGTTCCATTGGTTTCATTATATGGGGATATACGATTGAGTGCAAGAAGGGTTGTGCGGTATCATTGGCGATCAGGAGCATACGATGAAACGGATCGGTATATTAACAGGCGGCGGAGACGCGCCCGGGCTTAACGCGGTCATTCGCGCGGCGGTCAAGACCGCCATTTATGAATATGGGTGTGAAGTGTTTGGGATTCGCGATGGCTACGATGGATTCATCGACGGGGAAAAAGGTATCATCCCGCTGTCCGTCGATTCGGTGCGCGGCATCCTGCCGCGTGGCGGCACCATCCTCGGCGCGGCGAATCGCGGCAATCCGTACGCGCGGAAGATAGTTCGAGATGGCCGGGAAGTGCTGATCGACGTGTCGGATGAGATCATCAAGGGAATCCATCGACTCAAAATGGATGCACTGCTTGTCCTCGGCGGCGATGGAACCCTTCACATCGCCCACGAACTTTACAAGAAAGGCGCGCCGGTCATCGGTGTGCCAAAAACCATCGACAACGATATCGGAGGAACAGAACTAACCTTTGGTTTCGATACGGCAGTCAGCACAGCCACCGAAGCGATCGATCGGTTGCACACGACCGCCGAGGCGCATCACCGGGTGATGGTACTGGAACTCATGGGGCGCGACGCAGGGTTTATCGCCCTGCACGCGGGCGTGGCGGGAGGCGCGGATGTGATTCTAATTCCCGAAATTCCGTTCAAATTTGAATCGGTACTTGCGGAGGTGCGTCAGCGCGTGGAGCAGGGATATTTGTTCAGCATCATCGTTGTATCGGAGGGTGCTCAAGCGCAGGGTGGGGCGCAGGTCTTTTCGCGTGCCGGCGACGAGATTTACACCCCGCGGCTTGGGGGTATCGCGCAGGTGGTTGGCGAGTACATCCAACAGCACGGATATGAATCTCGTGTCACCGTCCTCGGGCATCTTCAACGCGGCGGTTCACCCACGGCGTTCGATCGCTGGCTTGCCACGCGCTTTGGCGCCGCGGCAGTCCGTCTTGCGGCGCAGGGAAAGTTCGATCGCATGGTGGCGTTGCGATGCGGTCAGATCGTGGATGTTCCCCTTGAGGAGGTTGTCACATTGACCAAGCGTGTAAAGATCGATGACGATGCCATCATCACTGCGCGCAACATGGGCATCTCGTTTGGCGATGAGTGAGTTCCCGCTCCACGAGGATGGCGGGTATTAAATCACAATGCCGCCCTTTCGGACGGCATTGGTGGGCGCTGTGGCTTCCTTTGCTTACTTGAGGAGGGATGCCACAGCGCTGGGTTTGTTACAACTATCCATGTTAGACATCACCTCCTCCTTTCTATAGGATGGCGGTTTATTGTATGTTCCCCTGAATGAATGTCAGCAGTATGGCACACTTCAAGATGTATGTCAATGGGCGAAAGCCGCTTCTTACCAAGTTGTAATCTTCAGTCTGTGAATTTCTGATACCTTTTGAGAGTCTCCGCAAGCGCGGCCCGGCTATGCTTGCGGAAACTTTTACCGGAGGCTGTGCATGAAAACCAATCCAAACCGATTCTGGTTCCTCGTTCTTCTGCTGGGATGGATGTTCGACTTCCTATTCTGGGAAAAACCGTGGGGAATCAACTTTTTCGTATACGTATCCTTGTGTATCGGCGCGGGGATCTTTCTCTTGCGAAAGGATGCTCTGCGCCTCTCCCGCAATGGAGGCTTGCTCCTGTTCCCTGTCGCGTTCCTCGCTGCGGTGAGCCTATTCCGCCGCGAACCGATGACCGTCTTCCTTTCGGTCGCGATGACTCTCTTCCTGATGGGCATTTTTGCGTTGACCTACCGCGGCGGTAGCTGGACGCGCTATCGAATCATCGATTATCTGATCGGATATTTATCCCTCTTCGGAAGCCTGCTCGCGCGTCCGCTGGGGTTTGCGGCAGAAGTAAAACGCGAACAGCCGTCCCTGAGTGAGATGCGAGGTTCTTCCCTTTGGCCCATCCTGCGCGGAATCGTGATCGCATTGCCGGTCATTGCGATCTTTGCGTCCCTGTTGTCCTCGGCGGATTTGGTCTTCGCCAAGCGCTTTGAGGATTTCGTTGACCTGTTCAATATCGAAAACCTGCCCGAATATATTTTCAGGATGGTGTATATTCTCGTGTTCGCGTATGCCATCGCAGGCGTTTTCCTGCACGCCGCGCAAAAATCGGATGATACGGTGGAGGAAAAGAATCTCATCCCGCCGTTTCTCGGTTTCACCGAGTCGGCGATCGTGCTGGGCAGTGTGACCCTTTTGTTCGCCGCGTTCGTCGTCATCCAATTCCAATATTTCTTTGGCGGACACGCGAATATCAATATCGAGGGCTACACCTATTCGGAGTATGCGCGCCGCGGCTTTGGTGAACTGGTGGCTGTGGCTTTTTTCAGCCTGTTGATGCTGCTGAGCCTGGGAGGCATTACAAAACGAGAGACCATAATCCAGCGGCGCGGGTTTTCAACGCTTGGCGTTGTTTTGGTCGGCTTTGTGATTGTGATGCAGGTCTCGGCATTTCAGCGACTTGTGTTATATGAGAACGCATACGGCTTTTCGCGTTTGCGCACGTACACGCACGTGTTCATGATCTGGCTGGCAATATTGCTTGTCGTTATTGCCGCGCTGGAGATGCTAAAGAAAGAACGCGCCGTCGGCTTTGCGCTGGTGCTCGCGTCGCTGGGATTCGTCGCCTCGCTCAGTTTGCTCAACGTGGATGCGTTCATCGTTCGGCAAAATATCCAGCGCGAATTGCGTGGGGTTGCTGAGGAGATACTCACCGAACGGCAACGCGTCGAGTTGGATACGCAGTATTTCCTGGAATTGTCCGACGATGCGATTCCCGCCCTCGCTGATGGATTTCAAAACACTGCGCTTCCCGAATCGGTCCGTGAAGGAATCGGCGCGGCGCTGGCTTGCCGGCGATATGAGCGTGAACAGGATGAGCGTGCCACTCCCTGGCAGGGATTTAACTTCTCCACCTTCCTGTCAGACGGCGCACTCGCCAGGATCAAAATCGAACTGGATGCCTATAAGATCATGGAAACCGAACTGCCTGTCAGGGTTAAAACTCCGCGAGGAGAAGAAATATCCTGTTGGGGATATTATTACGATTAGGAATCAAAAAGAGCCAGAATCGATAGCGTCTGGCTCTTTTTGATTCCTGTTTCTCTTACGCAGGTGTGGTTGAAAAAACCGTCAACTTTTTCAAGAGCAAGAAATACATTACAAGCAGTGTTATCATAATCCAGGGAACATAAATAATAGGATCGGTAAGGACGTAGGCGCCTTCATAAAGAATCCGATCACCAAAAATTATGTAACTTGCGAGACGCCAGACATCGAGGAGTGCATACGGGGCGAATAAGATCCAGGATAAGGTTTTAATCCACTTTTCCTCCGTAGTCGCGAGTAGATATGTGAAGATCACTATGCCAAGGGTTAACTCCCAGACCATGTCCAGCCAGATGAACGCTCCCAAATAAAGTGCAAAGGCAAGCGCGATGGCTGTTTCAGGAATTTCGCTTGGCGGCTTTCCCTGCGAAGAACGAAGGAACTTAAATCCAACCCACCCAAGCGGAGCAAGCAGAACGAGCTTGAGTATTGTGGCGATGTGCATGTTTGTGGGCGACACGCCAAAGTAATAAACGATAATTTGGGCCACAGAGTGATTGTAGCCAAGGAAGGGTCTTTCGGGTCCGCGCCAGGGAAAGTCACGTGATAGGCGGCCAAGAAATTCGAAATAATCCTTATATTGTTGAATACCATAACTGACGCCTCCCGCCAGTATCGTGATGGCCGCAATCAGAAGATAGGTAATGATCGTTCCCGCGATTAATTTGAGGAAGAAACGATTTCTTCCCAACAATAGGGGCAGGGCGACTGCAAACGCCCATTGGGGTTTGATGGGAAGAATGACTGCTATCCAGAAGATCGACCACCTCAGATTTTCCTGTAGGATCGCATCGATTAGGAGGGTGGCGAAGAGAGCGGTAATCAGATAAATGTTCATGTAGGCGAGATCATCCCAAAAAACCGAGAACACGAGAAATAACGGAAGTATCCATGCCCACATCTTTGTTGCTTTTTCAATATTATTCCTCTGGAAGATGCGGTGCCACCAAACATAAAAAAGCCAATACGCAGCGATATGCAAAAGCACCAGTAGCGGCACCAATAGTTTCAGAGGGAGTAGAAGGAGGGGACCAAAAAAGAAGGCGAAGGCAGGAGAATATTGGAAGTAAAGCTCGAGAATTTCGAGCGATCCACTAAGATATAAATCTTCCTGCGCTCGAAAATGTTGTGCCGCTGGAATGTATGATCGTTGTAGATCCGTCCCCACCTGCCCCCCTTGTGCAATTGCCTCAGGTTGCAAAGCATCTGAGAAGAGGTAAATTTGAATTACCAGCCGAAACCCTGCGTAAACGATTGCGGCGATGAGCAGTATGCGGTAGGTTCTTGATTCAGCCCAACATTGACGAATTATATTCATTTTATAGTTGATCCTTGGGTTTCAAGCGCGCCGCCAGATCCTTGAGTTGTCCGAAAAGGATCGGTTTGATGAGGGCGAAATCGACCTGATCGCGGAAATCCTCCGCGAGGCGCGCATCGGCGGTGGTGATCATCGTCCATGTGCCTGCAAACCGCCCGTCGTTCTTGATCGTCTGTAGGAGCTCCTGCCCGGATACATGCGGCAGGTGCATATCCAAAAGGATCAGGAACGGCGCTGGGTCCTGTGCGAGCCGCTCACGCGCCAGTTTCCCGTCGGTCACATTTTCCACCTCGAACTGAATGCCCCGCAAAGCCTCTGCAAAAATGGCGGCGAGGTCCTCATCGTCTTCTATGATCAATGCGATTTTATTCATGATTGCCTCCAGATTGTTGGGACTGCCCCTGCTGTGGTTAACGGTAATACGACAGTGAATACGGTTCCCTCGCCAAGTCGGCTTGATACATCGATCTCGCCGTTCATCAACTGGACGAGTTGTTTGACGATGGATAGACCCAGCCCAAATCCGCCGTGCGAGCGGGTGGCATCCGAGTCCACCTGGCGG
Source organism: uncultured Anaerolinea sp. (assembly GCA_964517905.1). Lineage (GTDB taxonomy): Bacteria > Chloroflexota > Anaerolineae > Anaerolineales > Villigracilaceae > Defluviilinea. Next base: position 9,007 of record CAZFDL010000010.1, on the reverse strand, counting down.
AAGGTTTCAAAGATATACGGAAGGTCCGACTCTCGAATTCCCTCGCCTGAATCTGCGACTTCAATTCCCCATTTGTCGCCCTGCCGGAACAGGCGAACGTGTACGTTTCCGCGATCGGTGAATTTGATGGCATTGTTCACGAGATTGACGAGAATCTGTTGCAGGCGTGCGGGGTCGCCGATGAGCGCCTCGGGCAGGGCGCGATCCACTTCACTGGTCAACTGCAGGTGTTTGTCCGCAGCGGATTTGTCCATCAGCCCGTGCAGAGAATCGAGCAGGTCGGCGACACGAAATGCCTGGTTGTGGATGGTCAGTTTACCGGCCTCCATCTGCGCCTGATCGAGCAGGTCGTTGATCAACCCCAACAGGCGCTGAGTATTTTTCATGATTCGATCCGCCATGTTGATCTGTTTTTCGTTCATAGGACCGTAGACCGCTTCTTTGAACATTTCCGCATAGCCGAGGATCGCGTTGAGCGGTGTGCGCAGTTCGTGCGAAACGATGCCAACAAACGTACTCTTGAGTCGTTCCACCTCCGCTTCGCGGGTGAAATCACGGAAGACGATCACAGTACCTGTGTTGGTTCCTTGGTTGTCGTAGATCTGTGCCGCGCTCACAGATAAGGTTTTGTCGCTCCATTCGATGCGAAAACCGATAGGTTGTGTGCCGTGTTCGAGCATGGCATTCAACAACACGCGGCTGCGCGGTGCAACCCGCGGATGCTCGATCAATTCGCGGAAATTCTTGTTGATGACCAATTCAAGAGGCATATCAAGTATGCCACTAATGGCGGGATTTGCCAGCGTGGCATTCCAGTGATTGTCGAAAACGATCACGCCGTCGGCGATCGAATTCAATATGGCCTGGTTGCGTCCC
>CAZFDL010000010.1:0-8031 GCA_964517905.1 uncultured Anaerolinea sp. | reverse complement strand
AGCAGATCGGATGACCAGATGCGGGCTATAGAGGCATTTTCCTATCCACAATGGAGGATAGGGTTCGTCCATATTTTCCGCCAGCCAGCGCGCGCCCTTCTTAAACGCGGATTTCGGAACTCGCGCCACTTTTTCGTTCCACACCCATAGGGCTTGCAGGGCGTAGGCGGTCTCTTCCGCGGTTTTTAGATATGTGCCCCATGAACCGTCCGTGTTCTGCGATGAAAGGATCCAGGCAACGGAATCTTCGACCAAATGATTGGCGAGGCCGGCAGAGGCAATGATCGCGTGGGCGGTCGAATAATACGCAGAGGAGTGCCATTTGTCGACCCAGAAAGGATCGGATCCTTTTCGCTTCTGCAGATACTTGACAACCTTCACAAAGGAGGGGTTTTCCAGATTGAGACCGGCTTGCCCTAACGCGCCGAGCACATGAATGTTCGCGCTGATGGATGCATTGGATTCAAGATCGAAGCAGCGGAAGTGGTCCTTCTCTTCGTAAGAAAGCACACTTTCCAGATCTTTCTCAATGCCGAATCTCATCAGCGTGTCGTATACCAAACCGGTATCATCGCTATCTTTGACCGAATACCTCGCGGCGAAACCAACCCCGCGCCCGGGCTGCCACGCGTTTGCGAGAAAATCCAGGTGCGGTTTGAGCTTCGGATTTGATTTCACGCCCGGGATAAAGCTGAGATTCCACAAAGCCCAGGCAATCTCGAATACATCGAACGGAGCGACATTTGGGAAACCGCCATCCGGCTTGATGTTATCGTACAGATATTTCAGTGAAGCTTCATCGCCCTCTTTGATGTACGTTGCAAAATATGCCGTTGCCGAGGGGCTCACTCCCACCGAACCGTTGACCTCCTGAAGGTTTTCCGCATCGAGCATCTGTTTTCCGTCACCACCTGCCATCTCCGCAGAAAAAGCCAGAGTAACATTCCGGTTGATCATGTTATCGCGCAGGTATGCCAGTTTCTTGTTACGCAGCATGGTTAACCGCCCCAGGATTCGTCCGCCCTGACTCTTGATCAATCCGAGTTTCTCCGCCTCGGTTACCAATGTGGGCGCGATCATTTCGAAACCGACAGTTGCTCCATTGGGGTCGGAGGATAGCCCCCCGGTCGCACCTCCGACGATTCGCTCAAGTGCGAGTTTGCCGTATTCGATCTGGGTCTTGTCTGCCTGCCGCTGACCGCGATAGGTGAGGGCGATCATCGCCGCCAGCGTGCATATGACGCGGTCGTGATAATACATTGGCGCAGATGCTCCCCATGATCCATCCGGCAGTTGGTTGCGTGTGAGCCAGGTTAGGGCGCGGTTGCTTAGGCTCGGGTCTACCGGACCGAGGCGTGCCACCCAGGCTGTATCGTACGCCGTGCTCGCCATATGACCGGGACCGATTTCGTCAATGAGGTTTGCGATGTGGTCTGTCACGATTCGATCGTCACTTCCGGAATCCATAGATTGAACTTCAGTCTTCCCACGCCGAGTGCCGCATCCTTATGTTTTCTGTAGTACGTTCTCAGCCAATCGAGCTCCTCTGCGGGGAGTTTGGAATACTCCGGTTCAGGCATGCGGCGCACGTACAAATGATCGTAGAGGATCGCCCGCAATTGATGAACGCTCATGTAAGGCGATGGGCTGACCGAGAAATACAGATCCTCTTCGCCCGTGGCAAGAAGCGGCATATCGAACGCGTTGAATTTGTCGAAGCCGATGAACAGGCTAACCGGAGGGAGGTCTTCGCCGTAGTATTTTCTGACCAGGACGCCTTTGTCTGGAATTACACCTTCGGCAAGATAGTATTCCACTGAAAGCCGCGCTACGGTTTCAGCGGCATCATCCGCAAAAACGCCGAAGAAAAGACGATGCCTGGAATTGGATTTGGTGGCCTCCGTCACCTCTTGCATGGATCGGAGCGCATGTTCGTGCTGGGTGCCTGTAAGCATATCGCGATAGTCGCCGTAAAAGCGGACTTTCACTTGGTAGAGTTCGAAGAAGTCGCGATATTTTTTATCAGTCGCGGTTCGCACCAGTCCTTCGATGCCCACTTGCTGGGTGTATTCATCACCGCGGCGCATCAACTCGCGCCCGAACACCGGGGCAAGGATGGTTTCGAGTCCGTGATCGAACATCATGGCGCATAACTCGATGTGATTCTGGATCAAAACGTCCATGTAAGCCGGGACAAGATCGCCAGCGATCTTATCCGCGTGTTCAAGGATGAACCAGCGCCGCGTCCCGTTGACCGGGAAAACGCACACTTTGTGGCCGGCTGCTCGAACCTGTGAGGCAACCTCGCTGGTAGGGAGCTGCAGGAATTCCTCAAAAGGGATCACCGTCGCCTCCACAGCCGGGGCAGGTAGCGGGGCGTGCGACGCGCATAGTCTGCATAACCAGGCAATGTTTTGGTCAAGAGTTGCTCTTCGAGAACTGCGGCGCGCCTAAAATCCCAGATCGCGTACGCCAGCGCCGCCAACGTGGTGAATGCGGGATTAACAAAAAACAACCCCGCCGCGATCCCGAAAAAGGAGGTGATCACAGGGTGCCGCACATGTTTGTAGGGACCGCTGTCGATCACATTGTGCTCCGGCTGGACCTCCACGCGCTCGGCGTAATATTTGCCTAGATGAACACGCGACCAGAGATGCAAGGCAAGCGATTCGAGGATGAGGACGATTCCGAGCAGTTGAAAAAAAGAACGGAGGGGTTCGAAAATTTGGAATCCTAGAGAAGGAAGAAGAAGGGGTTGCAGGATGAGGACCGCCACCATAACGAAGATGAACAGCGTGAAATCCCAGGCGCGCCCCGAACCGCCGGCGGACCGTTGTTTGTCGTAGCGGCGAATGAGCGCGATGTCCATCGTGTAAAACAGCACGATCGTGAGAAAAGTTACCGCGGCTTGTGCAAATCCCGACAGCATGATTCCCCCGGTTACTTCTTCGAGGCGCGTGTGTTGAACCCCGCCATGGTGACCATGGCATGATTCGTATCTTCGAGGTGAAAACCGAGACGGCGTTTTACGTCGTACGCGCCGGTGCCAAAGCGCACGAGTCTAATCTTGTTTTCGAATGCCTCTTGCAGGGCTGCGTAGAGCAGATAGAAATATCCTCCTGGCACATCATCTTCCAAGCCTAACGCGGTGGCTAATTGGAATTGGTTATCACGCACGACTGCGCCGCAGCCCACGAGTTTGCCCTCCTTGCGGAGTTCGAGCCAGGTGCCGTCGATCATCGAGATGTTTTCGAGCAAGCCGCGCATCCATGGGTTAGGCGCAGATCCGTGCCAGATGGATACGTTACGGATCAGTTCCAACGATTTATCGATCTCGGAAACCGATTTGTGTTTCGAAAGGATGAGCCCGTTCTCTTCGGCTTCTTTGATGCTCTTTTTGTAATGTTGGCGGTCTTTTTTGTTTCCCGATTCGAGATATTCGTCGAAGCTCTGCCACTCCATTGGCATGTAGGTGCCCGGTTCTGATACCGTGAGTGGCTCGAAGCCTTTAGGCCAGTTGTAGCGCAGTTGCTCGGTCAATAAGTAGTCGAACAACAAAAAAGAACATTTTTGTTTCTTGAATTGATCCTGCGCAGCCTTGGCAAGCGCGGTCAACGCCTCATCCCGTAACGGTTCGCCCGGCAACAACATTGCGGAGGTGTCTGCGAGCGGGGAGCGGCAAATGAGCAAGGGTCGGTGCTTGAAAATGGATTCCATGAACTGGCGGGCAACAGCAGGCAACGGCAACGGTTCATTGTGGACCTTGAATAACGCCGCGCCTGCAACGGGTGTATCCCCATCCCACGCGATCAGGTAAGTTGGCTTCGCGTCCGCCATGGCGCGTTCGCCGAAGGTGTACCACGCGTGGCTTTGAAAACCGCGCCCAGAGACGATGCGGTTCCATATTTCGGGTTTGATCTCGTTGATTCCGTGGAAAACGTCTACCTTCAACTCTGCCATCGGTGCTCCCGTGCCCGTCGAGTGTACATGAGCATGATTGTATCGCCGCTCGTTGTAATTCGCCTTGCAAATTTGAAAAGCGTGACCGAATTATAAACGGTTTGCCGGTTTATTTCCGGAGTGCCTCGATAAAATCGTCCTGGTTCCGCACGGTTTTGGTTAAACCCAGCCTTTTTCCAAGACGCGTCAACTGCGGTGGGTCCACATACGTGGTAGCGAGAGTCTCTTCCTGACCAAGCACGTCCTCGGCAGTGCCGTCGAGCAGGATCTTTCCGTTTGACATGGCGATCACGCGCTCGAAATTCTCGGCGCAAAAATCAATATCATGCGTGATCGTAATGACGGTCTTGCCGCGCTCCTGCAGTACTTTGATGGCGTGGGCAATTCGCCCAATATTTGCCGCGTCCTGCCCCGTGGTCGGCTCATCGAAGACGATGATGGGTGTGTCCATCGCGATGACGGATGCCAGAGCGACCATCTTCCGCCAGGTTGGGGAGAGGTCGTACGGATTCGTCCCGGTCTTATCGGATAGCTCTGTCATCCTCAGCGCGTCCTTGATCTGACGGTCAGCCTGCTCCGCGCTCATCCCAAGATTTTTCGGTCCGAATGCGATCTCAGCACCGACGTTCTTCGAGAACAATTGCTCATCCGGGTTTTGAAAAACATAACCGACCCGCCGCGCCAGTTTTGCAACGGAATATTCCTTCGTGTTCCAATCCCCGATATGAACAGAACCCGAGGTAGGCTGCAACAATCCATTCAGGTGTTTGACGAGAGTGGTCTTTCCGGCGCCGTTCTGCCCCACAATGGCAACCTGTTCGCCCGCTTCAATGGCAAGCGAAACCCCGCGCAATGCCTGCACACCGGTGGGGTAGGTAAACTGCAAATCTCGAAGCTCAATTCTCATCTCTTGAAACCCTCTACTGCCTCTTCGAGAGTCACCGGCAATCTATCTTTCTTCCACAAACCCATTTCCCTTGCCTTCCGAGCTACGGACGTGTACCGCGAAATGCCAAATCCCTTTTCCGCCAGTAATTCGGATGTCAGTACGACGGCTGGTGTTCCGTCTGAAATAATTTCTCCGTTATGCAAAGCGACAACACGGTCTGCAAAGTTGGCGATCCATTCCACTTTGTGTTCCGCGAGGATCACTGTCATGCCCTTTTCCGCCATGGTTCGAATCACCCCGAAAACTTCGCGCGTTCCGATGGGATCCATTTGCGAGGTCGGCTCGTCGAGTACGAGCACCTTGGGTTGCATGACCAGGATCGAGGTCAGCGCGACGCGTTGCTGTTGTCCGCCGGAGAGGGAGTAGGGCGAGCGGTCCGCAAGATCGCTGATGCCGGTCAATTTCATGCCAGCGTGCACGCGCTGAATCATCTCCTCGCGCGGCACGCCGATATTTTCCAGCCCAAAGGCGAGCTCTTCGAAAACGGTGTATTTTGCCCCGCTGATCTGGTTGAACGGATTTTGAAATGCCAGCCCGACATTTAATACCCACTCGTGCAAATTGGATTTGCTTGATTCTTTGCCGGCAACATCAACCGTGCCGGTGATCTCGCCTTTGAAAAAATGCGGGACGAATCCCGCGATGGTGTAGCACAGGGTAGACTTTCCCGCGCCGTTCGGTCCCACAAGGGCGACAAACTCGCCCTCGTTCACCTGCAGGTTGATATTTTTCAACGCGGGCGAATCGGTGAGCGGATATTTATACGTGAGGTTCTGCAGGTTTACGATAGCCATGTTCCCAGAATCAATGCAAGGAGAACAAGAGCAACCAGCGCCCAGCGGATGAGCCTGTCAGAAATCTTGTCCGGAATATCGTGTAATGAGGTCTTGACCTGGGTGGATGTAAAACCGCGCGCCTCGATGGCAATGGCGCGTTCCTCCACTTCGACCAGCGAACCGAACACAAGCGGGCCTACAAGCGGGAACAGCGAGCCAGCCCGTTTGAAAAAACTGCTTTCGGTATCCAAGCCTCGTGCGCGTTGCGCGGCGATGATGGTCTGTGCTTTGGCTTGCATTTGGGGAAGGATTTGCAGCGTGGAAATGACCACGTAGGAGAATTGTCCCGGCAATCCGCGCCGCGTCAAGTCAGACATCAACTCGCTGGGATGAGTGGATAACAGAAATATTGTGAATGACGAAACCATGACTGCAATACGGGTCGCGTTCCGAAAGGCGAAGCGAAGGCTTTCGCTGGTGACGTCCAGAATCCAGATCTGAAAAATGACCTTTTCTCCGACTGGATGAAAAAACGCCTGCATGAGAAATAAAAACCCCGCAGCCGGCAGGATGAGCCTTGCGAATGCGCGCCAAAACGGTTGCTGTATTTTGCCGAGAACGCTCAGCGGGAGAACTGCAAAGAGAAAAAGGAGTTGGGGCGTCCAATAGTGGGGGCTGAAGAACGATATCAATATCAGCGCGAAGACCAGGGTCAATTTTGTCAGCGGATTAAGACGATGAAGGCTGCTATCGCGTTTCACGTAAAAAGAAAGTCGTTCATGCATGTGGGAAATTATAAGCGACAAAAAAGACCAGACGGAGAAGTCTGGTCTTTTTTAGAATGCGGGGGGCTTTAGCCGCCCAGGATGTTGCCCAGCATGAACATGGCGAACACCACAAGCAGGACGATCACTACGAGTGCGATGATCAACTGCGTCTGGCTCGTTCCGCCTTCCGTTTGGGCGTTTTCAGGGCGTGGGAAGCGCGCCACGAAGCGTTGCGAAAGTCCCTGAATAATCGCGAAGGCCAGCATCGCGGTGGTGATCTTATCCACCGGCTCGACGAGGAAGCCGGTGCTCATCACCGCCTGCACAACGCCTTGACCGGTTTGGAGCAGATACGCGGTAATGAATGATGAACCGCTGGCGGTGATGCCACCGAACAAATATACGGCGATGGGTGTTGATACGACTGCCGCTGTCAGCGCCACGACAAAGCCGGTGACAGCCACCTTCCACCAGTTCTTGAACCAACCTGCGTTCGCCATCAAGCCGGAGACAAGCCCGATGAAGAAGGCGACTGGGAACCACGGGAATGCATTGGGATCGATCGTCAGACCCCAAATGACATTCGAGAGTGTTCCGGTTAATGCGCCTGCCCACGGTCCGCAGATCACTGCAACGAGTACAGTTCCGATGGAGTCGAGGTACACAGGCAGTTTCAGGGTCACGACGATCTGACCGATTGCAATGTTGATGGCAATGGCAACGGGGATGAGCACCCAGGTCATGGTGCTGAAATCCTTCTGCATGCGCTTGGTGAGGTATGCCCAAACGAGCAGGGCTGCGACGATCACCACGGCGATCAAGAAATAGCCTACATTTTCAGAAATAATGCTCATTCTCATTCTCCTTTTTGGTTTGATTCCTACAACACCGCGTCCTTCGTTTTGTTTCACCGAATTTCACGGGCAAGGTTCTCCATTCTTTCCAAAAACAACTCGATAAAATCCCGCGGACGGACACCCAGCGCAACCTTCATGTTCGCGGGCTTCTTGTTGTAATTGTAAAAGTCGCCGATGGTTTTACCCAGCGAAATCCCACCTGAAATATCCACATCCACCGGCAGTTCCTGATAATCGCATAGCTCGGGCGCGAAGGTCAACGCGAGCGCGAGGGGGTCGTTGATCACGCATCCCTGCACGCCTTGGAATTCATCGTGGAACTCCATGTAGAAACGCGTGGCATCGGCGATGAAACGCGTCAGCGGCGATTCGATCTGGAGAAGTCGGTCAACGTCCCCCTGAGTCAGAACGCACCGGTAAGTCACATCCAGCGGCACCAGAGTTGTGGAAATCCCTGCGTGATACACGATGTGCGCGGCATGCGGGTCGGCATACGTGTTGAATTCCGCCAGGGCGGTGGTGTTGCCTTCGTAACGGATCGCGCCGCCCATGATGATCAACTCTTTGAGTGATGGCACGATGCGCGGTTCCTGCCGAATTGCCAAAGCGACATTCGTGAGCGGACCGATTGCCACCAATGTGATCTCACCGGGATTGGACATGATTCGCTCGATGAGAAAATCGCATCCGTGCTGACGGGTCGGCTTGGTTCGCGGACTGGG
>CAZFDL010000009.1:23056-33114 GCA_964517905.1 uncultured Anaerolinea sp. | reverse complement strand
GAGGCGGCATCGAAGATGTCTTTGATAGGACGCAGTACCTGCGTCAGCGCGTCAGCGCTTAATTTGGACGCTCAACCCGCACACGTGGAAAGTGTTGTGAGGCGGATTTCGCGTCCGGTTCGAGGAATCGGCATAATGACAATCGAAGGGGCGGACCGATGTGTCCGCCCCTTTGCTAAATTACTGCGGGGGTACGCCCGGAACGCCCGGCAACGGAAGGATGAACTGGTTTCCGGTGGGGATGAAAATGGTCTGCACGCCTGGCGAGAGCTTGAGTATGTATTGATATTGCAACAGCTGCGGGTTATCCGCCAGTGCGGCCGCGAGCAACTCCAAAGCCTTCGCTTCTGCCTCTGCTTCGATCAAGCGTGCCTCTGCCGCGCCTTTTGACGCAATCACGGCCGCATCCGCCTGACCCTGTGCAATTTGCCTAGCTTGCTCGGCCTCTTGTCTTTTTGATTCAACTACGAATTGGGCTTGCAGTGCCTGTTGTTCGGCGATCTGTTTCTGCTCGATGGATTGCGCGTATTCCTCGGTGAAAGTGATGTCGCGCAAGACGAAATCGATCAGCACAAGGCCGTTCTCGGCCAGCACAACTCGCAGGTTCTCGGTGATCTGATCGCTCATCTCGAATCGTTTGGAGCTGAGAACTTCATCCACGCGATATTGCGAGACTGAATCTCGGATGATGCCGCGCGCTTGCGGCAGAATTAGATCGTCAATATAGCGACGCTGCCATTCCTTATGGATCGTGACCACTTCAGTTTTGTTGAGCTGGAAAATGACCGAAGAATCGACGAAGATGCGTTGCCCGTCGGAGGTGCGCGCTTCGACCGTGATCAAACCCTGCGTCTCACCCTCGCTGGCGGTTCGCGCCATGGTGAAAGTTTGAATGGAGATTGGATAGCGCTCCACGCGTTCCACGAAAGGAACGATCCAATGCAATCCAGCCTGAAGTGGGTCGGGGCGGATACCGCCCTCTCCAAAAATGGTCACAACAATCCCTACTTCCGTCGGCTCGATGAACACCAAGCCTGCACCGGCCAGCGTCAGCACGATGGCAAGCACCAGCATGGCAACGGCGAGTGTACTTAACCCTTTGGCGTTCTGGTTGCGGCTTGCGCGAACGACCGCCATCATTCCCACCCCAACGACGATGAGCCACGCAAAGCCAGCCAGTGTCTTGATGAAATCAGCAATATTCATGGTTCCTCCAATTCGATTTGTAATTATTATACCGCCATGATAGGATGGCGGTGTGCAAACAGGCAAAGGTCAGGTTAACGAACTGGTACTTCTGTATGGACTCCGCAACGTGCGGATTTCCTGCGCGGAGCCGATGATACCCGCGCCTGGGCAATATTTGCTCGCCAGCGACGGCTCCGACGCGCCTTTGTCTGCTCCACTTTCTTATACGGAATCTGCACCGGGAGGTTTTATCGCCGCGCCTGCGCCGGACTCGTGGAACCCCGGCATGGAAATTTTCTTGCGCGGTTCCCTGGGGAATGGTTTTAAATTACCTGCCACCGCGAGAAAGATCGTATTGGTTGCCTTCGAACCCGCACTCACGCATTTGCGGGCGCTGATTCCGATCGCGTTGAAACAAGGCGCCAGCCTTGTTGTGGTTGCAGACTTTCACACGGAGGATCTCCCTCCCGAAGTTGAGGTTCAACCATTGGCTGCCTTGGGCGAAATCCTTACATGGGCAGACTATGCCGCGTTTTCAGTTTCCCGCGGGGCTCTGCCGAGTATGATGGAACTTCTGAGGAAACTGAATCAGACTGCCATGCCCCGCGACGCGCAGGTACTCATTCAAACGCCGGTTCCCTGCGGAGGACTTGCCGAATGCGGCGTATGCGCGGTCACAACCAGGGCCGGTTGGAAAATGGCGTGCAAGGATGGACCTGTCTTCGACCTGCGGGAAATCTAATACCAGACGCGGAATGAAGTTATAGTTCTACCGGGGAGATCGTAATAGGTGACATTGATCTCGATAAGAACAAGTTCCCCGACTTTGATATTACTGAAATCGAACGAGAATTGACCCACGCCGAATTGATCGGTCGTAAACTTGAATTCTTTCGATGTGGCATCCGGGAAGCGGATCGTGGCAATACCCTCAGCGCCGCCAAGGGGCTGCAGGGTCTGGCTTCGGACAACGATGGAAACAGTTTGCGTATCGTTTGAACGCGTAACCGATTTTGCAACAAACGCGCGCGGTTGAATTGAAAGCACCGGGTTTATGGTCGTGTCCTGCGGGCTGACCGGATGGAGCCGGGCGCGGTCTTCACCCTCTGAGTGAAAAAAGATGGTGCCCAGATCGGATATCCTTATGCGAGACTGCGAAGGGCTGGTCTGCCATTCAAAACGCGCGTAGTCAAAATATTGCATGAACACGCCGGCGTTTTCCTCAGCGGCGCCGAGAGGATTTCCGAACTGCGCTGCGCCGCCGTGGGCTTTGTAAAAATCAAGAAATGCATAGCACACCGGAATTCCTGACACAGGTTGGCACGCCGCCGGGTTCTTCGCTTCAAGGGCATTCCCCGGCTGACGGGTTATTCGCCCGATCGGCGTAAGGGCAATAGTCATGGAATCGGTTAACTCGAAACGCGCGCGTTGAAAATACTGTACGGTCTTTCCATCGCGCGAGGTGAATTGCTCGGTGATCGGATATCCATAGACGAGATTAGGGTCGCGGGCAGTATTGTAAAACTTAAGGAAATCCCCCCGAAGCGAATGCCCGGTCTCAGGAAAGAATCGCACCTCCGCTGATTGTGCGTGAGCCATGAAGCTTGTAGCCAGCAAAAGGCTCAGTGCGATGATCGAGACGGCAAACGTACGGATCGCGCTCATTGCCCTCATTATATTACTCCTTGAGAAGCGCATCAACGATTCGTTCCGCCGCGTGACCATCGCCGTAGGGATTCACAGCTTTCGCCATGGACGCGTACTCGGATTCATCGTCCAGCAAGTGCGACGCAGCATTCACAATTCGGCTGGTTTCCGTCCCGATGAGTTTCAAAATCCCTGCTTCAATTCCCTCCGGGCGTTCGGTGGTCTCGCGCATGACGAGAACCGGGATTCCGAACGTCGGTGCTTCTTCCTGAATGCCGCCGGAATCCGTGAGGATCAGGGAAGCGTGTTTCATCAAATGCACGAGAGGGAGATAATCCAGCGGCGGCAAGAGGGTTATTCGGGCTTGCCCTTTCAACAGGCGATTGACAGGTTCCTGCACGTTCGGGTTGAGATGCACGGGATAAACGATTTCCACCTCTGGACGCGAAGCGAGCTGCTTGAGAGCAAGGCAAATGTTTTCAAGAGGTTCACCAAAATTTTCCCTCCGATGGGCGGTCACCAAAATCAATCTTTTCGCTGAGGCTTTGATCTTGATTCTCTCCAGCAACTCGGTTATCTCTCTCGGCTCCACTCGGTCTGCTACGAACTTCAGTGCGTCAATGACTGAGTTGCCCGTGACGTGGATTTTTTCCGGCTCAATGCCTTCATGCAACAGGTTGCTCTTCGACCATTCGGTGGGGGCGAAGTGCAGGTCGGCTGTGACTGTGGCAAGGCGGCGGTTGATTTCTTCCGGGAATGGGTGCCACTTGTTGTGGGTCCGCAAACCTGCCTCCACATGACCGAATCGGATCTTGCGATAGAAAGCCAGCAGGGAGGTGGTGAGCACCGTCGTTGTATCACCGACGGCTAACACCCAATCGGGCTTGAATTCTTCGAGAATCGGGTCGAGGTGTGTGAAGATGCCGGCACTGATCTGCGCCAGCGATTGGCCTTCGCGCATCAGGTCAAGATCATACTCGGGTTTGATCTCGAATAATTCCAGTGCCTGGTCGAGCATCTGGCGATGCTGGGCAGTGACGCATACCCGTGCGTCGACATCCGCTTTGCGTTTGAGCAGGCGGACGATCGGAGCCATTTTGATGGCTTCAGGACGGGTTCCGAGAACGGATAAGATACGCGTGGTCATGTGAAAGGGTGACAGATATAGGCGAACGCACGAGCCTGTCTATTTATGCACACCAAGCCGGTGAACCGCAAATCCCGCACTCGTCCACGGCTCCTCAGCCCAGGCGTTGACCGTGTCAACGATAACCCGAGCGGATGTTTTCGACGCGAGGCTGACGGGATTCAGATCGCGGAACTGCGAATGGTTGACAAGCAGGAGCAGCGCGTCCGCCTCTTTAATCGCGGAATCCAAGTCTGAGGAAATTTCGATCTCGGGGATTTTCGCGGTTGGCGCGAATGGATCCCACGCTTTTACACGAGCTCCTTCCTTACGCAGTAGGCCAACGACTTCGACCGCCGGACTTTCGCGCAGGTCGTCCACGTCGGGTTTGTATGCGAGACCGAGCGCCGCGATGTTCTTATGCTTTAGATCGCCTATCGCCTGCTTTACCTTTTCAACAACGAAACGCGGTTGAGCGTCGTTGACTTTCCGCGCCTGGTAGATCAATTGCGCGATTTCCGGTGCGGCTTCAACGAAGAACCACGGATCCACGCTGATGCAGTGACCGCCGACGCCGGGTCCCGGGCTGAGGATGTTGATGCGCGGGTGCAAGTTGGCAAGCCGAATGGCTTCCCATACATCTACGCTGAACTTTTCGGCGAGCCGGGCGAACTCGTTGGCGATCGCGATGTTGATGTCGCGGGTGGTATTCTCCATGAGCTTTACCATTTCGGCGGTCGTCGCGTCCGTCTCGTGGATCTCGCCTTGGACGAAGATAGAGTACAGGTCGCGCCCGGCGCGCGCCGACTCCGCAGTGATGCCACCGATCACGCGAGCGTTGTCGACAAGTTCGCGCAGGATCCGTCCGGGCAGGACGCGCTCGGGCGAATAGCAGAGATGAAAGTCGATCCCTGCCTGAAGACCGGAGCGTGCCAAGATGGGCGCAACCAGCTCGACCGTGGTGCGAGGCGGTGATGTCGATTCAAGGATGACGAGATTGCCTTTTCGCAGAACCGGCAGGAGGGCTTCCGCGGCGGATGCCACCGCGCTCATGTCGGCGAGTTTGTATGTGCGTCCCTCGAATTCCCCGAACCGGTCGTGCTGGAACGGCGTGGGCACCGCAATGATGAACGCGTCGGCTTCGACAGGTTGGCTGGAAACGGTTAGGTTGCCGGACTTGATCGCTGCATCCACCACGCCTTGCAAACCGGGCTCGTGGATATGGATTTTGCCCCCCTGCAAAGATTCCACAACCCGCGGGTTGATATCCACGCCATGGACTTTGATCCCGTGCGCGGCAAAGGTGGCGGCGGTGGGGAGCCCGATGTAACCCAGACCGATAATACATAGGTTTTCGGATTTCAATGAATCTCCTTTGGCAAACACTTGCCCCTTTATTATACAGCCCCCGTCAGTTTGAATTTGCGCAACTTGTGCGTTGTGCGTTCCGTACATTGAATCGAAAAGACCGGTCTTGTTGTATAATGAAACGGAGGATCCATGGATTTTCTACTTGACCCAAATTTTGCCTACTTGTTCTTGTTGGGAGGCGTGTTCCTCACCCTGATGGCTATCGCCACGCCCGGCACGGGGTTTTTCGAGATCGGCGCGTTCTTCTGTATGGCCCTTGCAGGTTATGCGATCTACAATCTCTCCTTCAATTTTTGGGCGCTGATCATCATTGGTCTGAGCATCGTTCCGTTTGTGTCTGCCCTTCAGAAACCCAAACGCGAATGGTTGTTGGCGCTGTCCATTCTGTTGCTCGTTGTCGGTTCGGTTTTCATGTTCGCGCGCGAGGGGGGTCTGCCAGCGGTGAACCCGCTGGTGGCGATTTCTGCCTCCGCGTTGACCGCAGGCTTCTTGTGGATTGCCGCGCGTAAAACAATGGAAGCCGCGTTTTCAAGGCCGGCGCACGATCTTGACGCGTTGATCGGGCGGATCGGAGAGGCGCAGACAGATATCCTTGATGAGGGAAGCGTTCAGGTCGGCGGGGAATTGTGGTCCGCACGCAGTGAGGTACTGATTCAGGCAGGGAGCAAAACCCGAGTTGTTCGTCGTGATGGGTTTGTCGTTGTTGTCGAAAAACAAAATTAACGATTAGTAAAGAGGAGTAACGATCATGGAAATTGCTGCCAGTAGTGCCGTATGTTTGTTTGGTGCGATCCTGGTCATTGGTTTGGTGTTTCTTGCCAATGCCATACGGATCGTGCCCGAGTATCAGCGACTTGTGGTGTTTCGCCTCGGTCGCAGTATCGGACCGAAGGGGCCGGGAATCGTCTTGTTGATCCCGGTCATCGATCGCGCAGTAAAAGCTGACCTGCGCGAACAAGTGCGTGAAGTGCCGCAGCAGACCTCGATCACCAAAGACAATGCCCCGATCTCGATCGATTTTCTTTGGTATTTCAAGGTCATGGAGCCAAGCCAATCCGTTTTGCAGGTGACTAATTTTGAACAAGCCGCCGCGGGCATCGCAGCTACGACCCTCCGCGCGGTGATCGGTGGCATTCCACTGGACGATGTGCTTTCGCAGCGCGAACACATCAACACCATGCTCCGCACACGTCTGGACGAAGTGACCGAGCGTTGGGGTGTAAAGGTGACCAATGTGGAAATCCGTGAAATCGTCCCGCCGCGCGACGTGCAAGATGCGATGAACCGTCAAATGACGGCAGAACGCGTGCGCCGCGCACTCGTGACCGAGTCGATGGGCGACCAGGAAGCCGCGAAAAACCGTGCCGAAGGCACCAAGCAAGCCGCCATTCTGCAAGCGCAGGGTGATCGTGAATCCAACATCTTGCGCGCGGAAGGCGATAAGACCGCCCAGCTCTTGCGGGCAGAAGGTTTCGCCCAGGCGCTAGAACAGATCTTTAGCGCTGCCAAGTCTGTGGATCAGAAAACGATGACGCTGCAGTATTTCGAAACGCTAAAATCCATAGGCGCCAGCCCCTCCACGAAATTCATCTTCCCGATGGAATTCACCAGCATGTTGGATAACTTCCTCGGTAAGAAATAAGGCGCGTAAATAGGTAGAGATTCAACGAATAGAAAGTGGAAAGTGAAACCAGACTTTCCACTTTCTATTTTCTATTTGAAAAGCGCTCATGGAAATTCAAACCGCATCCGTTCTTGACCTTGCCGCCTTGCGTCGGCTGGAACATGCCTGCTTTGCTGTCGACGCGTGGTCGCTGCTGGACCTGATTGCGGTACTGTCATTACCCGACGTAATTCGATTGAAGGCCGTAGAGTTAGACCAAATGATCGGATTCGTGGCAGGCGAGACGAGTCGTTCCCGCGAAGCCGCCTGGATCTCCACCATTGCGGTTGATCCAGGTTTTCAGCGGCGCGGCATTGGGCGGGCGTTATTGCGCGCGTGCGAAACGCGCCTTCGATCCGCGAAGGTCAAGTTAACTGTCCGGGTTTCGAACGACGGTGCGATATCGCTCTACGAGCGGGAAGGATATCGGACCTTGGAAATCTGGCCGCACTATTATAAGGATGGCGAGGACGGCCTGGTCATGGCGAAAGACCTGTAACGCAATTTCGATGTTTGAGTTTACAATTGCCCTGTTGCTTTTATGACCGAGTCTCATTCCCCGCCTATTTGGGTCAATTCACATGCCTCGTTCCACAAGATGTTGTTGGATCTGTCCGCACAGCCGCGCGTCGCTGTGGATACCGAATCCAACAGCCTGCACGCATATCGCGAGCGCGTTTGTCTAATTCAGTTTTCGACTCCGCGGCAGGATTATGTTGTTGACCCTTTTGCGATCACTGATCTCAGTGCGCTGGCTCCCATCTTCAGAGATGCAAAGATCGAAAAGATCTTCCACGCCGCTGAATACGATCTGATCTGCTTGAAACGCGATTACGGGTTCTTATTTTCGACTCTGTTCGATACGATGCAGGCGGCGCGCGTGCTCGGCTACGCGGCTGTGGGTTTGGATACTCTGTTGGCAGAAAAATTTCAGTTGAGGATGGACAAGCGCCATCAAAAAGCGGATTGGGGTGCGAGACCGCTCACCCCTGCGCAAATCGATTATGCCCGACAGGATACGCATTATCTCTTCGCCCTGCGCGATATCCTGGAAACGGAATTGCGCGAGAAAGACCGCTGGGAACTTGCGCGTGAGGATTTCGCCCGTGCTTGCAAGGTGGAAGAATCGCGGGAAAAGCTCAATGGTGCCTCATGGAAAAAGTTTGGCAGCCGCAAGGATGTAAATGAGCGCGAGTTGACCATCCTTTCGGAGTTGTGTCACACCCGCGATTGCATTGCCGAGAAATTGGATCGCCCGCCTTTCAAGGTGATAGACGATAACCTTTTGCTCGAGATCGCAAAGAAACTGCCTGAGAAAGAAGTTGACCTTGCGGGCATTGGTTTAAGTCCAAAACAGATCCGCTTGTGGGGCGCCGATATGCTTGCGGCGGCGAAGCGGGGAGCTTCAGCGCAGCTGGTGAAACCTGTGCGGCCAACACGACCGAGTGACGCGGTGTTACGACGGCTCGAAAAGTTGAAGGCTTGGAGAAAAAAGGTTGCGCAGGACTTGAATGTCGAGTCGGATATCGTCCTGCCGAAGATCTATCTGGGCGCGTTCGCGGAAAATCCGCCGAAGACCTTGCGCGAACTCGAAACTGCGATGGTCGATTCGCCGTGGCGATTTAGCGCCTATGGCACACAAATCTTGGGGTTATTCGGAGGCTGAGATGAGAATCAATTTTCACGGCGCGGCACACACAGTGACCGGAAGTCAGCACTTGCTTGAGATCAATGGGCATCACCTGCTCCTTGATTGCGGCTTGTATCAGGGAAGACGAGAGGATACGTATGCTCGGAATTGGAAGTTCGCTTACGATGCACGCTCTGTGAATGCGGTAATTCTCTCTCATGCGCACATCGATCACTGCGGCAACCTGCCCAACCTCGTGGACGACGGTTATGAGGGACCTGTATACGCAACCCGTGCCACCACTGACCTGGCAGCGTTGATGATGGCAGATTCGGGACGAATTCAGGAAGGGGATGCGGAATTCGTCAACAAGAAAAGGCTTGCGCGCGGCGAGCCGCCTATCGAACCGCTCTACACCGAAGCGGATGCACGACGCGCGGCTGACTTATTCCGCGGCGTGGATTACGGTCAGGCTTACGAGCCAATTCCCGGAGTGGTTGCCCGATTTCACGAGGCAGGTCATATCCTTGGTTCGGCGTCTGTTTCGTTGGAGATCGAGGAAAAAGGACGAAAGATCCGCTTTTGGTTTTCAGGGGATATCGGGCGATTCGGTCTGCCGTTATTACGCGACCCGGTCTTGCCCGACCCGTCAGATTATCTGTTGATGGAGTGCACGTACGGAGACAAGAAGCACAACGATCCATCGGCCGCTTTCGAAGAGTTTCGAGATGTCGTACGGCGAACGGTCAAGCGGAACGGGAAGGTGATCATCCCCGCGTTTGCTGTGGGGCGGACGCAAGAGCTTGTCTATCATTTGAACATGATGATGCACGACGGCGATGTCCCGCGTGTACCGGTCTTCGTGGATAGCCCGCTGGCGGTAAACGCATCGGATGTGTTCCGCCGTCACCCGGAGATTTTCGACTCGGAAACGCGAAAATTCGTCGAGGAAGCCCGACATCCTGCCCTCGATTTCAAGATGATGACGTATGTCCGATCCGTGGAAGAGTCAAAAGCCTTGAACCAACGAACAGACCCCATGGTCATTATTTCAGCGTCGGGGATGGCTGAAGCTGGACGAATCCTGCATCATCTTCGAAATAATATCGAAAATCCCAACAACACGGTTTGCATCGTGTCGTGGCAGGCACCCTACACGCTGGGGCGTCGACTCGCAGATCGCGAGAAACAAGTGAAGATCTTCGGTGAGCCCTATACGGTCAAGGCGGAGATAGCTACGATCGGCGGGTTATCGGGGCATGCAGGGCAAGATCTGTTGGTAAAATACGCAACCACTCTAAAAAAGACGGCAAAAAAGACATTTCTCGTACATGGCGAGGAAAAGCAAGCGACGACACTGATCAGCCATCTAAATGCCCAGGATATGCACGAAGTTTACTATCCCGAACTCCATTCGAGCGTCGAAATCTAAG
>CAZFDL010000009.1:0-22956 GCA_964517905.1 uncultured Anaerolinea sp. | reverse complement strand
TCTAAGTTATAATCCTGCCGCTGCAAGGCGAAAAACCATTTCGCTCCGTATTGGGAAGGTGCCAGAGTGGTTGAATGGGACGGTCTCGAAAACCGTTGTGGGCTTCGGTCCACCGAGGGTTCGAATCCCTCCCTTCCCGCCAAAAGACCTAACAGGAGATTGAATCCTGTTAGGTCTCAATTTATATTAATGGTAAGATTCTGAAAATGAAACTAAACCTCGCCCTCGCGCAGATCGCAACAAAACTGGGGGATGTCGAATCAAACCTTGAAAAACATCTCGACTTTATCAAAAAAGCAAAGGCGCAGAGAGCCGACCTTGTCGTTTTCCCCGAACTCTCACTCACAGGCTATGTGTTGCAGGATCTGGTCGCTTCGGTCGCGCATTGTGCCACCGAGGACGATCCTGTTTTCAAGCAACTCCTCAAAGCCTCGCGCGATCTTGACCTCGTGGTGGGATTTGTCGATGAGGATACCCGGCATCGTTTCTTCATCGCCTCCGCGTATCTCTCCGGCGGGCGCGTGCTTCACGTGCACCATAAAGTTTACCTGCCGACCTACGGTCTCTTCGACGAAGGCCGCTTCTTTGCGTGGGGGGATGCCGTGCGCGCCTTCGATACTCGCTTCGGCCGGGTGGGCATGTTGATCTGCGAAGATTTCTGGCATGCCTCGCCTCCGTACCTGCTATGGCTCGATGGGGCGGATGTGATGCTATTCTCCTCCGCCTCGCCCGGACGCGGGTTGAACGACAACGAAAAACTCGAGTCGGCCCGCTGGGTGGAACGTGTCAGCAAAGCATATGCCAGCATGTTCACGTCATTTGTTGCTCACTGTAACCGGGTCGGCTTTGAAGACGGCCTGCTTTTTTGGGGCGGTGCCACAGTGAATGACCCGAACGGCGAATTGCTGGCGCAAGGTCCCTACTTCGAAGAAGCGCTGACCGTTTGTGAACTGGACCTGAACCAGCTTCGTCGTACACGGGCTCGCCTGCCTCTTCTGCGCGATGAACGGACCGCGCTCGTTCAAAAAGAACTTGGCCGGATACTCTCAGCCCGGTAACACACATACAGCCATGCAAATTGACCTCTCGATCAACACAGCAGTCGCGCGGCAAATCCTTGTCGGCTTCATCAAAAGCGAAGTGACCCGCGTAGGATTTTCGCGCGCAGTGATTGGCTTATCCGGCGGGATCGACTCTGCACTATCATGCGTGCTGGCAGTCGAAGCGTTGGGGCGCGAGAATGTACTGGCGGTTCGGTTGCCGTACCGAGCCTCGAACCCGGACTCCCTGACACATGCTGAATTATTGATCGAGCAGCTTGAAATACCGAGCAAGGCGATCGAAATCACAGAGATGGTCGAACCGTTGTTCGAGAACGACCCAGAAATTACAAAACTCCGCAAAGGCAACATCATGGCGCGCGAGCGGATGATCGTGCTTTACGATCAATCCGAAGTATTCAAGGGATTGGTGATCGGCACGAGTAACAAGACGGAGATCCTGCTGGGTTACAGCACGCAGTTCGGCGATTCAGCGGCGGCGATAAACCCCATCGGCGATCTGTACAAAACGCAGGTCAGGCAATTGGCGCGTGCCTTGAACATCCCAGCGCCCATCATCGACAAGCCTCCGTCAGCGGATCTGTGGGAAGGTCAGACCGACGAAGGGGAACTGGGATTCACGTATGAAAATGTGGATCGGTTACTGTATCTGCTCGTTGACCACCGCTACAGCCCAAAGGAATGCGTGGACGCAGGCTTCGACTCAAGGTTCGTCGACGCGGTTGTGAAGCGAATTCAGCGTATGCAATTCAAGCGGATGCAGCCTCCTATCGCCAAGTTGAGCAACCGTACCATTGGCTATGACTTCCTGTATTTGCGAGATTGGGGAACCTGATGGTCCTGCATCTTCCGCCTGCGCTCACGCATCGAAAATATTTGTACCTTTGGCTCGGCTTGTTGATTTCGATGGCAGGCTCCCAGATGCAGTTCGCGGCAATCCATTGGCACATACGCGAGTTGACCGGTGCGCCAGACCCGCTGGCGTTAGGCGGCATTGGCCTGGTGCGAATTCTGCCGGTGGTGGTGTTTTCATTTCTTGGCGGCGCAGTAGCAGATAACTACAACCGTCGAAGGATTCTCTTTTTCACCCAATCAACCCTTGCGGTTCAAGCAATGGTGCTCGCATATCTAACGTTTGCGAGTCTTATCGAGATCTGGCACATCTATTTACTGACGGCGATCCAGGCTTCAGCGGCCGCGTTTGACCTGCCTGCGCGGCAGGCGATGATACCGAATCTCGTTTCACGCGAGCATTTGCCCTCGGCGTTCAGCATGAATTCGATTGCGTTCAATACGGGCGCGATCCTCGGTCCGTTGCTGTTTGGTGTCGTCCCGGAAGGCGGGCAGGGAGTCGTCTACCTGCTTAATTCGGTATCGTTTCTCGCCGTACTCGCGGCTTTATTATTAATGGGGCAGGTGCATCAAGATGTGAATCGCGCAGGCGGTATAAGTTTGAAAGCGATGGGCGACGGCGTTCGATTTATCTTTTCCAAGCCGTTGATCCTTTCTACAATGCTCATGGATTTTATCGCGACGTTCTTCGCTTCGGCGACGACCATGCTGCCCATTGTCGCACGTGATATCTTGTCGGTGGGTAAAAGCGGTTACGCATGGCTGGTGTCCGCGCAGGCGATCGGCTCGGTGCTGGCGAGTCTGGTCGTTTCGCAGATTCGTGAACTTCGCCGTCAAGGTCCGCTGTTCCTCGTTTCTGTGGTGTGCTTCGGTTTGGCGACGATCTGGTTCGGGCTGAGCGGAACATTCATCCCGGCGATTTTCGCCTTGGTGCTCATGGGCGGGGCAGACGCTGTAAGCACGGTCATCCGTAATACGATTCGACAATTGCAGACGCCGGACCATATCCGAGGCAGGATGACTAGTGTGAATCAACTTTTCTTTTTGGGCGGTCCTCAGCTAGGGGAGGTGGAGGCGGGAGTGGTCGCTTCCTTGTTCGGTGTTCCATTCGCCATCGTAAGCGGCGGCATCGGGTGTATCGTGGGTATGTTCGTCATTCTTTGGAAGTGGCCCCAATTGGCTTCGTATAGCGGTGACGAGGCGCCTATGGCGACCGTGCCGGCAGATTGACCGATGCCTTGCGATTCCCATACGTTTTGCCCGCATCACCTATTTGGGTGTTGACTTGCACTTTGAAGAGGACTATACTGCGGGCAACGAGGCATACATCCTATGCGAGCAGATGCAGACAAGGATCCAACAGATTAACCCGATAGCACGCGAGTGTTCGCGTGCTTTTTTATTCCCACCTTTGAAAGGAGATTGAACGATGGACTATGGAATGATCGGCAAGCGTGAGAAAGCCAAACGGTACGCAGAGGAACGTCATCGCTTCCTCTTTAACAAATTCGATATTACTTTTCACGGGGATAACAACAACCACCGTGTCACGTTTGAAAATGGTGTGTACGCATGCGATTGTGAATTTTTCGTCACACACCGCCGGTGCGCTCACAGCATGGCGATCGAGATCCTGCTCAAAGATATGGTGCCTGAAACGGTGGAACCCTAGCGGATCATTGAATTGAATTGCGACCGCCCTCCGGCAAGGAGGGCGGTATTGTTTTCATCCGACCTGAAAATTTAATGAGAGTTTTCTTGGCGAGAGCGATATCGGTTACAATTTTCGCATCATGAAAACCATTTCCCGGCGCGAATTTCTCAAACTTGGGGGGCTAAGCCTTGCCGGCCTGGCTTTTTCCCCATCGTTTGAGCATGCATTTACCTTTGATGACAGCGAGCTTGTCCGCGTCGCCATCGATTCAGTGAGCGTCTACAAAGAGCCGAACGATGAAAGCCCGATCGTTTCCACATGGTATCGCGATGAGTTGCTCCATATCTACGGGGAAGTGACCGTGAAAGAGCCGGCGCATAACCCAGTTTGGTATCGGGTGTGGGGTGGATATGTCCACCGGGCGCGGCTACAAAAAGTGAAAGTTATTTTAAACAAGACGTTACCGGCCGTTGAAGCGGGTACTCCGCGGCTCGTGGAGATGACAGTTCCCTTTACCCAACCCTGGCGGACGAGCCAGGCATTTGGCTGGCAGAAACTGGGATTCCGTTTGTACTTTGGCTCAGTCCATTGGGTGGAGGCGATCGAGCCGGGACCAACGGGAGAGTCGTGGTATCGAATTTACGACGATCTGACGGGATTCCCATACTATATAAATCCAGCCCACGTGCGACCAATTCCGCTGGAAGATTTGACCGCAATCTCGCCGGAAGTACCTGTGGAAAAGAAGAGAATCGAAGTCAACTTGACCACGCAAACCCTGCTGGCATTCGAATACGACAAACAAGTGATGAAAACGACGATCAGTTCCGGCATCCCGAATGGTCCACGCGATGCCAATGGGCTTTCAACAAAGACTCCCGAGGGCGAATTTCGCATCATGGACAAAATGCCAAACAAGCATATGGGTAACGGGAATTTATTCGCCGACTTTACCGACTACGAATTGCCCGGCGTGCCGTGGACCAGCTTTTTCACCGCGCAGGGTCATGCCTTTCACGGAACGTATTGGCATCAAAACTATGGCGTTCCGATGAGTCGCGGCTGCATCAACATGCGCACCGAAGAAGCAATGTGGCTGTTCCGCTGGGCAAAACCGGATCATCAAATCGGCAAGACGTACAATCGCGGTTTTGGTACGTTGGTACGGATCTATTATTGAGTTATGCCTCAGCTCATTTGGCGGGACAAGAAACTTGCAGTGCCAGAGCCGGCAACCCTGGTCACGGATTCCCTCATCTTTCCGGGGGGGTCGGGATATCCAAAAGGAAATGTGGCAAACCGCCTAATTCTGGGGGATAACCTCGCGGTGATGGCTGCGCTGGTTCCCGACTACGAAGGTCATATCGACCTCATCTACGCTGACCCACCATTCTTCACCAATAAAAAATTTTCCGCTCGTATCGGTCGCGGCGAAGACTCCCGGAAACCGAAGCAATGGAAATTGGTGGAGGGCTATCAAGACGACTGGAATGATCTCGATTCGTATCTCGACTTCTTGTACCAGCGCCTCTCCTTGATGTTCCGCCTGCTTGCGCCCAACGGGACCCTCTATCTCCACCTCGACTGGCATGCCGACTCATACGCCCGTCTCGTGCTCGACGAGATCTTTGGGGCAGATCACTTTCTGAATGAGATCATTTGGGCGTATCATGGTCCTTCGCCCATTCGCCGCGCCTTCAACCGCAAACACGATACGATTCTCGCGTACTTTAAAGGGAGTGATTACACATTCAATGCGGATGCCATACGCGAGCCGTATAACAAAAACACAGTGAACACCTTTAGGTCATCCCGCAAGGCTGGTTTTGGAAAAGTACCCGATCTCGAACGCGGGAAAGTACCCGAGGATTGGTGGTATTTCCCAGTCATTGCACGATTGCACAATGAACGGACGGGATATCCCACCCAGAAACCCGTTGCGTTGTTGGAGCGAATCATCCTCGCTTCGTCGAATCCCGGCGATCTGGTCGCCGATTTTTTCTGCGGTTCGGGAACAACTCCATTCGTTACAGCGAAACACGGGCGGAAATTCATAGCCTGCGACGAGTCTTCGCGGGCTATTCACACGGCTTGCAAAAGACTCGTCGCTGCAGGAAAATCGTTTTCCATCGAACGCGACTTCAACATTCAGGATCCAGAAAAGCCGGCGCCTGCATCTATAAAAATGCAGCTTTCAAAGAATTCGATCCTTTTGGATACGAAACTCGAGCTGGATTACTGGGAGGTTGACCCGGATTGGGACGGGAAAACATTCAAGAGTGCGGCACAGGCATCCCGTCCGTTGCGAACCGCGGATATCTCCCGCGAATTGAAAGTAAAAATCGGACGCAGGGTGTGCGTCCGATTGGTGACTGCGCAGGGAAAGCGATATCAATTACACGTCTAGCCGATAGCCAACGCCGCGGATCGTTTTGAGGAATTTGGGATTGTTTGGGTCAACTTCAATCGCCCGGCGCAGCCATGAGATGTGCACATCGAGCGTGCGCGTGTCGCCGGTGTAGTTCGTCTCCCATACTTTTTTGAAGAGCGATTCCCGTTCGACGACCTCGCCGTGCTTATCCATGAGGATGTGGAGGAGAGTAATGAGACGCGGCGTGAGTTTCGAGTTCTTTCCGAGGCAACGTACGCGGCGATGTTCGAGGTCCAGGCGGATCGGACCGACGCTGAAGAGATTATTTCCGTCGCCAGGCATCAAGGCCTTGACTCGATTGACGAGTTTCTGCACTGTGAATGGAAGCGCAAGGACTGCATCGGCGAGGCTTTTATCTACCGATTTTTCTTTTTTCAATATCAGGATAATTGGGACTTTTTGGTCTTTTTTTCGCAGCGACATGCAGATGCGCACACCTGTGCTTCGCAGGGATGCAGCATTCACAACGACAACGGACGGATTGATCTGTTTGAGCTTGGAGGCTGCCGAGCTTCCGTTTTGATACGAACGAATATCAAATCCCTTCTTTTGCAAATCATTTGCAAAAGAAGGGATTTCTGCGTTACGTCCTTCAACCAGGAGTAGTGTGGTCTTTTTCATAATGAGTGGGTAACTGCGTTTTTGCGCTAACACTGCAATCCAGCGCACCAGCATTATACCTTAATCTTAAAAAAGTTAACTTGCCGTGTTCCTCGGCTTTTTAAGGTAGCGCCGATTAAACTACAAATCGAGATTCCTAACAAGATGCAATTTGTCGGCTTCGAACCAAAGAACCATTAAGTTCTTATAAGCAACGTTGCTTGACTATGCTATGTGCTTGTGGTACTATCGGCACTCTTCGATGCGGGGTGGAGCAGTGGCAGCTCGTCGGGCTCATAACCCGAAGGTCGCAGGTTCAAGTCCTGCCCCCGCTACTTGCAAAGACCATGATGAAATCATGGTCTTTGCTTTTTGATATTCTGTCACATTGATTGATGATCCGTATTTGACCATTACCACTCACAACCTGGTGCGGTATTGATACTGGCGGAAATTCCCACCCGTTTGTACATGGTAACGTTTGTAAATGGTTCGCCGAGAATTCCATCATGGATCGCCCACGATCGAAGTCGAACACTGGTTGCTCCTTGTGGGGAACGAAACGGATTTGAATCATCCAATTGTTGTTGGAGTACGCCATCTTCTCCAAACCCGGCGTGGATCTGAGTCATCAATTTTCTACCCATTTGGTAACTGAACCCGTAGCGCTCGAAGATCACCGCATTGTGATAATACAACGGCTCGATGTAATACATATCGTGCCCGAGATAGGTGATGAATTCTTCGAAGGTGCGTATTGCTTGAGTAAGGGCGCGCAGTCCACGGCGGATCTGACCCGGCGCCAGACCCGCTCCCAGCGCGGCGCGTTCCGCCTCAAGATTCCTCTTTCTAATTCCAAAGTGGGTGGCGCTTCCGTCGGGCATTTTATCCACATCGAAGCGAGGCGAGGCGGGGTCGTTCAAAATGTACAGCAGGATGAAGATCTGTCCATTGATCGAATCAGCCAGGTGAGCATAAAGGATTGGATCTGGGAAATCGACCTGGTGGTACACCATCATTTCGACATCGCTGGAGCCCTCTGCAAAGCGAAAACGCAGGAGATCGTGATTTTTATCCAAGTCCCCGAGCTTGAACTTTTCGATCAACTCGGGCGGAATGTAGCGGGAGTAGATTTCCCGTTTCTCAGCCTCTGGAAGCTTGTTGATACTACCGATGGTGGATGGATGCACGTTGATTGGGCTCTTTTCACTCTCTTCTTTTGACCCGCAGCAACGGCCAGAGAAGAAAGAAGAGGGAATCTTTACCTGATGCGTGTTTGGCGTTCGGCACTGCGGGCTTCGTCTCGTTTGGCGATTGTCGCCCGTTTGTCATACGCTTTCTTGCCTTTGGCAAGCGCGATCTCTATCTTGGCGCGACCGTTCTTGAGGTAGACACGCGTCGGCACGACCGTCATGCCCTTGATGCGGACGTTGTTCCACAGCTCGCGAATCTGTTTCTTGTGAAGCAGCAGTTTTCGCTTGCGTTTCGGGTCGTGATTGAATTGGTTGGCATGCTCGTATGGCGCGATGTGCGACTCGACGAGCCACGCTTGCTCACCGTTCTCGATATCCACGAACGATTCCTGGATGCTGACTTGCCCGGCGCGGATGGACTTGATCTCGCTTCCTTGCAGGACCAGCCCAGCCTCGAATCGTTCGAGTAGAAAATATTCAAACGCTGCTTTGCGGTTCGTCGCTACAACCTTCACCTCGTCGGTCATGATTTTATGTTACCACATTCATCGCAGGGAGCGATCCTGCAATGCCGGCCGATTCTCGGTTACGATTGAATGATGTTCGATCTTCGCCAGCATTTTCTACTCGACCCATCCATCATATTTCTCAATCACGGATCCTTCGGCGCGACACCGGAGCCCGTCTTCCGCGACTACCAGCGTTGGCAGGCGGAATTGGAAAAGCAGCCCGTCGAATTTTTGGGGCGACGGATATCCTCCCTGTTGGCAGAGTCCCGGTCGATCCTCGGGCAGTATGTGGGCACCCATGCGGATAATCTGGTGTATACGCAGAACGCCACTCTCGCGCTCAACATCATTGCGCGCTCGCTTGAATTGAAAGAGGGTGATCAAGTCCTGGCTACCGCGCACGAATACGGCGCGATCGACCGCATGTGGCGTTTTCTTGAAAAGGAACTTGGGTTCAAATATGTCAATGAAGCAACCTCGTCCAACATTGTTTCCAAGGAGCAATTTATCGAAGAGTTCTGGGCTGGCGTTACGCCGCACACGCGTGTAATTTGTATAAGTCAGATCACATCGTCTACAGCCTTAATCCTTCCGGTGGAGGAAATTGTGGCTCGGGCGCGTGCAGCCGGGATCACAACGATCGTCGATGGAGCACACGTGCCCGGTCAGATTCCGCTACACCTCGATTCGTTCGGCGCGGATTTTTATGCCGGCAACCTGCATAAATGGTTGTGTGCGCCGAAAGGAGCTGGTTTTTTGTATGCGCGTCCTGAAGTGCAGAAATTATTAAAGCCCCTTGTTGTTTCCTGGGGATATGACTCTGATTCGCCGGGTAGTTCCGTTTTTGTGGATCATCACGAATGGTGGGGTACGCGTGACATGGCTGCATTCCTGGCTGTGCCTGCTGCGATCGAGTTTCAGGATGGGCATGATTGGGGTCGGGTTCGGGAGTATTGCCACCAACTTGCGAAAACTTGTCAGAATAGAATTTGCGAACTGACCGGGCTGCAGCCGCTTCATCCTCAGACTGGCGACTGGTTCCGCCAAATGTTTACTGCTCCCTTACCGGCCACGGTGAATGTGGAAGCCTTGAAGAACCGCCTGTACAACGAATTCAACATCGAGGTTCCGATAATCGAATGGAAAGGGAACAAATTGATCCGAGTGTCCGTCCAAGGGTACAATACGCAGGAAGATTTGGATGCGTTGTGCATCGCCCTTTCCCGTCTTTTATAAAATGTATGAGTTTCGTATAGCACTCGCAGGTATCCAGTTGACTAAAAACGAACTGGTATGCTTATAATGCGGGCGGCTTGAATCACTCCATGATTGGCAACAAGGAAAATGAGGTATCGATGAGTTTTGTAGAACGGATCTTTCCGGCAATTATGCTCGGCGCGTCGGTGCTAACGGCGTGCGCGGGTCAACCTGCTCCGGCGACCGAAGACGAATTGGATGTAAACGCAATTCTCACATCCAGTATTGGGACGTTCGCTGCGTCCATTTTCGAGACGCAAACGGCGCAAGCCGTACTCTCAACGCAGACATTTACACCTGCCGTTCAACCGACAAATACCGCGCTCGTTCTGGTCACACCCTCGGCATCAGCGACGACAGCATTCGTTTTTAACCCCGTTGTTTCGACGGTAAGTATGTCGCCGTCGCCGACGGGTACGCAGTTCACGCCCACGCCCAATCCTTCCACGCTGGCATTCGGATGCAACAATTTGGTTTTAATCAGTGATGTGACCATCCCTGCGGGAACAGTTCTCAAACCCAGGGAAACATTCACAAAAACGTGGAAAGTGCAAAACAATGGAACGTGCGATTGGGCTCTACAATTCCGACTTGTCTTTATGGGAGGCAATCAAATGGAGGGCGATCCCTCTGGTTTGGGAAAAGTGATCGAGCCCCAAAAGTGGACTCAAATTTCGGTTCAGCTCGTTGCACCAAAACAGCCTGGAACATATGCGGGCACATGGAGACTCGGCACTCAAACTGGTAACGTGTTCGGTTCCACATTGACAGTATCCATCGTGGTTGCGTCACCGACGAACACACCGGTTCCGGCCACAAATACGTCTGTTCCTCCGACCTCAACAGAGACCCAGACCCCGACGGTTACGCCGACGGATACGCCTCCCACACCATAAACCTCTCTAGCGGAGGGGCCGCTGTGAGTATAATTTGGGGAGGAGATGAACTTGAGCATGGATATTTCTCTCGCACTCGGTGGAGGCGGATCGAAAGGCATCGCGCATATCGGTGTATTGCGGAGGCTCGAACAAGAGGGGTTCCGAATCCGCGCGGTCGCCGGAACCAGTATTGGCGGAATCGTCGCTGTCTTTTACGCGCTGGGATATTCACCGGATCAGATCGAAGAGGCTTTCGTAGGATTCGATCAGTCGTCACTGTACGGCAGGCTGCCGCACGACGAGCCGGCTTTTCTGGGGCACGCTGGAGGCATGAAATGGTTGGAGGGTCACATCGGCGATAGAATGTTCGATTCGGTAAAAATCCCCTGCGCACTCACGGCTGTAGATTTGAACACCGGCAGCGAGATCGTCCTTTCTGATGGTTCGCTCATGGATGCGATTCTCGCCACGGTCGCGATCCCCGGTATTTTCCCGGCGCAGCGCATCGGCGAATGGGAACTCGTGGATGGCGGCACATTGGATCCCGTACCGGTTGCGTCGGCGCGCGCGCTGGCACCGAAGCTGCCTGTGCTCGCAGTTACACTTAGCGTGCCGATGGGTGAGCCCGCGCAATCGTGGAGCATTCCCGGCATGAACCTCTTTCCTTCCTCCATTACCGAACGACTGAGCCGCCTGCGCTATGCTCAAGCGGTGGATGTCATCCTGCGATCTTTGGACATCATGATGCGCGCAGTAACGGATTATCGACTTGCCATTGATAAACCCGAAATCGTCATCCGGCCTCAAGTCGCCGATATCGAAACGCTGTCGAAAGTGGATGTGCACGAAGTGGCAATACGAGGAGAATCCGCTGTGGATGAGATCATGCCGGCGTTGAAGACCTTGTTTGCATGGCAAAACCGACTTGCTCGTTCTATGAGGTTTTGGAAATAGCCATGGAACAAAAAAACATCGCTCTTGCACTTGGGGGCGGCGGGATAAAAGGACTTTCGCACATCGGAGTTTTGCGGCGGCTGGAACACCACGGATTTCAGATCCGTGCCATCAGCGGGACGAGCATCGGCGCGCTCGTGGGTGCCTTTTACGCATTGGGTTATGGTGTCGATGAGATCGAGCGTATCTTTACTGTATTCAAGCAAACCCGACTCTACGGACAAATGCGCGGTCAAGCCCCGTCCTTCCTTGGCTTGGCCGGAATGACCCGGCGCCTCAATGAACTGATCGGAGACTGCACCTTCGCAGATGTCAAAGTTCCATTCGCTGTGACCGCCGTGTGGGCGGAATATGGCAGGGTCGTAATCCTTCGAGAGGGCTCGCTGGTGGATGCCCTGCTTGCCTCCATGGCTTTACCGGGCGTTTTCCCTATGAAGATTATCAACCGGATGGGGCTCATCGACGGCGGAATGTTGAACGCGGTTCCGGCTGCGGCGGCACGTTCGCTCGTCGAAGGGCGTTATCCGGTGGTTGCCGTTCCTCTCACTGAACCGTTGGGAGTGCCCGCCACCATGGAGAGGATCTACCTTCCCGAGTTCGTTCCGAGCTGGCTTGCGAACGCGATCAAGCGTCTGCGGTTCGTGCAGGCGTTGGATGTTTTCTTCCTCTCACAGGATATGATGATGCGCGCGTTGACGAAGTTTCATCTCGATAAGGAAGCGCCTGATCTTATAGTTCGACCAGCGGTGGCGCATTTGAATACGCTCCAACCGGCAGACGCCCATTATTTGATCGAAAGAGGAGAGGAAGCTGTGGAAGCCTCCCTGCCTCAATTGCGAAATCTATTCAAAAAAGAATCAACCTTGCAGGATGGATGAGGACATCATAATGACTCGCGACCTCCGGAAGTATGCAAAGCAAACCAACGTCCAACTCGGCGTCGGCGCTTTCTTGTTGTTGTATGTGGTTGGAATTGCATTGATCTACGTTATTTATGGAGTCGGTGCCGCGGTCATGGGCCTTCTTTGCCTGCTCGGCGCACTGGTCCCGATCGTCTTGATCCTCTTGTCTCTTGCCCTATTGGATTGGATACAAAAACGTGCAAACCCGGAGTGAAACCGAACTCGTCGAATTCAACGGCTGGACATTGCGAGTATTACCTGTTGAAAAGCCCAGGCGTTTGATGCTGTTGATTCATGGCTATACCGGCGACGAAAACTCGATGTGGGTCTTCGCTAGGGGGTTGCCTCCCCATTCCTGGATCATCGCCCCGCGTGCGCCTCATTCTGCCGGGTCGGTCGGATACTCCTGGCGGCCCATGCTGGGTCTTGATTTTGGCAATCCCAGTCTTGACCAACTCCGTCCGCCGGCCGAGGCGTTGATACGCCTCGTGGATGAGTACCAAGCCTCCACTGGCGTCGATGCGGGCGTCTTCGATCTGATGGGATTCAGCCAGGGCGCGGCGATGTGCAACGTATTGTCGTTCCTGTTCCCACATCGAGTCCGCAAGGTTGGAATTCTCGCTGGCTTCGTCCCAAGCGGATTGGAAGATTTGATCCCCGGTCGTCCGCTGGCCGGCAAGAAAATCTTTGTCACGCATGGCACAAAAGATGAAACCGTGACGATCGAACGTGCCCGATCCTCGATCCAGCTCCTCGAAGAGGCCGGTGCGCTCGTAACGTATTGTGAGGATGAGGTTGGTCACAAGGTTAGCGTGGGTTGCCTGAGCGCGCTTAAGACTTTCTTCGCAAATTGACGGGTAAGCTCTCCTAGTGATTAGTCATCTCTAATCTGCCCGTTGACGGCATATTGCTTTATGTGTATCCTTGTTGAAACGATTATCGATGAAAACAACGCGAAAAATCTCACGACGTGAATTTCTCAAACTGGCAGGCGCAGGTCTGGGTGCAATGGCGTTCCTGCCGAATAAAAACTTCAAGTTTGACGAATTGGCACGACCGAAACGCCTGCCGCAATTCCCGGCGAGTGCGATCATCGGACGGACGGTGGACCCCGATATTGACTTGCGCAACCGACCGACAAATGACCCCGGATTGAACACGTCGATCGGAAAGCTTCCGGCGGATACCCTCGTGGAATGGAATCGCGAAGTGGTTGGGAAAGTGATTGGCGGATTGAATAACCAGCGATACGTGGAAACTCCGCAAGGTTATATTTACGCCTCTGTCCTTCAGCCCACACGAAACTTACCGAATACACCCATTACGTCGATCCCTGCCGGACAGCCGGGTTTTTGGGCGGAGGTGACCGTTCCCTACGTTGACCTTGCGCACGAAGGGGCCGTCGCTTCGCCCTGGTTGCAAGATCACATCCAGTACAACTTTCCACCGCGCCTGTATTACGGTCAGGTGGTATGGATGGATCAAGTCCGCACCTCCAATGGTTTTGTGGAGTATCGTTGGAACGAAGGCGTTCCTTACGGCTATGGCTACGGTGCATACAATGAATTTTATTGGGCTGACGGCGCGGGTTTCAAAGTCCTCACCGAAGAAGACGTGGCTCCAATCAACCCGGAGGTTGACCCGAACGATAAACGGATCGAGGTTGATCTCGATTTCCAAACGCTGTCATGTTTTGAAGGAAGCAACGAAGTGTATTTCTGCCGTGTGTCGAGCGGCTTGAAAAATATCTTTGACCCGACAACCGGTGAGACGAATAACAAACTCGCCACGCCAGCCGGCAACCTGTTAACCCACTGGAAGATCGTCTCGCTGAATATGACGGCTGGCACATTTCAATCCGGCTATTCCACGCCAGCAGTGCCGTGGTCCACAATGATCAGCGGCGAGGGGATTGCCATTCACGGCGCGTTCTGGCATAACGCCTTCGGAGAGAAACGTTCCCATGGCTGCATCAACGTGACGCCGGAAGACGCAAAATTCATCTTTCGTTGGACAACCCCGTATGTGTCGCTCGCCCAAAGTGAGATGCGCGTGTCGCTCCCCGATCACGGTACGATCGTGGTCACTTCCGAAGCCTCTTTTTAGAAACTCTCATTGATTGGAGCTGCATGGATTTCACCCAGATCACTTTAGGCTTAGCATTCCTGGCAGGACTCGCCTCCTTCCTATCGCCGTGCGTCTTTTCGCTCGTCCCCGCGTACGTTGGATATCTGGGCGGACGCGCCGCTGGAGGGGAAACTTCTGAAAGCAATCGCTTCACAACATTCACCCACGGACTGGCATTCGTACTGGGCTTCAGCATTGTTTTCGTGAGCCTTGGCGTTGCAACATCGGTGTTTGGCAGATTCTTGTTCGACCTGCGATTCCTGCTCTCCAAAGTCGGGGGCGTCATCGTGGTCATCTTCGGTTTGCACATGATCGGTGTGTTCCGCATCCCGTTCCTGGAGTACGATACGCGCGTCCAGCAACTACCTGACCGGAAATGGGGCTATCTGTCTTCGGCGTTGATGGGCGTGTTCTTCTCCGCGGGTTGGTCGCCATGTGTTGGACCCGTGCTCGGCGCGATCCTCACGTTGGTATTGAACGGGGGCTCGGTTTCGCAAGGCGTCTCGTTATTGACCGCGTATTCCGCCGGGCTTGGCATCCCATTCCTGCTTGCCGCGTTGGGCGTCGGCTGGGTGTCTCTCACGCTGCGAAAGTATGGCAAGGTGATGCGCTACGTGGAAGTGGGCATGGGGCTCATTCTTGTCATCGTCGGTATCATGTTGTTCACCGGCATCTTCGAGCGTATCGCGGCTGCGGGCCAATTCTTCTGGATCGATTTTGGATTGTAGAAATTTTTCAACATGATCACAGTCACACTCTACTTTCGTAAGGACGACGAACATAGCCGTGCCGCTAAGGATGATCTGGTTTCCCTCCAGGAAAAATATCCACATCGTCTCGTAGAGGTGGATGTCGATTCAGACCCGGCTCTGCAAAAAAAATACGGAGGCAACGCGCCGGTCGTTGAAGTCGGTCCGTACAGCTTGAGATATCCCTTCGATAAACAAAAGTTAAGCATGACACTTGGCGCCGCGTCAGATCGACGGGGACAGCTGGACCGGCTTGGACGCGAAGACCACCACGACCGTCTCCGCCGCGGGCAAGCCATCAGCGCCGGTGATCGCCTCATGCATTGGTTTTCCCGTCATTACCTTGCCGTGTTGAACGGATTCATATTGCTGTATGTCGGTCTGCCGGTCCTCGCACCTGTGTTCATGAAAGCCGGTATGCCGATCCCAGCCAGTGTGATCTACGCCGTGTACAAACCTTTGTGTCATCAGTTCGGATTCCGCTCATTTTTCCTATTCGGCGAACAACCGTACTATCCGTTGGAAGAGGCGGGCATTCAGGGCGTCAAAACATTCGAAAAAGCTTCAGGGATTACCAATTTACGTGACGCGGCCAGCAGTGCCCGATTCGATGCGCGTGAGTTTGTCGGCAATGAGACGATGGGTTACAAGATGGCACTGTGCGAACGTGACATTGCCATTTACGGCGCCATCTTTCTATTCGGCCTGGTATATGCTGCAAGTGGGCGGCGCCTTAAGACGATACATTGGATTGTCTGGTTGTTGGTCGGTTTGGGGCCGATTAGCCTGGATGGCTTCTCTCAGCTTTTTAGCCAGATCGAATGGGATTGGATAGCGTCCCTCCTGCCGTATCGCGAAAGTACGCCGTTCCTGCGCGTATTGACGGGGGGGCTGTTCGGTTTTGTCACAGCCTGGTTTGCCTACCCAAACATGGAGGAATCGATGGCAGAGTCCCGCCAATTCTTCATCAAGAAGTTTGCCTCCATCGAACAGAACAAGGCATGACCCGCACCCTTACACCAGGAGGGAATTGATCCGAATATGTCGTTCATCAGCAAGGACGGGATCCGTTATTTCCAATTTGATACGCTCAAAACGCGTCATGCGGTATTCACACGTCATGGCGGTGTCAGTCCGGCGCCTTGGGGAACCTTGAATGTCGGCGGAACGGTGGGGGATGATCTTGACCGTGTTCGAACGAACCGACAGCTTTCTTTCCGCGCGTTGGGACGCGCGACCGAATCCGCGTTCGAGGTGTGGCAGGTGCACAGCGCCGACGTGGTCTGCGCGCGTGCGCCGCGACCGGAGAATGAATCCCTGCGGCAGGCAGATGTGATCCTCACTGACCAACCAAACGTCAGCCTGTTCATGCGATTCGCCGATTGTGTTCCCATCCTTGTTCACGACCCGCGTAACGGCGTCGTGGGCATTGCTCATTCGGGCTGGATGGGAACCCTGCGCGATGTGGCGGGCTCGATGGTGAGCGCGATGAAGCGGGAATACCAATCCAACCCCGCGGACATTGTCGCGTGCATTGGTCCATCCATTGGACCGGACCATTACGAGATCGGCGCGGATGTGATTTTGCAGGTGATGCAAAAATTTGGGGACGACTCAGATACCGTACTCCGTTCGGTCAATGGAAAGATCCACTTCGACTTGTGGAAGACCAACCAGATTTTGCTCGAACGCGCCGGCGTCGGCAGGATCGAGACCGCCGGCATCTGCACCGCCTGCCGCACAGAAGACTGGTATTCTCACCGCGCAGAAAAGGCGCGCACAGGCCGATTTGGCGCATTGATCGCATTGTAAACCCGATGCGGCGGGTTTTCTCCACCCCTGCAGAATTCCATGACAGATCTCACTTCTTCCATTCGCGAAAAGTACATGTTAACCCTAGACCGCATCGCCACCGCCGCGCGAAAAAGCGGTCGCGACCCGGATCAGATCCGCCTGGTAGTGGTGACCAAGTCTCAGCCGCTCGAGATCGTTCTGGCGGCCATTGAAGCCGGGGTACGCATTTTTGGAGAGAATTATCCCGAAGAAGGTGTCACGAAAATTCAATCCCTCGCTCCGCAAAGTGGGGTAGAATGGCACATGATCGGTCACGTGCAAAGCCGTAAAGCCCGCCTCGTGACGGAGCATTTTGCACTTTTACACTCCCTTGATAGTCTCAAACTCGCCCAGCGCCTCGACCGCTTTGCCTCCGAAATAGATCGCGTGTTACCCGTCCTGCTCGAATTCAATGTGGGCGGTGAAGCCAGCAAATCGGGCTGGGAGGCTTCGGATGAATCGGCATGGAATTCACTTGTGCCAGAAATAGCCCCAGTGGTAGAACTGCGGCACCTGCAGATTCGCGGATTGATGACCATGCCGCCAGTGGGAACGGATGCGGAAGACTCGCGGCGGTTCTTTCACCGCTTGCGCTTGCTCCGCGATCGGTTGGCGACTGAATTCCCTGGCGAGGATTGGCGCGAACTTTCCATGGGCACGAGCGCGGATTATACAGTGGCTGTGGAAGAAGGCGCGACCCTTGTCCGCGTGGGAACAGCTATCGTAGGCGAACGCAGATACACTTCGGAGAATTAAACCAATCATGGATATTTTGATCCTTGCCATCAACGCGTTAGCCCAAATTCTCGTACTTTTGGTGTTCGTTTCTGTCATCCTCTCCTACTTTATGGACCCGTATCATCCGGTCCGCCGCGGGATCGATAATCTTGTCGAGCCGATGCTCCTGCCGATCCGCAGAATTATGCCCACCATAGGCATGTTCGACTTCAGCCCGCTGGTCTTGATGCTGATCATCCAGTTTGGGGCGCGAATTCTGGTGGCAATTCTCTTGACTTTGAGGTAATCATGGTTGACCGAAAGATCAAATTGCACGATGGAAAGAGAGGCTCCGCGCTCGCCGTGCGGGTGACCCCGCGCGCCAGCCGCAACGAGATCGTGGAAGTGCTGAACGATGGCACGATCAAGGTGCGCATTGCCGCGCCGCCGGCGGATAACGAAGCGAACACGGCGCTTGTTGCTTATCTGGCAGAAATCCTCGGCGTGCCAAAATCCCAGCTGGATATTGTGGCGGGCGCATCGGGCCGCGACAAATTGATCGCCGTCATGGATATGGATGTGGAAACCGCCCACTCGCGCATCGTAGCGCATTTGGGATAGATAAAAGTAGACCTCCCAGGTCTGTGAGACTTGGGAGGTCTTTTTGATTCTCAGTTAAATTCGCAATTCAACTGCGGCTACGACGAATTTTATTGTGGCGGAGCATATAACAATTTGTATGTGTGGAAGATCTCGGAAATAAATCGAATGTAATTCCTCGTTTCTTCGAAACGGACAACCTCTAGAAACAGGTCGGGGTCGTTACCCGCGAGTTGATTCCAGACAAAGGCGTTGCCAGGACCGCCATTGTATGCGGCCAGCGCTGCGTACATGCTTCCGCCGAGTTGGTCCCTGTTCTTGTCCATATAATACGCGCCAAATCTCACGCTGACGATGGGGCGATAGAGATCCGCTTCTTCGTAACCGGGCGGCCAGCCCAACTCACCCGCGATCTGTGCGCCGGTAGGCGGGATGACCTGCATCAATCCGTGCGCGCCTGCCGTGGACTTGACGAAGCCTTCGAACAAGCTTTCCTGCCGCATCACGCTGAAGATGAAGAGCGGATCAAGCACATACTGTCGCGCCTCTTCGGTCACCAGATCTTGATAATACAAGCCATATCTCACGTGGTTGAAATATGGAGGCGCGGTCAACGAGGCCGATTGGCTCTCGTAACCTGCGAGCGTGAGCACCTCTCGCGCTGCAAAGATCGCCGAACGATACAAGCCGATCTCGAGCAGGTGATTCGCCAGGCGGAAACTATCGGCGGCGTTGTCGCTGACCGATTCGCGCAACGACTCGAATTCAAGCCGCGCTTCATCGAACATGCCGAGTTCCCAAAGTTCGGTGCCGCGCACAAAACGAGGATCCTGCACGAGCGCGCCGGGATGCGATAGGTCAGTTTCGGCAGGGAGATCGAAGGTGATACGCATCCACGCTTCAGCGTCTTTTCTTTCCTGAACCAGATCGATATCAAGGTTCACCACGGGCGGTGATTGGAGCGGGTTGTTGCCCAACAACACGTCGCGGGCGCGGATGCTGTAGTAGTTCGTGGGATCGATCGCCTGACCCTGTTGCCATGACTCGCGCGCGCCGGCACTATCCCCGAGAATCGCCTGCGTTTTGCCGATCCAAAAGTAGGCGCGGGCACGATCTTCAAGACTGGTGGAGAGGAGCAAGCCCCGCTGGAAGGTCGTCAATGCGCCTTGGTAATCACGCAAGCGGTAGCGTGAAATTCCAGCTAGGAACAAAGCGAGAGGCACTTCGTTACTTGCGGCATACTCATTGGCGACACGCTCCCAGATCTGCGCCGCTTCTTCGAGGCGGTTATCACGCTCAGTGATGCGTGCGGCTACGAACAAGAACTCAGGCGCGGAGGTGGATGTGGGTACCGCTGCGACATAATCGACCAGCGTTTTGGCGCCAGCTTGATAATCGCCCCGTGCCGCCCATTCGAGAAAGGACTTTTCCTCCCAGGCATCTGTCCAGCGGGGATGGGCTGGATAGGTCTGAATGAACTCGACCAGTGCTTCGATCGCCTCGTCGGTTCGATTCAGTTCGCGCAAGGTGAGTGCGCGGTAATATTGCGCGGTCCCATCGGTGACTTGATTCTTCGTCGCGGCGATATACCGGTCCAACGCGGCCAGGGCAACGTCGTATTGACCGGCGAAGTAATCCACAAGTCCGCGGTCAAGTTCATCCACAGGGACATCCGCTTCCACCAGTTTAACGAGCGCAAGGTACGAAAAGTACGAAAGCGGATAATTTTCCACGGTGTGTACATAGCGCACGTGCGCTTCGGTGGTCTGGCCGAGCGCTTGGTGAGCGTTACCTGCGAGGTAATCCATTTGTGCGCGGATGTAGTCGTTGGTGGTGGTGGCGAAGATTTGATCGAATGCGGTCAGTGCGCCGGCGAAGTCGCCGAAGTCCGCGCGGGTTTGGGCGATCTTGATGCGAAGAGTCAAGCCGTCGTCGAGGCGCGATGCGTTCAGCGCGGCGGTGTAGGCATTGATCGCGCCGGTGTAATCCTTGGCAGCGATGAGCGCATCGCCGCGATATTCCTGCACATATCCATCCAGCACGCCGGGAATGCGCGCCGAGTACGTATTATACGCATCCGCCGCTTGTTGATATTCGCCGAGAGCGGCGTGCGACTGTCCCATCAAAAAGTAAGCGCGCGCGGCGTACGTCGAATCGGGATATTCATTGGTTAGCGAGGTGAGCGTTTGTAGCGCAAGTTCATAGCGCCCGTCTGCGAGTTCGGTACGGCTCAGTCCCCACAGCGCGGCAGCCTGCAAAGATTTATCATTCGAATCGTTGAACGCCGAAAGATATTGATTGCGGGCCGTCTCGTAATCGCCGAGGAATAACGCTTCGTCGCCCGTTTCGATTCGCGCGAGGGGGACAGGCGTGGGGAAGGGCGTCGGCGTCATCGTCGGGGAAGGGGTGAGCGTTGGTCCGCCGGGCGTGATGGTTGGGGTTTGAGTCGGGTTGGGGTTTGCGGGGGGAATGACCTGGCAGGCGAACAAAACAAAGAGAACGCACAGCCAGGCTAGTTTGTTTTTTTGGTGCATGAAAAGTTTATACTTGAGAAAGAGTTGGATTGTCAATGACTTTACCTGAATCTTGAATGAGACTCAGTCTGGGAATTGAACGATGCGCGTCCGACAGCGGGATGTGGTCATTGCGCGTGGGGTAGTTATCGTCTATGAAGCAATTAGTTCACGCCAGGACTTCAACGGTCATTCCCAACTGAAGCCTGCCTTCATTGTGCGGAATGGCGTTCTGCCCAAAGATCGCGCCGAGTTTTTGTTTTCGATATTTGCCCAGGGTTTTGAGCGGTTCTTTGCTGCGTTCGAGCGTTTCTTTGTCGATGGTGGTCACTTCGCAGCGCGCGCACGGCTTGACGATGGCTATCTTAACGTCGCCAATTCGGATTTGGTTCCATGTGTCCTCCATGAACGCGTCACAGCCTTTGACGACGAGGTTCGGGCGGAAGCGGTTCATCGGGATCGGTGATTCGAGCCGCGAATTCAGGTCTTGAAGCGATTCCTCCGAGGTCACCAAGATCGGATACCCATCTGCGAAGCCGGTGTGATCATCTTCGTTGACCGCATATTCCTCGTTGACGAGCCTGTGGTATCCGTCTGCGATGTGCACCAATCGAACAGAGTCGCCGAGCCAGTCTGAAAACCATTGGGCGGCTTCTTCGCCCTGGTCGACGGCGCTCACTCCTTTACTCTTCCAAACGTTGACAGGGACGATCGGACCTGATCTTTGCACTGAAACGCGTATCGAGTCGAACTTCGGCGCGGACAAGGTGAGGACGCCCTGGTGGAGTTTTGGGGAGACCAACGCGAGTTTGGCGTAGTTCCGCTGTGTAAGGAATTCACCTTCGGGCGTCACGACCATCATGCGGCGGTCGGCGTCGAGACCCATGCGTTCCACGTTCCACGATTCAACTTCGTGTCCGCGGCAGGCTTTGATCGGATAATAGATCAGCGATGAAAGGGTGACCATGCGATATCCTCGTACACCAGTCTTGAGACCTGCGCCATGCACGCGTGCGCATCGTCTTCCCGGTTTTGCGGAAAGCCGCGAGTCATGATCGAAATGGAATACGGCTTGCGACCTTCAGGGTACACGATGCCGGTATCGTGATAGAACTCGCCCGTCCAGCCGGTCTTGTGTGCGACCTTTACAGACTTGGGAAGCAAAACGGGAATGCTTTCGTTGAATTCCTGCCCCAGCATGATGTGGACCATTGCAGCGGATGCCTGGGGCGACACAGCCATCCCTTCGGCGATGACTCGCATGGTTTGCGTGAGTCCGCGGGCTGTTGCGCTGTTATTCATACCGCGGTGAAATGCCGGGTTATCCTCCACGCCGCGGAGAATCGTCACTCCTTGAATCCCTAGCGATCTCGTAAACGCATTGACGTTGTCCGCGCCGACTTTCTCGAGCAGGAGGTTCGTTGCCAGATTACTGCTCCGTACGATCATCAGGCGGGTCAATTCGCCAACGGATTCGGTTGTACCGACCCGATCGTAAAGCGCCATATCCGAATCGTCTTTTGCATCCAACGAAAACAGGCTTCCATCCGCGATGCTGGTGAACGAATTGTGGACGGACAGGTGTTCTTCGAGCGAGAAATTGCCCTGCGCGGCTTGGTGGAAGACCTCCATCATCACATGCACTTTGATCGTGCTGGCAGGGTGAAAGGGCGCATCAGCGCGGAGGTTGATCTCGCGCCCGGTGTGCAGGTCGTGAACGGACAGCGCGATGGTCTTGTCCCTGAATTGCGCGATAAAAGTTTCAATAGGATGCATGAGCCGCAATTTTACTTCATTGCGAACAGGCAACACTGCCTCCCCCAGATCGATAATTCTGCACCGCGATGCCGCGAAGGGCGCGAAGAAAATTTTTGTTGCGGAGTCAACGCCCTTCGCGGTGATGGGTCTTTAGCTGCTACCTTCGTACTTGAACGAGACTTTGACCTTGGCGCGGTACGCAGAAACCTTGCCGTCGTCGATCACCATATCCAATTCGACGACCTCGGCAACGCGGAGTTCGCGCAATGATTTCGCCGCGCGCTCCACGGCGGTCATCGCGGCTTTCTCCCAGGATTCCGTGCTCGTGCCGACCAACTCGATGATCTTGTATACGCTGTCTGACATGG
>CAZFDL010000008.1:26911-33186 GCA_964517905.1 uncultured Anaerolinea sp. | reverse complement strand
TGGCTACGCGCTTTGCGGCATCGCTCGGGTCGATCGCGCGGCATAAGCCATCATAACGGACCCGGTCAACCTTGCGCGCTTCCTGCTCCTTGCGCGATTGCTCGAGTCGCTCCGGTGAACAGAAACACGGATATGCAAATCCCTTTTGTACCAATTCATTCGCACGTTGCTGATACAGTTCGCGTCGTTCCGTTTGGCGGTACGGACCAAACTTCCCGACATGAACCGGGCTTTCGTCTGGAGTAATGCCAAGCCAGTCAAGGCTGCGCAGAATCTCTTCCTCCGAGCCGGGTACGAATCGTTTCTGGTCGGTATCTTCGAGCCGCAGGATGAATTGTCCGCCCGTTTTTCGCGCAAGCAAATAATCAAAGAGCGCAGTTCGCGCGCTCCCAAGATGAAATCGTCCCGTTGGCGATGGCGCCATGCGTGTTCGTGCTGGTTTCAATATGCTCTCCAAAAAAATCCCGGTGGTTTCGATACGGGCTTCGCCCTAATCAACCAGCGGTTCATCCCTAAAATTCCAACTGCCTAAACCGCATGGCTACACTTTCCACCAAACCGATACCCAACATGAGCGACGTGAGACCGCTTCCGCCATAACTAAAGAACGGAAGCGGCAACCCGGACACCGGCACGATGTTCAAGTTTACTCCAATGTTGACCATGCCTTGAAAGAAGATCAATGTCGCGACGCCGTAGGCAATGTTCATGCCTGCCACATCGCGCGCCTTTTGCGCGGCGCGCAAACACCGCCAAATGACGAGGATGATGATTACGATCACCAACAGCGAGCCGATAAAACCGAATTCCTCCGAAATGGCCGAGAAGATGAAATCGGTGTGGCGGACTTTGAGAAAGCGCAACTGCGTCTGCGTGCCGTGCCCGTATCCCTGCCCAAAGACTCCGCCCGATCCGA
Source organism: uncultured Anaerolinea sp. (assembly GCA_964517905.1). Taxonomy (GTDB): domain Bacteria; phylum Chloroflexota; class Anaerolineae; order Anaerolineales; family Villigracilaceae; genus Defluviilinea. The sequence continues at coordinate 32,270 of CAZFDL010000008.1, read as the reverse complement.
TTGCGATCAACGCCTGTTGCACGTTATACGTCGCGCCGAAAGTGGCTTCTTCTTCGGGCAGGATGAAGGCGGAAATGCGGTCCTGTTGGTATTCCTGTAAAAATGGAATACGGATACCTGCTGCCGTAAGACCCACCACAACGGTCAATGAAAGGACCGCGACACTGCCCAGTACAATAACATGTTTGACCTGCATCCCGTTGAACCATAGCAACGCGCCGAGAATCACCGTCAGCACAACAACGTTGCTCAAATTCGGCTGCAGGAGGATCAACCCGATGATGCCCAATGCCCACAAAACTGCGCCGATCAACCAGCGCAGGTCGCGCGGCTGGTTTTGCGTCGCCTGGAAATAGCGCGCTAGGACAAGGATCGCGATAATTTTGGCAAACTCCGTCGGCTGCAGGAAGAGCACACCCACCTGGAACCAGCGCTGCGCGCCGAAGGCGGTCTGCCCAAAGCCGGTGAGGGTGACCAGAAAGATTAGAATCACAATATACATGGGGCGGTAGAGTGCCATCCAATAGCGGTAGTCGATCGCCGCGACGACGAAGATGAGGACGATACCCGCCAGGGCAAAATAGATCTGGCGGTTGATGAGCGGAAGCAACACTTCGTTCCCCGCCACCGCGGAACGAATCATGGTCGTGCCGAACGCAGTGGCAAGCACCACTGCGCCCAACAGCCAGAAGTCAAAGTATCGCCATGAGATGTTTCGTAACATGTGTGGGGGGTCTTGCCGATCGCAACCTATCCTGCCTGCGACTATCCGATTTGCCCTGCAAATCGCGTCTCAGGAATCAGGGATTTATTTCGACTTTCGAGACTTTCGCCTCGCGGATTTCATCGGGATATCCGCGACGAGTCGTTGTGAACGCCCATCATGCTCCACGCTGATCTGCATCGCCTGCGCGTCGATGTCCACGTGGCGGCTGATGGTGGCGATTAAATCGTCACGAAGTGAGTCCATTTCAGCCGGTGTCAGATCCGTACGATCATGGATCAGGACAAGCTGTAGTCGTTCCTTTGCGCTGTCGGCGCTGGCTTTGCGCCCGAGCAATCGATCGAAGAAGCCCATGTCACTTCCTCCCAGCCAACCGCTGGATGCGTTCCCACAACCCGTCCTGCGCGTCGAGATCGAGGAAGGGAACCGTTTCACCCTTCACGCGTTTGGCGATGTTCCGGAACGCCTGCCCCGCCCTGCTCTTCGGGTCGTACGCCACCGGCGCGCCGCGGTTCGAGGCGATGATGACGTTCTCGTCCTCCGGCACAATGCCGATCAATTCGATGGCGAGCAGGTCAAGAACATCCTCGGGTGAAAGCATATCCTTGCTTTTCACAAGAGCAGGATTCAGGCGATTTAGGATGAGAGAGGCGGGGCCTTTCTCTTCCGCTTCGAGGATTCCGATCACGCGATCTGCATCGCGCACCGCGCTGACTTCCGGGTTGGTCACCACGAGCACGCGGTCGGCGCCGGCGATGGCATTGCGAAATCCGCGCTCAATACCGGCGGGCGAATCGATCAGGACATAATCACACTCCGAGCGCAGATCTTTCATCAAGCGGGTCATGTCGCTGGCGGAAACCGCGCTCTTATCGCGGGTCTGTGCGGCGGGAATCAGATACAGTTCCGGCAATTTCTTATCGCGGATCATTGCCTGTTTCAATCGGCAGCGTCCTTCGATGAGGTCAACGATATCGTAAACAATTCGGTTTTCGAGCCCAAGGATCACATCGAGGTTGCGCAAGCCGATATCGCCGTCGATGCAGACGACCTTCGAGCCCTCCATGGCAAGCGCGACGGCAAGGTTGGCGACTGCGGTGGTCTTTCCCACGCCGCCTTTTCCTGATGTAATGGTGATGACTTGTGCGGGCATTCGATGTTCCTGGTTTGGATCACCGGTCTGGAGACCAGATCTCCGATTGAAGTTTGCCGTGCTCGTTGATTCGCGCCATTTCGGGCTTCGGTTCACTCGGCGGTTGGAGGGTGGTTGCGACCTCGTTAGCAATTCTCAGTTGGGTGGGCGAAAGTTCGAGTGCACACACAACCGCACCGCCGTTACCGTTCGAGCCAGCATGCACCATGCCGCGCAACCGACCCCAAATGACGATGTTCCCATCTGCGATGATCTCCGCACCGGGATTTACATCGCCCAAGACCACCACGTGACCGGGAAATTCGATCCGCGTCCCTGAGCGCAAGGTGCGGTTAAGAAACAGCGCCGTCTCTTCGCCAAGGTCATCCACCGAGAACTGCCGGGCTTCCTCGGGTCGCGGCTTTGAGATGCGGGTTGCGAGACCAAGCAGCTGCGCGGTCTGTTCGGTGGTTGGCGATTCACTGATGACCGCCCAGAGAAAGATGTTACGCTCCGAGAGTTGGTCGCGAAGCTCCGCTAGTTCATTGACGTGCAGCACCTGCGTGGCTACGTCCAATGCCAGCCGTGCACCTTGGAAAAACGCGGGTTGCGCGTCCACTTGCGCGATCAACGCGGCGTGTTGTTCGTCCCACACTGCATAATCGAGAGAAACCAGCAAGCCATCGCGCAATCCCTTGATGTGAACAAGCGACTTTGTGTCTTCCATAGTTCGATCAATTGCGGCGATTATAGCATGAAGTATACGGCAGGCGTTTATCCACCTCCACCGTTCTCGGTCAGGTCGATGGTCTTGAGTTCGAAGTATGCCTGCATGACGCGCGCCACGATCGGAGCGGCAACACTGCCGCCTTCTCCGCCGTTGTAAGCGAAGGCGATGATGATGATCTCAGGGTCCTCGAAGGGCGCATACGCGAGAGTCCATGCATGCGTGGGCCACGCGCCAAAGCGACAACGGTCGGCCTCGCGAGCCACATCATCGCAGTATTCCGCGGTTCCAGTTTTGCCAGCCACTGCGACCGGCAAGGGGAAGAATTCAGTGAAGACTTCATTCAATGTTCCCAGGTCGGTTTCGGTCACCGCCATGCGGGTTCCATTGCGGACCGCCTCGATGGTGGCGGGCTGAATCGTCTTCATATTGCCGGTGGGATCACAGTACCCGGCATCGCAACTCCATTCCCTAATGATGGGTTCGACAGTCGCATCCCACTTGGTGTTGGGCGTGAATGGCGAAATTTGATAGCTTCCAGCAGGCAGCGAGGAAAACACATCCGTTTCGTCCACAACATTGACCCACACGCGTCCAGCCCGGCCTTGCTCATCGGTGAGTTCACGAACGGCATAGATCCTGAACGTTTGGGGGTCAAACCATAACGGAACGACCCTGCCCTCCTCATCCTTCACTTCACGGATGATGGTTGGCTGCATCAATTTTCCATAATTGGCAATCGTCGCACCAGACATCAGGACCTGAAGCGGAGTACCAAGAACATATCCCTGCCCCACGCTGGCGATGTACGTGTCGCCGGTGGACCAGTTTTCCCCGGTGTTGATGCGCTTCCATTGGGGCGAAGGTACCAATCCATCTTCTTCGCCGGGGAGTTGGATCCCTGATCTGGCGCCGTAACCAAGCGCGCGGGCATATTCACCGAGACGAAAGATACCCAGTCCCTCCTCGATCTCGCCCTCGAATCCACCGCCGAGTTGGTAGAAACACACGTTGCTCGAATAGGCGATGCAGCGCAAAAAATCCAGCGAACCAAATCCTGCTTCGTTGATAATACCGTTGCGCTCGTAGATCCAATCCACGAACGGACGCGAATTGCGCTCGGTGCAAGGGTCGTTGGGCGAGAAGCGCTCACACAGCACAAGACGGCCGGGGGTTTTGACGATGTCACCGAGTGAGATCACGCCCTCGTTGAACGCTCCCGTTGCTGTTGATAACTTGAAGACCGAGCCGGGTGCGAGTTCCGCCGAGATGGCATTGTTGACCAAAGGTCTGCGCGGGTCTTCGGCCAGTTGTTCGTAATAATAGCCCGGTATGAATCGCGCGAGTCGATTGTTTTCGTAGGTTGGGTATGACACCATCGCAAGGATCTCGCCGGTCTTCGGGTTCATTGCGATGACCACTCCGCTGGAAATTCGGGTGGTGCCGAAGAAAGTGTTCCAGAAATCGATCTCATCCACGAGCGCGGCTTCGGCGGCTTTTTGCAGGCGCGTATCGATCGTGGTGACCACGTTGTAGCCCGGCTGGGGTGCTCTCGGCGGTTCGAGATTTCTGAGTTCTTCGCCAGCCACATCCACTTGAAGCACACGCAGACCGTTGGTACCGAGCAGGATGTCATCCATCGATGTTTCGATGCCGGCATACCCGATCTTGTCGCGGTTGGCAACGTAATCTCGCGCCTCATACTCGTCCTGAAGCAACGCGGGAATGGGTCCAAGAAAACCGACCACATTGGCTGTCAGTGAACCTGTCGGGTAGTCTCGTACTGGTTCGATTTCCACCGAGACGCCGGGCCAATCCACCGATCGTTCACGGACAATGCGCGCAAGATCCTCGCCAATATTGCAGATGATTCGTACCGGGTCGAACGGCGCAAGGGATTCTCCCAACGCGACCATATCCGCAATGCTCGGACCGGGCACGCACGCGGAAAACAATTTGGCGTTCTCGAGGGATTCGTCCGTTACCGGTCCGCCTGCCGGCACACCTGTCAATTCCGAGACTTCGCGGAAGATCCGTTGTATATCGGCATCATCCTCTGGCAGGCCTGCCGGTGTGATCACGACATTGTACGAGGCTATGTTGCGCGCCAGAATGTAACCGTTCCGGTCATAGATGATTCCGCGAGGCGCAGGGTCGCGTCGCTCCGAAGTATAGTTTTCGACCGCCTGATTGATCCACACTTCCCCACCAAGAACTTGCAGGGTAACCAGCCGCGCCAACAATGCGCCTACGATCGCGACGATCAGCGCGTACACCAGCAGCACGCGCCAGCGTTCGGTTTGATACTTGTTATCTGATCTGCTCATTCATACTCCGAAAAAGGGTAAACCCAGCGCGCGAGATCGCGCACCATGGCAAGGACGGGAATGGCGAGGAGCAAATTTAACAAAATGCTGGGCAGGGTAAAGAAACCCAGCGAATCGAGGATGGGCAGCGGCGTGCCCAACAGCCTCAGCGTTCCCAGAGAAATGAGGTGGAAGAATGCGGTCCCGATCAGACACACAAGGAACATGGCAAGCAGTGGACTCTGCCACACCCGCATCTGCAATCCGCGCGCCACCAGGACAACAAACAGATAACCAACGATCGGCACAAAGAACGGTATGGCTGAAACGAAACCGACCAGCAACGCCATTCCGAGCGCCCAATGCCACGAAGTATCCACGCCGTCCTGCAATGCCCACGCGGCGAGAATCACAAGCGGCAGGTCGGCTGTGCCGGACAACAATGGGACACGGCTGACGATCGCCACCTG
>CAZFDL010000008.1:1997-26811 GCA_964517905.1 uncultured Anaerolinea sp. | reverse complement strand
GAACCGACCAGCGACGCCTCGGTTTCAGCGTTCTGTAGACGGACATTTACATTTGAGGCTGGGTCGGTGATCAACAGCACGCGCGCCGCGTCCGCGATGACGGCGTCGACGCGCCCGACCAAGCCCTGATTGGTCACCACCGGCATACCGCGCCGAATCCCGTCATTCGACCCGCGATTGATGATCACGTAATGCAGGAAGGGACTCGGATCGCGTCCGATCACGGCGGCCGCCAAATAGGTGTTTTCAGGATTCGCACGCGAAAAATCGACCAACGCCGCAAGGATCTCGGTCTCGCCGACCTGTTGCTGCAACTGAATGACTTGCGCCTGCAATTCAGCCACTTCGCGTTCGAGTTCTGCATTGCGCTCGCGCAAGGAAGCGACATCGCGCGGCGCGGTGAGCATATCCTGCACGGCTACGAAGCGCGAGGAGAACCACGTCTGCAAGTTGACGAGCGTCCGTGTGAACACGCCGGACGCCGGACCAAAGTAGCCGCCCAAGGCGAGCGCTAGTATTCCCGCCACGACCAGAAAGATGATCGTCGTTTGAAGCGTGCGTGAAAATAGATTTCTCATGTCAGTGTGTGGAATTCAAACAGACGCTCTCGGGCAGAGAACGTAGCGAGCCCTCACGCGTTGTGTCGCGTGCTTCCGCGTTCGAGACCAACCAGATAACGGCTCAGATTATCGAAATCTTCGAACACCATGCCCGCGCCGCGCGCGACGCAGGTAAGCGGATCTTCAGCGACCCAGACGCGCAATTTCAATTCGTCGGTAAGCCGGTCGGCAAGTCCCTGCAGGAGACCGCCGCCACCGGCGAGGCAGATGCCCGTGTCCATAAGATCCGAGACGATTTCAGGCGGGATCTCATCCAACGCGTCGCGGATCGTATCCACGATGACCTGCACCGAGCCTGCCAATGCCTCGCGCATCTCAACCGAAGAGATCTCCACACTTTCAGGCAATCCGGTGACAAGGTTTCGTCCGCGCACTTCCATGGTTTTTTCCGGCTGGAGCGGATACGCCGAACCGATCTTCCATTTGATCTGTTCAGCCACACCCTCACCGACCAGCAGGTTGTATTTATTTCGCAAGTATTGAACGATGTCCTGGTCCATTTCATCGCCAGCCACACGCAGCGAACGCGACGCAACCACACCGCTCATCGACAGGACAGCGACCTCTGTGGTCCCGCCGCCAATATCCACTACCATGCTCCCGCGAATCTCGCCGATCGGAAGACCAGCACCCAATGCTGCCGCGATGGGTTCTTCGATCATGAATGCGGAGCGCGCACCGGAAGCCATGACGGCATCGTAGACGGCGCGCTTCTCGACCTCGGTCACGCCGGTGGGAATCCCAACCACCACGCGAGGCCGAGGCAGCGGCACGACGCTTTGCTCGTGAACTTTGCCTATAAAATATTCGAGCATCACCTGCGTAATGTCGAACTCGGAGATCACGCCATCACGAAGCGGACGCACAACCGCCACATTGCCCGGTGTACGTCCGACCATTTCTTTTGCCTCCAAACCAATGGCAAGAGGCTGGCGCAATCGCTTGTCGATTGTCACCCAGGACGGCTCATTGATCACGATCCCCTTGCCGCGTACATTCACCAGCGTATTCGCGGTCCCCAGGTCAATGGCAATATCCAAAGAGAACAAGCCCAACAGCCAATTAATCGGGTTGAACGCCAAAGCAGTCTCCTCGATGATTCTTCATTTTTCTTCCAACTTGCGGAGTATTATACCTAACAATCGATAACCCCGTAGGACGGCGAAATACGCTCCTTTGCTAGACGATGCCTGTTTCTACACGTATAATCCATTCCATGAAGCATCCTGACCACCTTGTCATTGGTATCGCCGGCGGATCAGGTTCCGGAAAAACCACCGTGGCACAGGCGATCCTCCGGCGCGTTGGGGCGGATCGAATCGCTTTCCTCCAGCACGATTCATATTACAAAGACCTCAGCGGATTGCCGCCCGTCCAACGAGCGCAGATTAACTTTGACCATCCCAACTCGCTCGAAACGGAACTGCTGATTCAGCATATCGCTTCGCTCCGCAGCGGGAAGCCGGTCCGCGTTCCGATCTATGATTTTTCCACTGACCGGCGGACCGACAAAACCTTCACCGTTGAGCCGCGAAGCGTAATCCTTGTCGAAGGGATACTGATCTTCACCGAAGCCAAACTCCGCGAGATGTTCGACGTAAAGATCTTCGTAGACACCGATGCCGACTTGCGCTTCATCCGCCGCCTCGAACGCGACCTCGCCGAACGCGGACGAACGACCGAGTCGGTCATCAAACAGTATCAATCCACTGTGCGGCCGATGCACCTTGAATTTGTCGAACCATCGAAACGTTACGCGGATGTGATCATCCCGGAAGGTGGATTCAACACCGCCGCGCTCGATATGGTCGTTGCACGCGTCGAGGCGCTGTTAAAATAGCCATTAAAGGATTCCAGATCCAATAAGGCGATAAATCAAAAGGAGACACTGAATGCCCAAGCAATGGTCCACCCAACCCGCCATGAAGATCGACCCGAAGAAACGATATCGAGCGCACATGGAAACTGATAACGGCACGATGATCATCGAATTATTCGCAGATAAGACACCGAAGACGGTGAACAACTTCGTCTTCCTTTCGCGCGAAGGGTTTTACGATGGGGTGATCTTTCACCGGGTCATCAATAACTTCATGGCACAAGGGGGCGACCCGACCGGCACCGGCATGGGCGGGCCGGGTTACAAATTCGAAGATGAGTTTCACCCCAGCCTGCGGCACAATCAGCAGGGCATCCTCTCCATGGCGAACGCAGGACCGGGCACAAACGGCTCGCAATTTTTCATCACGCATGGTCCAACCCCGCATCTCGACAATCGCCACAGCATCTTTGGACAAGTAGTGGAAGGATTGGATGTGTTGATGTCCATTCCGGCGCGCGACCCGAACAACAAGAATGCCCCAGCGGTGAAAATTATCCGTGTCACCATCGAAGAAAGCGAATAAGAAAGTTTCGAAGAAGAAATCCATAGTCGCGCGGAAGGTTATTAAAAAAACCTCCACGCGCTCTTCACGCGCCAAAACCGCCAGCAGAAATATTCCCTCCTCACTCCATATTTCTAGCGGTCAAATCGCTCAGTCCACGAAAGTTCTAACCCCACCACCCGCAACGGTTCATGTTTCCAATCTTCAAACGAACATCTTGCGGGGCATCGCCTTGATTACAGTAGTTTTTATCACCTGGTATGTTTTCAGCATCCGGGAGCGCGTGGAGGAATTCACCGCCTTTGGCTACCCAGGCATCTTTCTCGTCGCGTTGCTGGCGAACGCGACCATCCTGCTCCCAGCACCGGGCGTGGCTGTGATCTACGCCATGGGCGCGGTGTTCAATCCGTTGGGAGTGGGTCTCGCGGCGGGCACCGGAGGCGCGATTGGCGAACTCTCTGGGTATCTCGCCGGTTTCGGTGGTCAGGCTGTGATCGAACGTACAGATGTGTACGAGCGCACCAAGCCGTGGGTGGACAAATACGGCGGCTGGGCGATTTTGGTTTTGGCGGCAATTCCCAATCCCTTCTTCGATGCCGCGGGTGTCGCGGCGGGAATTGCCAAAATGCCATTGAGAACGTTTTTGTTCTTCGTTTGGATCGGTCAATTGATCAAAATGACGCTGTTCGCGTATGCGGGCAGGTACTCGCTCGAATGGCTCACAAGATTCATCGGTTAGAAGCGCAAGACCTGACGGGTTCTCCCTCACTTTAAAAGGAGCTGGACATGTCTGACTTTGGCAAAATCGATTCCTATCTCGAAAAGAACATGGATGGAAGCATTGCAGAGCTTTCCAAACTGGTGGCGCAACCGAGCATCAGCGCGCAGGGGGTTGGCTTGAAGGAGTGCGCGGCGTTGGTGGCTGAGATGCTCCGCGCGCGCGGCTTCACCGCAGAGATCATGGATACGGGCGGCGCACCGGTGGTCTTTGGCGAGCGAAAAGGCAAATCGAACAAAACACTGATCTTTTACAATCATTACGATGTGCAACCGCCTGAGCCGTTGGAGCTGTGGGATTCGCCTCCCTTCGAGCCGACGCTTCGGGAAGGCAAACTCTATGGGCGAGGAGTCAGCGATGACAAATCGCACATCACCTCGCGATTATTCGCTATCGACGCATTGCTTGACGTAGACGGCGAACTTCCCTGCAATGTCAAATTTATCATCGAGGGCGAGGAGGAAACCTCCAGCGTACACCTCCACGATTTCATACGCGCGAACAAGGAGAAACTCAAAGCTGACGCCTGCATTTGGGAATTTGGAGGCGTCGATCATCGCGACGTGCCGATGCAGTATCTCGGTTTGCGAGGCATTTGCTATGTGGAGCTTTCGGTCGAACGTCTTAGCACTGATGTACATTCCGGGCTGGGCGGCTCGATCCTTGAAAACGCGGCGTGGCGCCTGGTATGGGCTCTCTCGACACTCAAAGGACCCGACGAAAAAATCCTCATCCCCGGTTTTTACGATGACGTGAAACAACCATCCAAACGCGACCGGGACCTGATGGACGCGCTCCCTGATGTGGCTGAAGAATACACCAAGAGATTCGGTGTGAAGAAATTCATCAAAGGTCTCACCGGCGGAACCGACCTCAAAATGGAAGAAGTGTTCGTGCCCACATGCACCATCTGCGGCCTCACCAGCGGATATCAAGGTCCCGGCTCGAAGACCGTTCTCCCCGCGAAGGCATCTGCCAAAGTAGACTTCCGCCTCGTTCCGGACCAGAAGCCGGAGGACATCCTAAGGAAGTTGCGAGCCCACCTCGACGCGCAAGGCTTCGAGGACGTAGAAATCAACTTCCTTGGGGGCGAGCCGGCCGCGAGAACAGATCCGGACGACCCGTTCGTCCGAACCGTGGTGAAAACATCCGAAGAAGTGTATGAATTCCCGATGGAGATCGTCCCCATGATCGGGGGCTCCGGACCCAATTATCCGTTCGTGCACGATCTCGGTTTGCCGGTGGCTACTGCCGGGCTTGGCTACCCCGATACGCGCGCACACGCGCCGAACGAGAACATCCGGCTCGACCTCTATTTGAAGCACGCGCGGCATATGGCGAGAGTAATGAAAGAATTCGCGAAGTAAAATCAGACCCTCCGAAGGCTCAGCGGACTTAGGAGGGTCTTGCATTTGTGACCTAAATCACTCCGAATTTGTGACATCAACCCGGTCCAGCGGGCATATAATGACCTTGGAAGAACATTGAGCAAACGGAGGTCAACATGCTAATCGGTGAAAGAATGTCACGCCCTGTGATCACAGTCTCACCGGATGAACCGATCAATCAGGTGCTGGCGCTATTCAAACGGGAACGCATCCGCCGCGCGCCGGTCATCAAGGATGGGAAACTCGTTGGGATTGTCACGCAGACCGACTTGTTGAACGCATCGCCATCGCCAGTCACATCGCTTAGCATTTGGGAGTTGAACTATCTGTTGAGCAAGGTGACGGTGAGCCGCATCATGAGCCGCAAAGTACGAACGGTGGACGTGGATACCCCCATCGAGGAAGCCGCGCGCATCATGGCAGACAGCAAGATCGGCGGAATGCCCGTAATGAACGGAAGTCGTATCGTCGGCATGATCACCGAGACGGATCTCTTCAAGGTCTTTCTCGAGATGATGGGCGCGAGGCAAAAAGCAACCCGGGTAACGGCGACGATCAATGACCTGCGCGGTGAACTTGCCAAGCTGACGAAAGCCGTGGCTGGCGCAGGCGGCAATTTCATCTCGCTCGGTATGTTCACGGGTCCGGAAGTCGGAACTAAGATCGTCACCTTCAAAGTACTGGGATTGAAAAAAGACGAGATCCGAAAGGCGCTCGGTAAATCGGTAAAAAAATTCTGGGATATTCGCGTGAGCTGACAATGCTCGCGGCGACGGAAGTTACAACAAACCGGCTCAACGCCGGTTTGTGATTTTTCTGGGGGGCTTTCCCTTCAACTCCTCCACTTCGCGTGCGGCCAGCACGCGCCAATGGCCTGGTTTGAGATTCCCCAGCTGCAATTCCCCAATGCGAACGCGCAGGATGCGCACGACAGGCAAACCCAGCTGCATGCATGTTTCGCGGATCTGGCGCTTCCTCCCTTCGCCCATCACCACGCGCACCCAGGCACCCTTGCCTTGCGGCGATTCGAAGCGCACCTTGACCGGCTGAGTTTTGTATCCATCCTCAAGCACCACGCCTCGCTTCCACGCTTCGAGTTGCTCTGCGTCGGGCCGCCGCGCCAACAGGACGCGGTATTCCTTCTCGTGCCCATAGCGCGGATGCGTGAGGCGGTTCGTCAGGTCGCCGTCGTTGGTCATCAACACGAGACCTTCGCTTTCAAAGTCCAATCTGCCGACCGGATATAGATGCCCCGGGGCATCCACCAGATCGCGGACCGTCCTGCGGTCATCGCCTCGTTCCTTCTCAACGGTCGAAAGCACATTGCGCGGTTTGTACAGCGCGATGTATGTCAATGGCTCCGGCGCGGCGATGGGCTTTCCATCGACGGTGATCCGGTCCACGCGCGGGTCAGCCTTCCCTCCGAGAGAAGCGAGTTCTCCATTGACGCGCACGCGACCCGCGGCGATGAAATCTTCGCAAGCGCGGCGTGAGCCGTATCCCGCCTGGGCGAGTATTTTTTGTAAGCGTTCAGCCATGAGGGAAGTCCTTGAAAAGTGCGAATTGCATCGAAGAGGTCTCGGATTTATAATTCATCAACGAATGCAGGCGAGATTATATCAGCCCGTGGCAATCAACTCTGCACAAAAGGCCGTATCAGTGAATTTTCGAACCGCAGACAAATTCAGGTTTTACGTTTTCTTTTTCAGTCTTTTGTTGACGGCTTGTGCCGGCTCCACACCCACGAGTTCGCCGGAGACAACCATTGATAACGTGCAACCGACTCCCACTCTGGCAATTGTTGCTACACCGACGAATGTGCTTCAGTCAGGTGTGTGGGAGGTGTTGCTGAACGCAACGCCGTTTCCGCATGAGTTTCCTTTGCCGATTCCGATCCAAAGTCCGCTCGATGGGTTGTACGCCAAACTGGACGAATCCCCTCCGCAGTTTTGGACGTGCTATCGCTGTGCGGATTATCGACCGATGGGAGGCATATGGCGCTTGCAGTTTGACCGGGGAGTGATGCGCGTGTTCTATCAGATCACGAACTGGAAGAGCATTGCATCGTTCACAGTGGAGGGGGATCGTGTGAAAATCTTCAACGACCCGTTCTGTCCACAGGAGGTGGGTGAATATGAATGGGAATTGGAAAATGGAAACCTTTCGTTGACCGCGGTCAGCGACGGTTGCGCATTCGATTTGCGAAAAGAAAATTTCAGCAAACAAAGCTGGCAGGCTTGCTCAACGAATGGTACGCAACCCGAGGGATGCAGTGAACCACCGGTGTTACTTGGTGACACGCCAACCGACCTGGCCGTGACGGTCACGGTACACGGCGGGGATAGTCACTACTTCGATTATCCGCCTGAGGTTTACGCGGCGGCGAACCCGGAGAACGTCGCGTCACCTGCAGGAATTCAGATTCAATACCATGAGGAAAGCATTCCCTACGGGACACATCGTGTGTTATGGTGGAAGGGAGATTGGATCGAGGCGACCACCGACTCTTCGTACACATCCATCGGTGTGCAATTGTGGGGCTCGGGGTATCTTGGTTGGGCGCGCGTTCTATTCGACGGCACGGAAATCTGGCGCGGGCTGACAACTTCGCTGGGAAAGCATCACGCGTACTTCGGCGGTTACATCGAGGTCACCGGCTTCGTGCCGGGGGCACACACGATCCGCGTGGAGAATTTGGGTTTTGATTATCGTCCGGTCAAGGTTGCGTCGTTTGGGTTCAGTAATCGCGAAGTTCAAAAGTGAGTCTTGCGAGGCGAAAGGATAAATAAGAATGTACACAACCGATATGAAAGAAGGTCTGCACGCAGAAACCGTGATGATGACCGGCGCGAACGGCGACCAAATCAACGCCTATCTCGCGCGCCCGCTTGGAGACGGTCCCTTTCCCGCGATGGTGCTGGCACACCACATGCCCGGCTGGGACTTGTGGTATCGCGAGATCACGTACAAGTTCGCCCATCACGGCTACGTAACCCTCTCGCCGAATTTGTACTTCCGCGCCGGACACGGAACGCCCGAGGATGTCGCGGCAAAAGTAAGGGCGGAGGGAGGCGTGTCGGATGAATCAGCGGTCGGTGATCTCGCAGGCGCGCTGAAATATCTCAATACGTTGCCGTATGTCAATGGAAAAGTGGGAATCTTCGGCACATGCTCAGGCGGACGCCATGCTTTTCTCACCGCATGCCGGACTTCCGGTTATAACGCCGCGGTAGACTGCTGGGGCGGACGGGTCATCATGTCACCCGATCAGTTGAACGAAAAGACACCGGTCTCGCCGTTAGACTTGACCAAAGACCTTTCATGCCCGCTCCTCGGTCTGTTCGGCAACGACGACACCAGTCCAACGCGGGAGCACGTCAATCGTCATGAAGCCGAATTGAAGAAACACGGTAAGGAGTATGAATTTCATCGCTACGATGGCGCGGGGCATGGATTCTTTTATTACCACACCTCGTCGTACCGTCAGGCGCAAGCCGTGGACGGCTGGCAGAAGGTGTTTGCGTTTTGCGAGAAGCATCTCGCGTAACAAGGCCGTGTCATGCTGAGCCCTTCGATAAACTCGGAGTAAACTCCGCGAAGCATCTCTCCACAGGCGAAAGGGACTCTTCGGTCGTGGCGCGAGGCGCCACTCCCTCGGAATGACACGTTATTAGGAGAATTATTATGTGCACCATGATCGTGGAAAAAGTGAAACTTGATGGAAGCGGCAAAGGCGCGAGCGGATGGTTCAACCTCGAGCAAGCCAATGTTTCGTACGACCATCCCTTCAATGCACCCATGGAACACGCGTTGAATATTGATTTCGTGAACGTGTCACAGGGTCCCTCTGCGCGCGTGGCGGTGGAGTTGAGCGAGTCGGCGGCGCGTGAATTGGCGAAGACGATCCTTGCAGTCCTGGATCAGGCGAAAGCGGAAGGACATTTGTGAGCAAAGATAATCCCGAAATGACAGATAGCGATGTCATTGAATTCATCCAGTTATTAAGGGAAAATAGGATTGAGATTTGCATAGACGGTGGCTGGGGTGTGGACGCATTAATGGGAGAACAGACGAGGCGCCATGCCGATCTGGACATAGCAGTTCAACACTGGGATGTGCCAAAGATTCGGTCACTACTCGAAGCAACTGGCTATCATGATGTTTATCGGGACGATACGCGTGATTGCAACTTTGTCCTGGGCGACGATGAAGGTCACCTCATAGATGTACACTCCTATGAATTTGATTCGGAAGGGAATTTGATCTATGGTCTCGCCTACCCTCCCGATTCGCTGAACGGGAACGGGGTCATCAACGGACACGCCGTACGATGCATCACTCCGGAATGGATGGTGAAATTCCATTCGGGATACCAACTTGACGAGCACGACTACCATGATGTAAAGTTGCTGTGTCAGAAGTTCGGCTTTGAACTTCCCGGGGAGGTTGTTGAATTTGCATCGAATCGAACAGCAACCTTCGCGGATAACGGTTAACTGGTGGAGCTAAAGTGAATCTGAAACTTCTTAGTATTCTTTTCATCGCCTCAATCATCGTGTTGATTGTATCCTCCTGCAACACGGCACTCGGCGGATCGTCCTCAACGCCTGCGCCTCTTGGCGCGGTGGTGCCGCGCGCAACCATCGACCCGGAGCAATATCCTTTACCGGCATTGCAAGCGCAGGCAACACTCGTACAAAATATTCTGAACCAACCGCTCCCAGTACTTTTACTGATCGGGCTGGATGCGCCGCGTGAACGGGCGCAGGAAATCGCCGTGCTCGACCCGCGCTTTCAAATCGACCTATGGGATGCATCCACCGGCGCGCCGTTGCGAAACGAAGTCTTTGGTGTGTACCCAATGCGTGAAAGCGACATCACAGATGCAACTGAGCGTTGCAGGGAGGCAGAGTGTTATCGCGTGGAAATGTATAGTTACGCAAAGAACCTGACGACGGTTGGCTTCGTAAGCCTCACTGACCAAACTCTTCTTGCAGTAACAAAGATGCCGGATACCCAGCCCGATGCTCCGCCGTATCTCGTGGATTTGGCAGTGCAGATCGCGGTCGAGTCGCCGGAAGTCGCCGCCGCGCTCGGCTACGCACCCGCTAGCGAGGACGCTGTCATGGAAAACACGAAGACCGCGCTCAACCTCACGCGTTGCCAGCGCTCGCGCCATCTTTGCCTCGCGCCGACGTTCGTGGATGGCGAACGCGCGCTTTGGGCGATCGTCGACCTGACCGATGGCGTGCTGGTCGGAGTCCGTTGGACGGACGTCGGCGATCCCGGTGGACCAGCGGTCACAGAACGAAGTTTGCAGGATGATGTCGTCACACAGTTATATTGCGATAAGGCAACCGCGCTCGAACAAGGCGATTGGCGCATGGACTTCATACTCACAAGCTCGGACGGTTTGCGACTCTCTGACGTTCAATTCAAAGGCCGCCCCGTTCTTGAAAGCGCAAAATTGGTGGATTGGCACGTGAGTTATTCCGCCACCGAAGCGTTCGGTTACAGTGACGCGATCGGATGCCCAGTATTTAGTCAGGCGGCGGTTGTTGCATTTCAAGGACCCACCATTGAAGATAAAGTTGAAAACGGCGAGGTTGTGGGCTTTGTACTTGAACAGGAATTCTGGGGCGAGCAGTGGCCGCTCCCCTGCAGTTACTTTTACGTGCAACGCTACGAGTTTTACATGGATGGAAGTTTTCGCGTGGTCGCTGGCAACGTTGGACGCGGATGCGGGACGAACGGGACCTACCGCCCGGTGCTGCGCCTCGGTCTCGCCGGGGAATATTCCTTCGCCGGGTGGACCGGCTCGGCTTGGGAAACCTGGCGCACCGAACAATGGCATCTGCAAACTGAATCAGAACCGACAGAAGAAGGATATCAATATCGCATTACAGACTCTACGGGTGCAGGATATTTCATCGAGCCGGGGCGCGGCCAATTCGACGGCGAGCGCGGCGATAACGCCTTCGTCTATGTGACGCTCGATCACCCCGACCGCGATGAAGGCGATTCGGATATGATCACCATCGGATCATGTTGCAACGTCAATTACGAGCAGGGACCTGAACGATTTCTTGATAACGAATCCATCGAAGGCGCGAATTTGGTGTTGTGGTATGTGCCGCAGATCGAAAATGACGGCGAGCCCGGTCAGCAATACTGCTGGGCAGAGTCCGCGCTGGACCGTGGTGTGTACGTCGCGCGGGAATATCCGTGCTATGCCGGACCGCTGTTCGTGCCGATTCTAAATCCATAAATTGTTGCTTAGGCTTCCAACCCCGCCACTGAGAGCAAACATACAAACTCACCTCACGCAATCACTACTCCGAAGGAGTGAATGGATTATAGATTTACATCGAATGGCAAGCCAACCCCAAGGGGTGTCATAGGCTTTATGTAAAAGCATGTCATCCCTTCGGGATTGAAGGTGAATAAGGTGAGTTAGAGAGAACCAATGGCCAACAAGAAAAAACAAAAGGAATTAGAAAAACGCACAAACCACCGAAAGTGGTTAATGTGGGGAGCGATCCTAACACTCATCGCCGGCGTAGTCGGATATGTAATTAATTCCGTCAACACATCGGAACAAAAACTTGCGCCGGGGTTTGGTCTCGGCGGGGTGACGTATTGCCAGGCGGTTCCAAAGTTCGCGCTCGAAATGGGTTATGACGATACCGCGATCATGAGCACGAACGAGACTCTTAAGGGGCTATTCATTTATGATCGCCCGCTGGAATTGGGACAGCCGCTGACCGACGTGTATCAGCATCCCTCGTGGGATGATGCGGGCTATCTCGGAACGCCGGTCAACGACGGATTGGGGAATATCTACGCGGCGCCTGCGCCGCGTGTCAATCTGTACGACAATCCGCCCGAACAGCAGAACACAATCTACAAAGTGGATACGGATACCGGTGAGATGGCGGAATACATCCGACTGCCTTTTCCCGCTCCGATGCCGCCAGAGAACCCATTCGGCATCATCGGTCTGACGTACGATTGCGACACGAATAGCCTGTACGCCGCCTCGATCTACGGCTCGGATCGCGAAACGGAAATTGGGATCATCTATCACATCGACCTGGATACCGGTGAAGTTGTTTCCCAATGGAAAAACATTGATGCATTTGGGCTGGGTGTGTTCAACCGAATCGCAGGCAAGCGGCTGTATTTCGGCTTGACCCGCAAATCGGAGGTGTGGTCGGTGGCGCTGGGGAACGACGGCAGGATTCGAGGAAAACCGCGCTTTGAATTTTCGATGGCCGGATGGGGCACGGAAGGCGACGACAGGGCGCGCCGAATCGTCTTTAGGCGAGCCGACGAGATGTTCGTGCGCGGTTCGGCCTTCAACTATAATTTGATCGCTGGCACCGAACGCATCCAAACCGATTATCTCTTGCGATACGATGCCGAGCAGGATATTTGGTTGCGAGCAGATCCCGCACAGCAGTAATTATTAACGTTCAGGCAATCAATGCTCATGCGGCAGTTGCACTGCATCGAGAACCTTGCCTACACATAAGGAGTTTTCCATGAGCCCAGCGAATATGTCAAAAATCGAATCTTCAGTCCGCACCGTGTTGGAGTTTAACGACGCGTTCAATAGCCATGATGTCGCAGGCATGATGCAATTGGCGAGCGACGACACGGTCTTTGAAAATACGCATCCTTCACCGGACGGGACGAAGTATTCAGGCAAGGAGTCGGTGACCAGGTTTTGGGAGGACTTCTTCCGCGACGCGCCGAATGCGCACATTGATATCGAAGAGATCTTCGGTTTCGGCAACCGCTGTGTAATGCGCTGGAAGTACACATGGGGTGACGGTCACGTCCGCGGGGTGGATGTATTCAAGTTGCGGGACGGGCTGATCGCTGAAAAGCTGTCGTATGTGAAGGGTTAACGAAGGCGAACGGTGCGTGAGGAGCCAGTTGGGACGACCAACGTCTTTGCGAGCGTGATCGAATTAGGCCGATGAAAACAGTGCATATATGACGAAACTCAACGTTTATTACGAGAAGCTGATCACCATCAAGAACGGCGAGAAAATTTTGATGCGGACGGAATATGTGGATGCTGACGAATACATCGATTTCCTGCGACGCAGCGACCTTGGCAAACAATATCCCAAGGAGGATTTTCGGCAACGAGTCTCTGACCTTGTCGGGAACATTCAAATCAGCCTGATAGCCAGGAATGGACGGTCCCAGATCGTTGGCATTTGTTTTGGATTGACCGACTTTGTCTACTGGCTCCTGATCACAGACCTCGGCGTCGATCGAACCTATAAAAAACAAGGACTTGGAAAAGCCATGATGGAAATTGCCCACGATCTCGCAGGGGGTGAAAAGAAAATCGTTGTATTCGCGTACGCCAACGAAAACGCCATCCGCTTCTATGAAAGAATTGGGATGAAAAAAACGAATTCCATGATGATGAAAGACAATATTGAATATACCGATTTCGTCGTGGAATAAAACGACAGGCATTGGAACAACACTCAGGTTGGGGTCCATGACCCTAAGTCGCCTAACGAGACCGTTGGCAATAACAGATATCTCCGGGTCTGCGTGTCTTGATATACTATCCGCATGAACATCGAATTCAGAGGCAAGATCTTATTCTGGCGCGGTCCCTCTCCATTTTTCTTCGTCGCAGTCCCGATGAAGCAAAGCCGCGAGATCAAGGCGATTTCAAAACTGGCAACGTATGGCTGGGGAGTGATACCGGTCCATGTGCAGATCGGCAATACTGAGTTCACCACCTCCCTCTTTCCCAAAGATGGCAAGTATCTTGTGCCGCTCAAGGTAAGCGTACGTAAAACGGAAGGTCTCGAGAAGGGTGATACTGTAACAGTAAAGCTGGAAGTTAGGTTGTAACCCCCTCTGATCATTTTCCGTAGGGACTTGCGATAAGCTCTCCCTCAAACACGTCGGGGGTCGAGGGACTCACCCCTTCAACATCTCATCCTGCTTCAACTCTTCCTCCTCCAGTTTTGCCAGCGGGGGCATTTCGAGGATCGAGTTCAACCCAAAGTGCTGTAAAAATTCAGGCGTAGTGGAATACAGGAACGGGCGGCCGGGTCCGTCGGCGCGGCCCGATTCGAGAATTAAATTCTTGTGCAGGAGACTCTTCATCATGCTGTCGCTGTTCACGCCGCGGATCGCATCGATCTGCGGGCGCGTGACGGGCTGCTGATAGGCAATGATCGCCAGCGTTTCGAGGGCGGCGCGGCTGAGATGAGTGGTCGCCTCAAGACCAAGAAACCGCTCGATCAATTCCGCCAGCTGAGGCGCGGTCGTCATTTGGACGCGTCCCGCGTGCCGTTGCAGTTTCAAGCCGCGCGTGGAGAGCGAAGCGTCCAATTCGTTGAGTCCGCGTTCGATGACCGAGAGAGCCACGTCCAGAGCGGCGGCGAGTTGCGCCAAAGCCACCGGCTCACCGGAAACGAACAACAACGCTTCGAGTTGCGCCGAAAGTGACAATTCGATTTCGGAATTTTGTGCTGCAGAAGTCTGCGAATCGCTCATGCTATAATTGCCTCGATTGACGAATCACCAATTACAAATTAAGCAGTACGGAACAAGAAATGAATCGCACCACGCCCAAGCCACTACCGTTTTTTCTCGCATTACTCATCCTTGCATCCCTCGCCTGCACGGTGTTTGTGGGCGGACCCGACTACTCGAATCTCGATCCCATCCCCGTTTCCTCGGAAGCGGCGCAAAGCCTCAAAGATGGGATCAAAAAATCATTTGAGGACGGCTTGCTCACCGGCATTGTGACGATCAGCGTCACCGAGCCGCAGATCACATCGTACTTCGCCTTGCGATTGCAAACCGACCCCAACCTCCAGCAAAACAGCCAGCCGTTGATGACCGAGCCGCAGGTATATTTGCGCGACGGGCAAATGAAAATTTACGGTAAGACCCAGCAAGGCATGTTCGCCGCAAATATCGGCATCATTGTCAATGTTGGCGTGGACGAGTTTGGCAAACCCAGGGTCGAGATCGTTTCCGCAGATTTCGGTCCCTTCCCCGCGCCGGCGGGCATTAATGAAGCCATCACCGCGATGATCGATGAAGCGTACACCGGCTCGTTCGGCCCGGTCCTCACCGGCTTGCGCATCGAGACCATTTTGATCGCGAACGGTGCCATGATCATTAGCGGGCGAATCAGATAACGGCACGGATTATAACATTGGACTTCCTTCGAGATATTTTGAACCGCGAAATCGACGAACCAACGCAAATCGGATCGAACCGTCGCGTGGCCCGATCGCGTTCGCGACTGTGGTCGCGAAGTGAATCCGCTTCACCACAGCCTTTCAGACGGTTCACTTTGCCGCTGTGGCTGGTCCTCATCCTTTCCACCTTCATCGCGCTGTCAGGCTGTCGCTCTCCGCAACTAGCCGGTGCCGATATCACGATCAGCATCGCAGTAGACGGAAACACACAGGTGGTTGCAGTTGCCCCCGGCAGTACGGTCCAGCAATCCCTGCAGACCGCGGGAATTGCGGTAAGCAGCTCCGACCGCACGGAACCGCCGTTATACACCGTGCTTAACGATGGGGATACGATAGAAATCGTTCGCGTACAAGAACTCTTTGAGACCGAAGAACAGGTCATCCCGTTCGATCAACAACTAGTACGGAACGAATCCCTGCCCGAAGGCGAAACGCGCCTGGTGCAAGCCGGGGTGAACGGATTGCAGGAGATCACCTATCGCCGGGAGCTCGAGAATAATGTGGAGCTAAGCAAATCGATCGTCAAAACGGTTATCCTTCAAGAAGCGCTTCCAGAGATCGTGATGATCGGCGCGCAATCCTCGTTCGCGCCGTTGCCGATCCCGGGTAAACTCGCATACATCGCCGGAGGCAACGCGTGGGTGATCGACGGGTCGACCGCGAACCGCACTCCCCTCGTCACCACCGGCGACCTCGACGGAAGAATCTTCAGACTCTCGCCGCGCGGCGACTACCTAATTTACACACGCAAGTCCATAAAACCTGCCGATAAAGAGATTAACACGCTTTGGGCGGTCCGCACGAACGGAGGCACACCCTTCAGCACCGGCATCTCAAACGTGGTCCACTTCGCCGATTGGATTCCCGGTACGAACTCGATCGCGTATTCCACGGTCGAGCCGCGCGCCGCTGCGCCGGGCTGGCAAGCGAACAATGACCTGCACCGGTACAGCATTTCCACGGGTGAGAAACGAAAGGTATTGGATGCCAACGCCGGCGGAGTCTATGGCTGGTGGGGTATGACATTCTCATTTGCCCCGGATGGAAGACTTGCCTACGCTCGGCCGGACGGGATCGGCCTTGTGGATCTCGATGGCAAATACCTAAAACCTCTCCTTGATATTGTCCCTCTCAACACACATAGCGATTGGGCTTGGCTTCCGCCACTTTCATGGGGGGCTGATAGTAAGACATTGTATTTTGTAACACATGCGCCTCCACCCAGTCTAGTGACCGACGAAGATTCGCCGTTCTTTGATCTCAGCGTTACTTCGTTCGAGAACGACGCCACTATGGGGATCGCGCAATTGACCGGCATGTTTGCCTACCCAAGCGCCTCGCCGATCCAATCGAGTTCGCGGGAAAGACAATTTCAGGTGGCGTACCTGCAAGCCATTTTCCACGAACAAAGCGAGACCAGCCGCTATCGTGTCGTCGTCATGGACCGCGACGGCTCCAATCGGCGGACAGTTTTCCCTGCGAATGATGCGCCCGGACTCGAGCCGCAAATCCCGAAGTGGGCGCCTGGTACGATCGAAGGACAGTCCGGATATTTTGTCGCCGTAGTGTATCAGGGGAATCTTTGGATGGTGGATACAGGCAATACTCAGGCATTTCAAGTGACGGGCGATGGGCTTGTCACAAAAATGGATTGGAGATAATTCATGCGTATTTTGATCACCGGAGCAGCTGGGTTTCTCGGCTCACATTTAAGCGACCGCCTGCTCGCAGACGGGCACGAGATCGTTGGGCTGGATAATTTCATCACCGGCAATCCGCAGAACATCGCGCACTTGATGGGGAATGAGCGCTTTTCATTTTACAGGCACGATGTCTCGAATTACATTTTCGTGCAAGGCAAAGTGGATGCGGTATTGCATTTCGCGTCTCCCGCCAGCCCGAACCCGCAATCGCCATCAGGGTATTTCAATTTGCCGATCCAAACGATGAAAGCCGGCGCGTTGGGCACCCACAATTGTCTCGGCGTTGCCAAGGCGAACAAGGCGCGCTTCCTGCTCGCCTCCACCAGTGAGATCTATGGGGATCCGCTTGTGCACCCGCAGACCGAAGATTACACCGGCAACGTGGACCCCGCCGGTCCGCGCGCCGTGTACGATGAAGCCAAACGCTTCGCGGAGTCGATAACGATGGCATATCACCGGTATCACGGAGTGGACTCGCGCATCGTGCGCATCTTCAATACGTATGGTCCGCGCATGGACTTGGAAGACGGGCGAGCCCTCCCAAATCTGTTGAAGCAGGCGCTGCTCGGTGAGCCGCTCACAGTGTACGGCGATGGCAGCCAGACGCGCTCATTCTGCTACGTGGATGACCTGATCGACGGAATTGTGAAGTTACTCTACTCCGATGAGCATCTGCCCGTCAACATCGGCAACCAGCACGAGATCAATTTACTGCAATTCGCCGAGGCAATCAACCTCATCACCGGCAACAAAGGCGGCATCACGTTTGTGGATGCGCGCAGTGTCCGTGACCCACAACAACGCCGCCCGGATATCACGCGCGCGCGCACCATTCTCAATTGGGAACCACGTGTTTCGCTCGAGGAGGGCATCGCAAAGACCATTCCGTACTTCAGGCAAAAACTCGGGCTGGCATGAACCTCGGCGACAATCGTGAACGCGCGCGGTTCCTGAAATTCGCCGCGGTCGGCATGATCGGTTCGCTGGTCGACTTCGGCGTGATGAACCTGCTCAGCCGGTTCTTCGCCATGCGATTGGTGTATGCTGGTACGATCTCTTTCATTTGCGCGGTGATCAACAATTTCACCGGCAACCGCTACTGGACGTATCCAGAATCCCGGTCACGGCATATCCTCCAACAGCTGGGTATGTTCTTCGTAGTGAATGCGATAGGGATCGCCATTCGCATCCCGATCCTCCATTTTGTCGAACCACCGCTCGAAGGAGCGTTCGCGACCTGGGATGCCTTTGCATCGATCTCGCCGCAAGTGGCGGCAAAGAACGCCACACTCGCGATTGCCATCGGGATTGTAATGCTTTGGAATTATTTTGTGAACCGTTACTGGACGTATAATGACGTAGAGTGACCATGGCACAGAACAACACGCGGATCATTCCCATTTACACGTCGCAAGGCGATGTGGAGGCGTACCTGCAGTATCCACATTTGTTCAATCGCCTTGGCGAATGGATTGGCTGGGTGACACCCAAGCGCGATGTCTACTCGGTGATGGGAAATTATGTCGGCACGCTAACCAATGACGCCCGCATCGTTCGACATCGTTCGGGGGATGCGGAGAAGCCCAGACAACATCCCCCTCCCCAGCCGGGACGCATCACGCCTCCCGCGCACGTGCCGCTTGCCCCTCTGATGCAGGAACTGACCCACAGCCTGATCGATGTGCTGTCTGAGGAACCGGAGAGATTGCACACACTTGATAGCGGTGACCTGCGCGAAGATATCGATTGACCATTTTCGAGCCGCGATTGCCGATCTTGCGATTCGCAATTGGGGAATATAATTACATTCTATGACAATCCCTCCCAAATCCATCAGCGCCTCGCGCGTCACGCTTTCGCAATTGATGCACCTCGAGCATGCCAATCTGCTGGGAAACGTGCACGGCGGCTGGATCATGAAACTCGTGGACGAGGCCGGCGCCCTCGCCTGTATGCGTCACGCCCAGCGAAAAGTAGTGACCGTTGCCATTGATTCGATGACTTTCCGCGAGCCGATCAAGATCGGCGACCTCGTCACCCTGAACGCCGAAGTAACCTACACAGGCCGCACCTCCATGGAAGCGGAAGTACATGTGCTCGCCGAGAATCCGGTTACCAGAGAGCGCTCCCACACCAATACTGCCTATCTCGTTTATGTAGCCCTCGACGATGATGGCAATCCCACGGAAATACCGCAGTTGAAGGCGGAAACCGACGAGGAATTCCGCAAGCTGGCTCGCGCGAAGGAACGACAGGAACGTCGCCTGCAAGAGAAAAAATTGCGTGAGTCACAATGACCGAACCGGATCTCACCCAACCTGAAGCCGAACAAAAAGAACCCGTTGCGCATTCGTTCAAAACTCTGCGCGAACTGGTAGATTTTGTTTCGGGCAAGAATCTCCCTCCAATTTCCTCCGAAGAGGGGCGCGTGACCGAGGCGCTGCCCTTCCCCTTCCTAGCCATTGTAGGGCAACAAGAAATGAAGCTAGCGCTCCTGCTCGCGTTGATCAACCCGAACATCGGCGGCATACTCCTGATCGGTCCGCGCGGCACGGCGAAGACAACTGCGGTGCGCAGTTTGCTGGATCTGCTCCCCATGGTCGAGCGAAGCACCTGCCCCTACGGCTGTTTACCCGAAGATATCGAGGCAGGTGGAATCGATGCCGTCTGCCCGAATTGCGCGAAGAAGTTCGCCGAGGGCAAGCCGCTCACCGCGCCGGATAAAGTCCGTTTGATCGAGTTGCCGTTGAACGCGCGGCTCGAGGATGTGGTCGGCGGTATCGACGAGCGCGCCGCCCTCCACGAACGGATGCGCATCCGCCGCGGGATATTGGCGCAGGCAGATCGCAACTTGCTGTACATCGACGAGATCAATTTGCTAGGAGATGACGTCGTTGATTCGATCCTCGACGCTGCCGCTCAGGGATCATACACCGTGAGACGCGGACCCGTTGCGGCGACATATCGTTCGCGCTTCGTATTGATCGGCTCGATGAACCCCGAAGAGGGTCGCCTCCGCCCGCAGATTCTGGATCGCTTCGGACTACGGGTTATCGTTCGCGGCCTGGACGACCCGTCCGAACGGCTGGAGGCATACCGCAGAGTGCAAGCGTACCTCGCGAATCCGCGTCAGTTGGTGAACCAGTTCGCCGCGGAGATGGAAGCAGCGGCGGAGGAGATCCGCAACGCGCGTGACCAGATCAAAAAGGTCGTCGTTCCTGATGCGGCTGCCAATCCCGCGATCGCGCTCGTCCAAAAAATGGGAATTGATTCATTGCGCGCGGAGATCACCTGGTTCGAATCGGCACGCGCCTACGCGGCGGCCGATGGTCGGAGCGAAGTGACACGCGAAGATCTGAGAGTTGTTGCACCCATGGCGTTGCGTTTGCGAAGGTCAGAGTTCATGAGCGACTATTTCAAGGGGCAGGCCGGAGAGGAAAAGGAAGTGCACGCCTTGCTGGACGAATTCGGCAAAGCCGCTGCAAAGAAGAAGACCAGCAAAAAAAGATGAGCGAGACAGGTATTCAAAACCCGATCTACCGGATCGAAACAAAACGGCTTATCCTGCGATGCTACAACCCATCGGACGCGCGGTTGTTAGCCGATTCGGTGAGCGAAAGCGTGGAGCACCTCAAGCCGTGGATGCCGTGGGCACATAATGAGCCGGAACCCTTCGAGGAGAAGGTAAAACGGGTTCAATACTTTCGGGGGAGGTTCGACCAGCAGCAAGATTATGTTTATGGTGTTTTCAACCGCGAAGAAACACGGTTACTGGGGGGCACGGGCTTGCACACCCGGCTCGGGGAAGACCAACTCGAGATCGGATATTGGATTCACAAGGATTTCGTCAATCAGGGGCTCGCCACCGAATCGACCGCCGCACTTGTCAAGGTCGCTTTTGAGATCATTCATGTGCACAGGATCGAAATTCACTGCGATCCCGCGAATCACGCGTCCGCTGCTGTACCGCGCAAACTTGGTTTCACGTGCGAAGGCACGCTCCGGAAAAAAACGCGTTTTCTGAATGACTGGAGCGACTCGATGGTCTGGGGATTGTTGGAAAGCGAATATCCTAATAGCCCAGCGGCACAGACAGAGATCAAGGCATTCGATGCGCTCGGCAACGCAGTGCCATGAATTCCCTTCTCAAACAGGCTCTGCAGAAGCCGATCTACGTTTTGCTCGCTGTCAATCTACTGATCGGTTCCTTTGTATTTCGGAATTACGGACTCTCATGGGACGAGCCGCTCTTCTACGATTACGCCGATGCCTTAAGTTATGCGTATTCGCCGCAAGAATGGCTCAGTGGAAACTTCGACCTTGAAAATTCCTACGGTCCCAGCGCGGAAGACCATAAAACGCGGGGACCTGCGTATTTGTTTCTCGCGCGGAATTTCGTCTACGGGTTGGCAGCCCTCGGTTCAGACTCCGCTTCAGCCTGGCATCTTGTCAATTTTATATTTTTTCAACTTGGAGTTTATTTCTTCCATCGTTTCGCTTCACGGTGGATGTCACCCACTGCCGCGCTCGCGGCATCGGCATTTTTTTCGCTTCAGCCCCTGCTGTGGGGACATGCTTTCATCAACCCTAAAGATCCTCCGTTTTTGGTCTTCTTCCTCGGTTCAGTTTGCCTCGGATTCGAAATGGTCGATGATATTTCAACCGGTGACAAGAATAGGAACTGGAAGTTGTTAGCCGCAGCGTTATGTTTGGGCATCGCTACGTCAATACGGGTGTTAGGTCCGTTGGCGGGATTTTTGGTTATCGCGTACGCACTGTCCTACGGCCGGAAGGAACTAAAGCGCTTTCTGCAACCTCTTGGCACGTACGGATCGATCGCGATCGCGGTCATGCTCGTTACCTGGCCGTACCTTTGGGAGAATCCGATCTCGAGGCTTCTTGAGACGCTCCAGTTCATGTCCGATAACCCCACTCAGCTTGCCGTGCTATTCAATGGTGAAGTATTTCGAGCCAATGAAATGCCGCGCCGCTACCTCCCTTTTATGCTATGGTCAACGCTGACGGAGCCAACGTGGTTCTTGTTTGGGCTCGGGGTTGTGATGGGCTTTTGGAAACACTTGAAAGACAGATCCAACAAGCAAGCGCTGCCATCTTTGACCCTTACGCTAAGTTGGTTCATTCTTCTCGTTGCGTATGTCCTGATCTTTCAACCTGCGGTGTACGACGGATTGCGTCATTTCCTGTTTATCCTACCGCCGGTAATTATTTTCTCGGGTTTTGTATTTGAGTGGGTAATTTCTAAAGTAGTTATGCCCATCTGGCTACGCGCAGGGGTAGTTTCCTTGTTCCTTTTGCCCGGGATACTGGGAATTATTCAACTCCACCCGTACGAGTATACGTATTACAATGCCACTGTAGGCGGCACAAGCGGAGTCTTCCGGTACTATGAAACAGATTACTGGCTGACTTGCTACAAGGAAGCCGTTGAGCAGTTGGATGGCAGGCTTGCAGAGGCGTTCAACCTTTATGTTCTACGCGAAGCATACATTGCGCGATATTATGCGGATCCAGAAACAAGTGTCGTTGATCTGCGCGGCACGATGGACCAGGTAAAGACCGGAGATTACGTGCTGGTCAACACACGGACCAACGATGACCGGTCAATTTTTCGAGACGCGCCACCGGTGATTCAAGTCCGCCGCGGCAGCGCGATCTTCTGCGAAGTAAAACGCATCCCATGAGCCTACGCGTCATTTCCGGTACAGCCAAAGGTCGCAAATTGAGATCCGTGGACGGCGACACCACGCGCCCCATCACAGACCGAGTCAAGGAGGCGCTCTTCAATATCATCTCGAGCGACGTGATCGATTCCAACTGGTGGGATCTGTTCGCTGGCACGGGCGCGGTGGGAATTGAAGCTCTGAGCCGCGGTGCTGCATCCGTCCGATTTACCGATCTGAACCGCGAACCCATCGAGATGATCATACATAACGTGGCGCACTGCGGATTTACACCACAATCGGAGGTCCGCCGAGCTGATGCGTTCACGTATCTCTCCTCCAAACCGGATAGAAGGTTCGAATATATCTACATCGCACCTCCGCAATACAAGGATATGTGGCGGAAGGCGCTTGAGCTTACGGACGAGAATCACGAATGGCTCACGGATGACGGCTGGGTCGTTGTGCAGATCGCGCCGCGTGAGTTCAAATTCAACCCGGTGACGCTTCATACACTTGAGCAATTTGACGAACGGAAGTACGGAACCACAATGCTCGTTTTCTACCAGAAGAAGGAAATATAATGCCGCTCGCAACTCTCTTCATCAACTCCGGACTGGTCATTCTCTGCCTCATGATGACGCTCTGGTTATTGAGCCTCGCGCTTAGGAACGCGAGCATCGTAGATATCTTCTGGGGCATCGGTTTCATTGTCGTTGCGTGGTTCGCGTTTTCATACGGACAGGGATACCTGCCACGGAAACAATGGATGACTGCTCTCGTCACGTTGTGGGGACTCCGACTGGCGTTCCATATCGGGATCCGCAACTGGGGCAAACCGGAAGACTTCCGCTACGCAACGTGGAGGGAGGAGAACGGGGCTCGTTGGTGGTGGGTCTCTTTCTTCAAGGTCTTCTTGTTACAGGGTTTGTTGATGTGGGTCATCAGCGTACCCATCGTCGCCGCACAATCTCTGGGATTCCCTGCAATACTTACTCCGCTGGACGTCATCGGCGCGCTGGTCGCCTTGTCCGGCTTGCTTTTTGAGACAGTTGCAGATCTGCAATTGACGGTATTCAAGCGAGACACGTCGAACAAGGGACGAATCCTCACGACGGGATTGTGGAAATTCTCCCGTCACCCCAACTATTTTGCCGAAGCGGTTGTGTGGTGGGGGTTTTATATCATCGCGAGTGCGGCAGGCGCATGGTGGACGATCTTCTCCCCCATCCTGATGACCTGGCTGTTGCTGCGCGTCTCCGGTGTGACAATGCTCGAACGGACAATGAAAGCCAAACCCGGCTACGAAGAATACATGCGGAAGACGAGCGCATTTATTCCGTGGTTGCCGAAACGGTAGGGTCGAAACATATTTCCCCAACAAGAAATCCTTACAATTCCCTTTTAGTTCGATCAGGTCTTCACTTCAAAATACTCAGCGTGCTAGAATAGCCGCACCATGACCACTCTCCGCGCTCCCTCAAAGATCATACCGCGTGCATTTCCCGGCATCAAACCCGGCGAAATCGAAGAGTTGATCAGCAAAAGTCAGGTGCATTCGTACCCGCCTGGCGCAGTGCTGTGCCGCGAGAACGCGGTGGAGGATCGTTTTTACATGATCCTCGAAGGAGAGGTGGAGGTCACGAAGGTCATCAACAACACCGAGGCGCGCCTTTTGAAAACCTTGGTGCCCGGCGATTTCTTCGGCGAGATGGCACTGATCCACAACGCGCCGCGCGCCGCGACGGTCACCGCCAAATCATCGCTCACCACACTTGAACTCGACAAGACTGGCTTCGACCGCGTCCTTCACTCCTCCAGCAGCGTCGCCATGGCGATGGTCAGCGAGATCAGTAACCGCCTGCGATCGAACGACCAGATGGCAGTGGACGACCTCCGCCTGCGCGCGAGCGAACTCGCGGAGGCGTATCAAAAACTTGCTGAACAAGACCTCGCCCGCCGCGAGTTCCTCACGAACATCGCTCACGAATTGCGAACCCCCCT
>CAZFDL010000008.1:0-1897 GCA_964517905.1 uncultured Anaerolinea sp. | reverse complement strand
GGCGATTCCAAATCCCTCGAGCGCGCCCTCTCCGCCCTCATTGACAACGCCATCAAATTCAGCCCCAAAGGGGGAGATGTGGATGTGCGCTTGAGCGTGTACGGAAATGACGTTGTCCTCAGCGTGCAAGATCATGGTATCGGTATCGAGAAAGAGAGCTTATCGCGCATCTTTGACCGCTTCTATCACCTCGAACGGCATGAGAACGACCTCTTCGGCGGCATCGGACTGGGACTCGCCATCACAAAGCAGGTCATCGAACAACATCACGGGAATCTAACGGTGACCAGCACCCCCGGTAGAGGAAGCACCTTCACGGTAACGATGCGAAGGAGATAAAAGCCTGACCACTCTCTCCCCCAAACGGAGATGGTTTTTCAATCCCCAATTTCAACAATCAACTTTTCATTCTCATCATAATGTGAGCGCGCGCTGAACGGTGGATCCCCGCGTTTCATCTGATGGATGATCGTAATCAGCGTTGGCACATCCTCAACCACTGGCAGCTCCCGGATTCTGTCGACCGGAATCCACTCCGCCAGTCCTTCGCGGGATGGCGCGGGTTCTCCATCGGCACATTCCCCGGTAAGGACATATAATCCGATTCCCCGGCGAGCGTCACCCGCGTCCACGAGTACAGTGCCACACAGCCAGAGGTCCGCGCTGAGACCGGTCTCCTCGAGGAGTTCGCGTTTCGCCGCGGACAACACATCCTCCCCTTTTTCCACATGACCGCCGAGTCCGTTGTATTTATTCGCCCACAGACGTTTTGTCGGCGCGCCTTTGAGGAGGAGATACGAATCCCCTCGGCGTAAAAAGATCGCCGTGCGAGGGATGATAGTATAGCGGTCGTCGGTGAAGCCTTGTTCGGATTTTGGCATGGAATCTTCCTGGGGTTTGAAAAGGTCAGTTATCCGATTCTAATCGGCAGTTCTCAAATTGGCGTATTTTGGCAGTTTTTTGTCTGGCTTTGGCAGTTCCATGGATGTATATTCCAAGCCAGGAACGAAAGTATCGATGGCTGGAATCCTACACCTGGCGGGCCGTGTAGCGTTGCAGAAAACGGGTAGAATATCGATGGCACTTGTCCAACGGAGTATCCGAATAGTTGCCTCGCCAAGGAGTGGAGGACGACCATGCAGCGATTTCCCTATATCACGGAGTACATCAACGAATTATTCGATAGAGAAAAGACGCGGTTCGATTACAACGTCATCCGTCCGTTCTTTACCATCTCGCATTTCTTCCTCCGCATTGTCCTGGTTCCGTTGAAATTCCTCATCCATCGAAACGCCTGGGGATTCGAGAGAAAGATCATCGACGCTGTTCTCGCCTTTGGCATCAAGTATTTTGCCTCGCGCGACGCGCTCGAGTTGCTGATCCGTCACGTGCAGATCGAGCCGGTGCTCTATCGTTATTTGCTGTCGGGGACGCCCGAGCGCAGGGAACGGAGCGGCGAGATGCTCAAAGGGATCGACGGGGATTTCAGCGTAAATTCCATTCAGGACATCCTCCAACACGGACTGACCATCTGCCATGACGATCTCTCTTATGAAGTCTTTGAGCGGTTCGACAAGCAGGCATTTCTTGAGAACATCGAGTTCTACCGCAAGACCAGACCGGAGGATATCCAACAGTTCGGCAGAGGCGTTCTGGAGTTGAACCGCAAACATTCGTGGCAGATCTTCGGCGCGACGAACATCGTCATCATCGTTGTTTACACGATCACCCTCTTTGCCGATTTCAAAACGTCGATCCGCGCGCTCAACTCGTTCGATTCCGACTCGCTCCTGCTGTGGTGCCTCAAGCACATCTGCGCGGACGACGAGCAGGCGATGATCGACCTCGATTTCTACCTGCAATCGTACAGCAACCGCGGACACTACAACAGCGACGC